>NZ_JBEXVF010000002.1:0-317837 GCF_040629235.1 Amycolatopsis sp. NPDC005961 | reverse complement strand
TGGAGCCGTCGTGCGGCTCGGGGGCGTTCCTCGGCCCGGTCGTCGAGCGCCTCATTGCAAGCGCTCGGACCTACGAACGGGACCTTGCTTCGCTGCCCCGGGGCCGCGCTAAGGCCGGGCAGCCCGCCACCCTCCTGTCCGCACCGCGACGAGCCTGTGTCCCGCCGGGGCACCCGGGCACGGCCGAGTTCGTGCACCGTTTGTCAGGACCGGATGAACTCGAGCAGGTCGGCGTTGATCGTGTCGGCCTGGGTGGTGGGCATGCCGTGCGGGAACCCGGCGTAGGTCTTGAGGGTGCCGTTGGGGCAGCAGCTTGGCCGAGAGCGGTCCCGAGTCGGCGTAGGGGACGATCTGGTCGTCGTCGCCGTCGCGGTAGGCCGCGGGCAAGGCTCCCAGGTCACGCGCCGAGGTGATGCCCGCATCCAGAGTCAGTCGCATCCGCCGCACGGTCCCAAGCACCCGCATCACGTCGTTCGTCGTGAGTGCGTGTTCCACCAACGACTGCTCCGACGGCATTCCGAGGTGGACGTGGCAGTCGAAAAAGCCGGGCAACAGCGTGCCACCCCGGCCGTCGATGACCGGAACACCCCGTGGCGGCGGCGGTGCCTCGCTCGCCGGGCCGGCATAGGTGATCCGGCCGTCCAACACCGTCAACGCCGCGTGGAAGACCAGCTCGCCCAGGTCCTCCACCGCCGTGCTCGACAGCGAGCGCGTCGATTCGCCGCCAGAACTCGACCGCCAGCTCCCACTGGTACTCCAGAGAGTCCAGGTACGCGCTGTCCCACGGGACGACGTTCCAGGCCGGAACCGTGCTGCCAGGCTCGTCCCAGCCGCTTTGACCATCTTTGCCCACGATCGCGAGGTGGTGCAGGACATCTGGCTCGAAGCGGGCGAGCGCACCCCACGCCACCGACCGGGCGGCAGCGATACCGCCGCGACGTCCGGCTCCGCTGAAGCCGGTTCGTCCGGGGCCTGCTCACGTCCGCACCAGACGGAATCTGCGGCGCCGAACCCTTCGGGCCGTAACCGGGTTTCGGCCACAGCGGACGAGCTCGTCGTTGCCGGACGTGGTCGGCACCACCATCTTCGGCCCGCCCGCTGCCGGCCAACCGGCCGGATGCCGCTCCGCGACCTGCCGGCCCACGCCCGTCCCTGACCGTTTCACCAGCCCCTCGGCGGACCGCGGCGACTCAGGGGGCGAGTCCCGAGCCTATCCGGCGACGCCGTGCGCAAGACCCGGGCGCCAGCCGTTGACGAAGTCCCGCAACGCGTCCAGCTGCGCCGCCAGTTCGTTGCTTTCCGGGGCGGCCCGGGCGACGGTCAGGGTGCCCAACACGGCCGCGGTCATCAGGTTGGCCGCGAGCACCGGCTCCGGCGCGGCTTCACCGAGCTCACGGGCTCGTTTCGCGACGGCGAGGAATCCGGCCCGCAGCTGTTCGCGGTACTCGCCGGTCGCCCGCGCGACCTGCTCGTCGACCGGATCCGTCATCGCTGTCACGGCCATGCAGCCGAATTTTCCCTGTGCGCTGTCGAGTACGGCCTTCGTGCGCGAGAGCATCTCCAGCACGTCTTCGCTGCCTCGGCGGCCGTGTTCGAGCGGCTCCAGGACGGCCCGCATGCCACGCAGGTAGTCGGCCATCGCTTCGCGGTAGATCTCGGCCTTCGTGCCGAACGTGTTGTACAGGCTGGAAGTCGACAGGCCGGTCACGGCGGCCATCTGCTGCTGGGTGACGCGTTCGAAACCCGTTTGCCAGAACAGCTTCATCAGACGCGAGAGCATCTCGGCCCGGTCGAACCCCAAGGGGCGGCCGGACCGCGTGGTTTCCGGTTCCGAGTTCACCGGTCCAGTGTGGCCGTCGTCCCCGGCCCGCCTCAACTCGCCTCGGTCGCCACACCGGTGGCGAGACGGGCGTGGCGAAGCAACGCTTCCAGCGCCTGGTCTACGTCGTCTTCGTCGGTGGCCCAGTCCGACACCGAGATCCGCATCAGGCGTTCCCCGCGGTAGGTCGTGCCGGTGAAGAAAGCGCGGCCTTCGGTCCGGACCCCGGTCATCACCGCGTCGGCCAGGCGGCCGTGGTCGCCGTCCGGGGCGAGCCAGCGCACGAGGACCTGGTTGGACACGACGTCGTTGACGATCTCGGCCCGACCGCTCGCGGTGAGCGCGTCGGCGAAGCGACGGGCCAGCGTCGTCACGCGCTCGACCAGCTCGGCGACGCCGTCGCGACCGAGGGCGCGCAGGGTGGCGTAGACGGGCACACCCCGGGCGCGGCGGGAGAAGTCGGGGCCCCAACCCAGCGGATCGCGAGCGCCGGAGTCCTGCTCGAGATAGGCGGCCTGCACGCTCATCGCGGCCCGGTGCGCGGCGGCGTTGCGGCAGATCGCGATGCCGCAGTCGTAGGCGACGTTGAGCAGCTTGTGGCCGTCGGTCGACCAGGAGTCCAGCCGGTCGAGCCCGGCCACCCGCCCGGCCATGGACCGGGACGCGGCGGCCAGCAGCATCACCGCGCCGTCGACGTGCACCCAGGTCGGGTTGCCGGCGGCCCGGTGTTCATCGGCCAGGTCGGCGACCGCGTCGAAGTCGTCGAAGGCTCCCGTGTTCACATTTCCGGACTCCACCACGACGATCGTCGGCCCGTGGATCGTGGCCAACGCCTCTCGCAGCGCGTCCGGCCGGATGCGGTCTTCGTCGTCGCACGCCACCGTGACCAGCGCCTGCTCGCCAAGCCCGAGGAACCGCAGTGCCCGCAGCACGGTGGCGTGCGCACCGGTCTTGACCACCACCGTCACCGGCGGGGCACCGGGCAGGCCACGAGCCTCGACGTCCCAGCCCACTTCGCGCAGCACCTCGTGGCGGGCGGCGGCCAGGCCGGTGAACGTCGCCATCTGGCCACCGGTGACGAATCCCACCGAACTCTGCTGCGGCAGGCCCAGCAGGTCGACCAGCCAGCGCGCCGCGACTTCCTCCGCCACCGCCACTCCCGGCGCTCCGGCGAACATCGGCGCGTTCTGGTCCCAAGCCGTCACGAGCAGCTCCGCTCCGAAAGCCGCCGGGTGCAGGCCCCCCACGACGAAGCCGAAGTAGCGCCCACCGGCCTGCGCGGTGATGTACGGCTCGAGGTCGTCGGCGAGCTCGCTGATCACTTGCCGAGCCTCGATGCCGCCCGCGGCCAACGGCCGGTCCAGCACCGCATGGATCGCCTCGTAGTCCGCCGAGGGCAGCACCGGCCGGTCGGCCAGCGAGTCGAGGTGTCCCAGCGCCGCCGCGCCGGCGGCGTCCAGCACCGACTTCCAGTCCGACCGTCGCATCACGTCTCCTCGTCGCAGAAACTCCAGGCCGACCCATTCTGAGTTGAACAACTCAGAATTTCAAAGAGGTGATCGGGGCCACAAAAGCACTTACTAGACGACTGGTCTAATTGCCGGGTAGCGTCGCGGCATGCCCGCCTCGAAAATGGACACGCGCCGGAGCCTGCTGGACGCCGCAAGGCGGATCGTCCTGGTCAAGGGGTACGCCGCGGTCGGCATCAACGAAGTGCTGGCCGACGCCGGTGTGCCGAAGGGGTCGTTCTACCACTGGTTCGAGTCTAAGGACGCCTTCGGCGAGGCAATGATGAAAAGCTACTTCGACGACTACTTCGCGACGATGGACCGCATCGTCGCCCAGGCGGAGAAGAGCGCGGCCGAGCACGTCATGGAGTACTGGCAGTACTTCTACGACACGCAAACGGCGGACCACTGCCAGGGCGGATGCCTGGTCGTCAAGCTGGGCGCGGAAATCGCGGATCTGTCGGAAGCGATGCGGGCCACGACGAAGTCCGGGACCGCCGCGATCGTCGGCCGGCTGGAACGGATGATCGCCGGCGGCGTCGCGGACGGGTCGTTGTCGATCGACGACACCCCTCATGCAACGGCCGAGATCCTCTACGACTTGTGGCTCGGGGCAAGCATGATCGCGAAGATCCACGGCCACCCCCGCCAGCTCGACCGCGCGATGGCGGTCACGCGCCGCGTCCTGCACGTCTGACGAACCGCTCCGGCCCGCGACACGCCGTGGGTCGTCAACTAGTAAACCGGTCTAATAAGGAGAGGCATGTCCACCGAGCTCATCTGGTCCGACGCGACCGCACTCACCGAGCTGATCCGCACCAAGAAGGTCTCTTCCGTGGAGGTGGTGCGGGCGCACCTCGACCGGATCGAGGCCACCAATCCGAAGGTCAACGCCATCGTCACGCTCGCGGACGGTGCGCTGGAGGCCGCGAAGGCCGCGGACGACGAACTCGCGTCGGGCGCGGAAGTGGGGCCACTGCACGGCGTTCCCTTCACGGTGAAGGACTCCTTCGACACGGCAGGGGTGCTCACCCAGCGCGGTTCGCCGATCTTCGCGGGCCGCGTGCCGGACACGGACGCCACCGCGGTGGCGCGGCTGAAGCACGCCGGCGGGATCCTCCTGGCGAAGACCAACCTCCCGGAGTTCTCCTACGCCGTCGATTCCGACAACCTCCTCACGGGCGAGACGAACAACCCCTGGGATCTCACCCGCACGGCGGGCGGCTCGAGCGGCGGGGAATCCGGGGCGATCGCGGCCGGGATGTCGCCGCTCGGCCTCGGCAGCGACCTGGCCATCTCGGTGCGCGGACCGGCGGCCAACACCGGCATCGCGGCGCTCAAGCCGACGCACGGACGCATCCCGATGACGGGCGCCTGGCCGCGTGAGCCGCGCCGCGACTGGCACGCCGGGCCCATGGCCCGCAGCATCCGCGACCTCGCACTGGCGTATTCGTTGCTGGCCGGTCCCGACGGCGCCGACGGCTTCGCCTCCACCGTCCCGGCCGGGTTCGACGCCGGCTTGGGCGGCTCGCCGGCGCGGCCCGTCCGCGTCGGCTGGCTGGTCGACTCCGGGCTCGGCCCGGTCGACGCCGAAGTGGCGGCTACCGTGGCGGCGGCCGCCGAAGCACTGCAGGGTGCCGGGGTCCACGTCGAAGCCGTGCGCATCCCGGCTTTCGAGCGCGACAACCCGCTCGAATTGTTCACGCTGCAGCACGTCATGGAAGTGAAGCCGGCCTACGCGGAGGCCACCGCGGGTCACGAGGACCGGATGTACGTGGCCTCGAAGTACATGCGCGACGCACCCGAGACGTCCATGACGGACTACGTGCGGGCCGAGCAGGGCGTCGAGCGGCTCCGGGACGGTTTCGCGGCGTACTTCCGGCAGCACGACGCGCTGCTGCTCCCGGTGACCACGGTCCCCGCGCAGGAGCACGGGACCACGAAGCTCACCCTCGAAGGCCGGACGCTGAGCATCTTCCACGTGATGTCGGCGACCGTCCCGTTCAACCTGACCGGGCTCCCCGCCCTGTCCATGCGGTTCGGGACGACCACCACGGGCCTGCCGATCGGCGTGCAGCTGGCAGCCTGCTGGTACGCGGAATCGACGATCCTGCACCTCGCCGCGCTGCTGGAGACACTGAGCCCGGTCCGCGACCGGCATCCCGTCCTCTGAAGGCCGACCGGGGGTACACCGCTTCGCCGGACCTAGTTGACAGGTATGCCGTACGACATAGTATCGAGAGGTCGGCGGTCACCCGGCACCGCTCGAACCGAGGAGATCCGCCATGTCGTCCGTGCTCATCACCGGCGCGTCCAAGGGAATCGGCCGCGCCATCGCGGTCGAACTGGCGGCCAGGGGCCACCGGGTCGTCGCCACCGCCCGTCAGCCGGAAATGCTGGCCGGCCTGCCCGTCGACCAGCAGCTCCGGCTGGACGTGACCGATCAGGACAGTGTCGACCGGGCGATCGTGGCCGCCGGCGAGATCGACGTCCTGGTCAGCAACGCCGGCGCGACCGTGCGCGCGCCGCTCGAGAGCGTGCCGCTCGCCGAGGTCGAGAACCTCTTCCGGCTCAACACCCTGGGCGCGCTGCGGGTGGCGCAGGGGGTGCTGCCGCAGATGCGTGCGCGGGGCGCGGGACGGTTGGTGTTCGTCTCCAGCGTTCAGGGCCGGGTGGTGCTGCCGATCATCGCCCCGTACGGCGCGAGCAAGTGGGCGCTGGAGGCCATCGCCGAGGGACTGGCCCTGGAGGCGGGCCACTTCGGAGTCCGGGTGAGCATCGTCCAGCCCGGCGCGGTGGCCACGGACGGCGCCGCCGGGGCCAAGTCCTTCTTCGCCGACGACGACCCCTACCTCCCCCTGCTCGAGCAGCTCGGCGTCCTCCGCGGCGACGTCATCACTCCGCAGGAGGTTGCCGCCGCGGTGGCCGACACGATCGAGCGCTCCGATCCCCCGCTGCGCGTGCCCGTCGGCGCACCGGCCGAGCAGCTGCTGAAGGCCCGCAAAGAAGCTCCCGAAACCGCGCCGTTCCTGCCGGCCGAACTCGACTGGTAGCGGCCGATGACTTCGATGAACGCCCTCGTGCTGGGCGGCGGTGGACCGGTCGGCGTCGCGTGGACGTCGGCGCTGCTGCACGAGCTGGTCTCCAGTGGACTGTCGCCGGCCGAATTCGAGGTGGTGCTGGGCACCTCGGCCGGGTCGGTGGTGGGCGCCTGGCTCACGATGCAGCCCGACGGCCTCTCGACCTTGCCCCGGCGGATGCTCGATCGCGCCGAATGGCATGCGCGCAACACCGAGTCCGGTTACGGCGACCGGGAGCTCCTGCGCCGGGTCGTGGCCGGATCCACTCGGGACGCCGAGTCCGCCCGGAGCATCGGCCGGGCGGCGATCGCCGCCATCCCGCCGATCCCCGCGGAACAGGCCGAAGCGCTGTGGAGTGCGACGCTGCCCGAGGGGCCGTGGCCCGAACGGCTGAGGGTGACGTCGGTGGATGCCGGCACCGGAGTGGCCAAGGCCTGGTCGGCGACCGACGGCAGCTCCCTCGCCGCCGCGGTGTCGTGCTCCACCGCGGCGCCGGGTGCCGCACCGCCGGTCGCGCTGGCCGGGTCGGTCTGGGTCGACGGCGCCGTGCGGTCCGGTACCAACGCCGATCTGGTCCTCGACATCGGCTCCGCGCGACGTGGCCGGGTGCTCGTGCTGGCTCCCCTGCCGAACGGCAACCTCGCCCGCGAGGAGACCATCCTCGTCGAGCACGGCTACCACGTCACGGTGATCACCGCGGAACCGTTCTACGGAACGGTCGCGGATCTGATGAACCCCCGGTTCGTGAAGATCGCCGAAACCGCCGGCGCCCAGCAGGCGGGTGCGGTCGCCAAGGACCTGGCCACGTGGTGGAACGCCGGACCCCGCCGCACGTAGTATGCCGGCAGTCATACATGTTGTTGCGGGAGGTGGGGCAGCCGTGGGTGCGCGCTCGGATGCCAAGGCGAAGATGGTGCAGGCGGCCAAGCAGCTGATGCGAGAGCGGGGGTACCACGCGACGGCCTTCTCCGACGTGCTCAGGCTCAGCGGGGCGCCCCGCGGCTCGGTGTACTTCCACTTTCCCGACGGCAAAACGCAACTGGCGACGGAGGCAGCCGAGGCCCACGCGTACGAGCAGGTCGAGATCATCGACCGCGCGGCCGAGCAGGCGACCTCGGCGGCCGAGCTGGTCGAACGCTACCTCGACCTCGGCCGCGACGGCATGGTGGCCAGCGGCTACGCACGGGGCTGCGCGATCGCCCCACTGGTGACCGAAGGCGCGACGCGGGACTCGGCGGAAGTCGGCGAAACCGGCCGGCGAACGTTCTCCGAGATGATCGACCGGCTCGCGTTCCACTTCATCACCTTCGGCGTCGAGCAGGCGGCGGCGCGCTCCCTCGCCGACGCCGTGATCGCGGGTGTCGAAGGGGCGATGATCACCTCGCGCGCTCGTCACAGTCCCGCTCCCTACGACGCGGTCAAGCTGACACTGGCCGATTTCGCAACCCGGGCGCCTCGCTCGCGTCGTGCCAGGCGATGACGGAAACCGGCGCCTCCGGCCGATCGTTCGCCCCTGTCCACATGGGGCGACGACTCAATCGGCCAGGGAACCGATCCGGATGTACTCACGGAAGGTCGTCGGCGACCGCCCGATCAACCGGGCCGGACGTCGAGATCGACCGGCCGGCTCGGTTCCCGTCGGTTCACCTGGAGCGCGACGGCGGTGATGTGCGGGGCCACATCCGGGTTGACGACCCCGATGCGATCCGATGTGGACAGTTCGAGGATCTCGCGGCGCCAGTCTTCGGCCAAGCTCGATTCGAAGAGTTGTCCACCGTGTAGCCGCTCTCCAGCACGCCGTCCGCGCCGGGAAAGTGCCGTCAGGTCGGGGCGTGCTGCGACCAGGTCGTCCCTGTCGGCGACGTTGAGCCAGCGGGCAAGACCGTCGGGCACCGCCGGCGGCTGCGTTTATACACGATCGTCCGGGTGCCCAACGGTGAGCCGAGAGCGACTAACCGCAGCAAAGGGCGGCCGAGCCGATGGACGGCCTCGTAAGCCACCACCGAGCCCAGGGAGTGCCCGATCAGGATCTCGGTCTCCTGTCCAACGAGTTCGGCGGCCCAGGCCTGCGCGCATTCCCGAACATCGTCATCCGTCAAGTAGAGGGTCACCTGCCGCAGCACCCTGACCAGCGGTCGCTCGGCAACGCGACCCCGAGCCGGGCACAGGGGCGCAGCCGCACCAGCTCGTTGAGGATCGGCCGAGCCGCCGCACGAATGCCCTGCTCCTCCCCGATCGCTCGTGCATGATCTGCAGCTCGCGGCGAGCACAGCAGTGGCTTGCGATTCGCGTTCTACGACCGCACCTCGACCACACGTCATCAAGATCGTGTGTCGTCACAGAGTTGGCAGCGCGACATGGCCGAGCACCTCATCGCCGGACACGGCCAGATCGTCGCCGCCTTCTTTGACACCGGCACCTCACGCCGCATCCCCTGGAAGCAGCGACCGCAGGCCGCTCAGCTGATTGCCTCGATCTCAGCCCCGGAACGCTCCGTCGATGCGATCGTGGTCGGCGAGTACGAACGCGCCTTCACCGGCACCCAATTCGCCACCCTCTACACCTGGTGCACCCGGCACGGCATCCAGCTGTGGCTGCCCGAGACAGGAGGTCCGGTCGATCTAGGAAACCGCGATCACAGATCTCTGCTGGCCTTGCGGGCAACCCAATCCCGAACGCGAGGTCCTACGTGCCCGGCATCGAGTCCTGGCGGCGATGCACAACCAGGCCACCCTGCAGGGTCGCTACCTCGGCGGACGCCCGCCCTACGGCTACCGTCTCGTCGACGCCGGCCCGCATCCCAACCCCACCGACGCGCGCTGGGGCCGACGGCTGCAACGGCTCGCTCCCGATCCCCGAACCGCGCCGCACCTGAGCTGGATGTTCCAGCAACGGCTCGCCGGGCACAGCGTCGCCAGCATCGCCCGACACCTCAACGAGCGCGGTGTCCCCTGCCCGTCCAGTGCCGACCCGGACCGCAACCGCCACCGGACCCGCGGCGCCTGGATCCTGCGTACCGTCGCGGTGATCCTGGCGAACCCGCGCTACACCGGCCGCCAGTCCTGGACCCGCCGCGCCACCGGCACCAGCGGCCCAGCGTCAACGCCGACGCTGTCCGCGTACGTTGCACATCCGACTCTGCTCATGGAGCAAGACTTCGTCGCGGCGCAGCAGATTCGAGCGGCGCGGCCAGCCGGCGACGGCCGGACACGTCTGTTCGACCGACCTACCAACGCGCCGACCACGAACGGCCGAAGACGCTCTACATCCGCGAAGACCATCTCGTCGACGAGATCAGCATCCGGCTCGGATATGAACGCATTGACGGCCACGCTAAAACAGAGCTTGACCGACCACGACAGAGACGGGTGGCAGCAGTCCTGCGCGAATCAGGGAAGATCATCGTTTACGACGGCGCCGGGTGGCGTTTGAAGTTTATCGGTCCGAGCTCGGCTACGATCAGCCCAGCTTCAAGATCGCGTTTCGCGATCCGTGGGGTATTACTGTGTCCGAGGGGGGACTTGAACCCCCACGCCCGTTAAGGGCACTAGCACCTCAAGCTAGCGCGTCTGCCATTCCGCCACTCGGACCTGCTGAAGAAAGAGTATACGGCTCCTCCGCCCCCTCCTTCAGGGGGGTCTGGATCAGGCCGCCTGGGGACTCTGGCATCATCCTTCGGTTCGAGCCTGCTGCATCGATTCAGTGCGTGCGACGGGCTGTTCGGCTCCCTCCCGGGCTCGGCGGGCGTTCCGGCCACCGGCGTCCACCTGAGCGGTTTACAAGAGCGCCTCGGGATTTCTAGGATTCGCCGGTCGGGTCGCGGAACTGGAGGATCCGGATGGTGCGTGCCGGTCGGCGGCGGGATCTTGAGGTCTCCGTTGATGAGCTGCTGCGGGAAACCGGGGCCACTCCGCGGTCGCTCGGTGGGCCCGTCGAGGCCGCCGGTGCTCGGGATGAGGACACCGGTGATGGCTATCGGGAACGTCTCGAGCAGCGGGCTCGTGACGCCGCCGCGGGTCAGCAGCGGGCTGGGCGGCGGCTTCGGTGGTTCTCCGCCGTGTGTGGTGCCCTTGTCGTGCTCGGCAGCCTTGTTCTCATCGCCGTCACCTCCGAAAGCTCACCCGGGCGGCAGGCCGCACTCGCGCCGGGCTCTCTTGCGCCCGCGACGACTCCGCGCTCGACGACGCCCACCTTCGCCAAACCCACTCCTACCCCGATTCCGACCGTGCTGCGGCAAACCGCGTCCCAGGCGCCCGTGAAAGCCGCGCCGTCCGTCGAGGCCGCCACCTGCGTCGTTCGCTTCTCCGTCACCGACCAGTGGAACGACGGCTTCACCGCCGGCGTCGCCATCACCAACAAGGGCAGCGGGACGCTCTCGCCGTGGACGCTCTCCTGGACCTTCACCGCCGGCCAGCGGGTCACCCACGGCTGGGACGGCCAGTACCGCCAGAGCGGCACCCGCGTCACCGTGAACGCCGAGTCCTACAACGCCACCCTCGCGCCGGGCGCGACCGTCAGCACCGGCTTGAACGGCGCCTTCGACCGCGGCAACCCCGCCCCCACGGCCTTCACCCTCAACGGCGCCCGCTGCGACGCGGGCTGACGATCTTCACGTCGGCCAGCTCCAGCAGGCCGTCCAGCTCGACGCGCGCGCGGGTGCGGTGCGGGTCGGGCACCAGCCCCTCCGCGCGGACCACGTCGAGCAGGCGGCTCGCCAGCGGCAGCACCAGGTGCCGGCCCCAACAGCGCTCGGTGGCGTGCCCGAACGGCAGGTAGCCCGGGTGCCGATCGGCGTCGAGCTCGGCCCAGCGCCGCGGCCGGAACTCGTCGGGCGCCTCCCAGAGCTTCGGTGCGCGGTGGCTCAGCAAGGGCAGCAGCAGGACGTCGTCGCCGGGGGTGATGCGGGCGTCGACCTCGGTGAACTCCGGCGAACGGACGCGCAGGATGTTCCACGACGGCGGCAGCAGCCGCAGCGCCTCGTTGATCACGTGCTCGTTCGGGACGTCGTCGTCGAACGGCGCGCCCAGCCACACCGCGTTGGTGACCAGGGCGGCCACGGTGAAGCAGATCGGCGCGGCGACCCGGCGGTAGAGGTACATCCGGAACCGCCGCTCGGCCAGGGTGCCGGCTTCCAGGACCTGCCGCGCGAGGGTGGACAGCTCCACGTCCGGAGCCGGGGGACGGACCAGCGCGGCGCCGGCGGTGACGGCCGACCACGTCAGCTTCGGCGTCAGCTCGAGGCGGCGGTCGACGAGCACGCGGAACCGGCGCGTCTCGGGTCCGAAGACGAATCGGCGCAGGTAGTCGTGGGGCACGGCCGGCCACGCGCCGGTGAGGTCGGGCCGGTCGGCGGGCCGCTTCAGCGCCGCTCGGACGTCCGCGCCCAGTGCCTGCATGAGGCTCGCGGACTCGGCGCGGGTGACCGGGCGGCCCAGCACCGGCTTGAACGTCGGCCGTTCCTCCGCGTTGGCCGGGCGGGCGCGCAGCACCGCGTCCATCAGCTCCGGGTCGGCGATCCCGACGGTGTCCGGTTCGAGCCGGAAGAGCCCGTCGTCACGGTGGTCACGTAGCAGGTCTTCCAGGCGGGGCGCGAAGACGACCGCGCGGTGGGCGGGGGCGATGACCACGTTCGGCACTCCTCGAAGGGGGAACGGGGCCGGTCCCGGTGGCCGGGACCGGCCGCGGTGATCAGATCCAGCCGTACCAGGCGTAAGCCTTCAGGCTCTTCTTGGGAAGCGCTTTCTTGACCAGGCGGACGAGCTTCACCGGATTCCTCCCTAGCTCGGTTGTCAGGATCGTGATCGACCCTAGGCAGTGCGGGATCGGTTCAGCACGAACAACTACACGTTCGGCCCAGATCTTTAGGCGCGAATGGGGCGCCAAGAAAAATGCGTGTTAAATCAGCTGAGCACTTCGCGCATGAATGTCACAAGCCAGTGCTGCGCCGGACTGCGCGCGTGCGTGTGGCGCGTGTACACCGACACCTGGGCCGGCTCGACCTCCAGGGGCAGCTCGAACAGCCGGACGCGGTGTTCGGCCGCGAACACCTCCGCCACCAGCCGTGGCACCATCGCCACCAGCTCGCCGTCCTGGACCAGGTACGGCAGGGCCGCGAAGCGCGTCACCTCCAGGACCACCCGGTCGAGCAGCCCGTACGCCTCCAGCGCGCGACGGGGGCCGTCGTGGCCGGTCGGGCCGAACACCGTCACGTGGCGTTCCGCCGCCAGCTCGTCGAACGACACCGACGGGCCCAGGCGGGGATGGTCGCGGGACACCATCCCCAGATAACCCTCGGAAAACAGCGGGACCCGCGCCACGCGCTGGGAGCTGATCAGCGGCGACGCGATGAACGCGTCGATCTCACCCCGGCCGAGCTGGTCGGCGGCCCCCGCGACGTCGAGGGGGCGGACCGTGAGCGTCACTCCGGGCGCGCGCTCGGGCAGCGCCGCCATCAGGCGGGGCAGCAGCGAGATCTCCCCCAGGTCGGACAGGCAGAGGGTGAATGCCGTCCGGGCGGTCGACGGGTCGAACGACCACGCGCCACTGACCGCCGTCTCGATGCCGGACAGCGCGCTGTGCAGCGGTTCGTAGAGCGCGCGGGCGGTCGTCGTCGGCACCAGGCCGCCGCCGGTGCGGCGGAACAGCTCGTCGGAGAACCGGCGCCGGAGCTTCTGCAGGCTGTAGCTGATCGTCGGCTGCGTGACGTGCAGGGACTCCGCCGTCGCGGTCACGCTGCGGGTCTCGTAGAGCAGCACGAACGTGCGCACCAGGTTGAGGTCGAAGTCCCGCATCATCGATCCCATCTATGAACGACCGAGGCAACATTTATTGGAACACAGCGCGCGGCGTCCTTAGGGTCTGGGCCAACCCGCCCGAGGAGGACCCCGCGCATGCCCACCGCCCGCCGGCTCGCCCACGAGTTCCTGCACCGCCGTGGCCTGACCACGATCTTCGGCAACCCCGGCTCCAACGAGCTGCCGTTCCTCGCCGAGCTGCCGGACGACTTCACCTACGTCCTCGGCCTGCACGAAGGCGCCGTGGTCGGGATGGCCGACGGCTACGCCCAGGCGACCGGCCGGCCGGTGCTGGTCAACCTGCACGCCGCCGCCGGCTCGGGCAACGCGATGGGCGCGCTGACCAACGCCGTCTACTCGCGCTCTCCCCTGGTGCTCACCGCGGGCCAGCAGGTGCGGGCGGCCATCGGCATGGAGGCGATGCTCGCGAACGTCGACGCGACGCAGCTGATGCGCCCCCTCGTGGGGTGGGCCGGCGAGCCGAGCTGCGCCGAGGACGTCCCGCGTTCGCTCGCGCAGGCGGTGTTCGAGGCCGAGCTGCACCGGCGGCCGAGCTACCTCTCGGTGCCCTACGACGACTGGGCCGCCGAGCTGGACGCCAACGCCGCCGTGACGCTGGACCGAAGCGTCCGAAGGGGGCTCGCGCCGAGCGAAAGCCAGCTCGACGACCTCGCCGAGGCCGTCGCGACCGCGAAGAACCCCGCGCTCGTCCTCGGTGGGGACCTCGACGCCACCGGCCTGTTCGACCGGATCGTCGCGCTCGCCGAGCACCTCGGCCTGCCGGTCTGGGTGGCGCCGTCGCCGCACCGGCTGCCCTTTCCCAACCGGCACCCGCTCTTCCGCGGCGTGCTGCCGGCCGGCATCGCGCCGGTGTCGGCCGCGCTGACCGGGCACGACCTCGTGCTCGTCCTCGGCGCGCCGGTGTTCCGCTACCACCAGCACGTGCCCGGCGCGTACCTGCCGGAAGGCACGCGGCTGATCCAGGTGACCGACGACTTCGGCGCGGCGGCCCGGGCGCCGATGGGCGAGGCGCTGGTCGCCGACCCCGCGCCGGTGATCGAGGCGCTGCTGGCCAAGGTGCCGGGCCGCGGATCGAGCGGCGACCACGTCGGGAACCCTGAGCCCAAAACGGGCGGGAAAGCGCTGCACCCGGAGCAGGTTTTCGCGGCGCTGCGCGAAACCCAGGCCGAGAGCACCCGGTATGTCGTCGAATCGACATCGACGAACTCGGCGTGGTGGCGGCAGATGGACCTGCGCCGCGAAGGCTCGTACTTCTTCCCCGCCGCCGGCGGCCTCGGGTTCGGCCTGCCGGCCGCGGTCGGCGTCGCCATGGGCAGCCCGGACCGCCCGGTCGTCGGCGTCATCGGCGACGGCTCGGCGAACTACGGCATCACGGCGTTGTGGACCGCGGCGCACTACCGCGTCCCGGTCACGTTCGTGATCCTGCGCAACGGCGTCTACGGCGCGTTGCGGTGGTTCGGTGAGCTGCTCGGGACGCCGGACGTACCCGGCACCGAGATCCCCGGCCTCGACTTCACCGCGATCGCCGCCGGCTACGGCGTCCCCGCCACCACCGTCACCGGCCTCGACGACCTGCACGCCCAGCTCAAGTCGACCCCGGACGGCCCCCGGCTGATCCAGGTCGACACCGAACCGACCACACCGGAGTGATCATGACCTTGCTGGACAACGAGTTCCTGAGTGGCAGCGGCGGGACCCACGCGGTCGTCGAACCGGCGACCGGGGAAACCCTGGGCCGGGTCGGCATCGCGACCCCGGACGACGTCGCGAAAGCCGCGGTCGACGCGGCGAAGGCCCAGCGCGACTGGGCGCGACGCAAGCCGGGCGAGCGCGCCGCGGTGCTGCGCCGAGCCGGCGAGCTGTGGGAGACGCACGCCGCCGAGGTGCAGGACTGGATCGTCCGCGAAGCCGGTTCGACGCGGCCGAAGGCCGGGATCGAGACGGAGATGGCGGCCGGGATCTGCTTCGAGGCGGCGGCGTTGCCCACGCACCCCCGCGGTGAGGTGCTGAGCACCGGCGAACCGCGGTGGTCGCTGGCCCGGCGCGTCCCGGCGGGGGTGGTTTCGGTGATCGCGCCGTTCAACTTCCCGCTGATCCTGGCGATCCGCTCGGTCGCGCCCGCGCTCGCGCTCGGCAACGCCGTGCTGCTCAAGCCGGACCTGCGCACCGCCGTGTCCGGCGGGGTGAGCATCGTGCGCGTCTTCGAGGAGGCCGGGCTGCCCGAAGGCCTGCTGCACCTCTTGCCCGGTGACGCCACCGTCGGCGCAGCGGTGGTCGACGTGCCCGAGGTGTCGGTCGTGTCGTTCACCGGCTCGACGGCCGCCGGGCGGAAGGTCGGCGAGGCGGCCGCACGGGCGCTCAAGCGCGTGCACCTGGAGCTGGGCGGGAACAACGCGCTCGTCGTGCTGCCGGGTGCCGACGTCGCCAAGGCCGCGTCCGCCGGCGCGTTCGGCTCGTTCCTGCACCAGGGCCAGATCTGCATGACGACCGGCCGCCACCTCGTCCACGAGTCCCAAGTGGACGACTACGTCGAGGCACTGGCGGAGAAGGCGCGGCGGCTGCCGGTCGGGAACCCCGCCGCCGGCGACGTCGCGCTCGGCCCGATCATCGACGACCGGCAGCTCGCGCACGTCACCGACGTCGTCGACCGCAGCGTCGCGGCCGGCGCTCGCGTGCTGGCCGGCGGCAAGCCCGACGCGCCGTTCTACCCGCCGACCGTCCTCTTCGGACTCGACGACGACACCCCGGCGTGGCGGGAGGAGATCTTCGGGCCGGTCGCGCCGGTGCGCGCCTACCGCGACCTCGACGAGGCGGCGCGCCTGGTGAACGACTCCGAGTACGGCCTGTCGGTCGGCATCCTCGGCGACGTCGGCACCGCGATGACGCTGGCCGACGAGGTCCGCTCGGGCAAGGTGCACATCAACGAGCAGACCGTCGGCGACGAGCCCACCGCGCCGTTCGGCGGCGTCGGCGACTCCGGCAACGGCTCCCGCTTCGGCGGCGCCCAGGCCAACATCGAGGCCTTCACCGAAACCCAATGGCTGACCGTGCGCGCGGACATCGCGGGCTACCCGTTCTGAGGAAACCATGACAACGACGTCTTCCCGTCCCGTGTGGACGGCGGTCCTCTGCTGGCTGACCGTCCTGCTCGAGGGCTACGACCTGGTCGCGCTCGGCGCCACCATCCCGACCCTGCTGAAGAGCGGCTACCTCGGCTTCACCGCGGCCGGCGCGACCCTGGTCGCCACCGTGTCACTGGTCGGCGTGGCGGTCGGCGCGGCCTGTCTCGGCCCGCTCACCGACCGCTTCGGCCGGCGCGGCATGCTCATCGGCTCGGTGCTGCTGTTCTCGCTGTTCACCCTGCTGACGCCGCTGGCGCCGAACGTCGCGACGTTCGGGGTCTTCCGGTTCGTCGCCGGGCTCGGCCTCGGCGCGTGCATGCCGGTGGCGCTGACGGTGATGTCGGAGAACCTCCCGGCGCGACGGCGGGCGAGCGCGAGCACGTTCACCATGACCGGTTATCACGTCGGCGCGGTGCTGACGTCGATCCTCGCGCTGTCCGCGAAGGAAGACTGGCACCTGCTGTTCTACGGCGGCGGGGTCGTCGGGCTGCTGGCCGTGCCGCTGATGTGGTGGAAGCTGCCGGAATCCGCCGCGTACCTGGCTTCTCGCGAAGACGCGTCCACCGAACGCGTCGGGCTTCGCGACTTGCTAGGCCCGCGGTTCCGGCGGGTCAGCATCGCCGTGTGGACCGGGTCGTTCATGGGGCTGCTGCTGGTCTACGGGCTCAACACGTGGCTGCCGCAGCTGATGCGGACGGCGGGTTATCCGATTTCGACGTCGATCACGCTGCTGCTGGTGCTCAACATCGGCGCGGTGCTCGGGCTGGTGCTGGCGGGCACGATCGCCGACCGGTTCGGCATCCGCCCGATCGCCCGGATCTGGTTCGGCGCGGGCGCGGTGCTGCTCGCGGCGCTGAGCCTGCGCATCGGCAACGCGGTCGTGCTGAACACGGTCGTGCTGCTGACCGGCGTGTTCGTGTTCTCGGCGCAGGTGCTGATCTACGGGTACGTGGCGCAGGTGTTCCCGGCGCGGTTGCGCGGCACGGCGCTCGGCCTGACGTCGGCGGTCGGACGGCTCGGGTCGATCCTCGGGCCGTTCGTGACCGGCGCGCTGGTCACGGCCGGGGTCGCCTACCCGTGGGGGTTCTACTTCTTCGCCGTCGTCGCCGCGTTCGGGCTGGTCGCGGTGCTGACGTTGCGGGAGGAACGGGTTTCGACGTCCGTGTAGTCAGGCGGTTTCCTCGGGGCGGCGACGCATGGCGGGTTCGGGGTTTTCGGTGCGGCGGTCGGAGTCCTTCAGCACCTCGCGGGCCTGGGCTTCGGGGTCGGCGCTGTCGGCGGCTTGTTCTTCGGGCAGCAGCTCGGCGCGGGTCTCCGTGCGGTCGGGGATCTTGTCGTCCATGCCCGGGTGGTACCCGCTGTCGCGCGCGCTCAGACACCGTTCAGCCGACCGTGGGTGGGCGCCGTCGCCCGAGAACCGGTGGCTCAGTACTTCGCCCGCCGCTGCCCCGCCGCGTCCCGGCGGAGGCGGTCCGCCTTCTCCGAGATCTCGCCCAGCTGCTCCGCGAGACCCGCGTGGTGGTCGGCCAGGTGGGGGCGGGCGGCGGCCAACGGGGGCAGCAGCGTCGCCGGGTCGTCGTCGCCCAGGGCCGCCCCCAGCCGGTCCGCGCTCTCCTGGGCCGCCGGGCCCAGGCCGTCCAACGCGCTCACCCGGCCGGCCAGCTGGCGGAGGATCCCCGAGTTCCGGCGCGCCCAGCCGGCGACCGCCCGGTCGCCCGCCCGGCGGTCGCGCTCCGCGTCGACCCGGGCCTCGCCCGTCTTCTCCCCCGTGTTCGACGGCTGCAGCCGCAGGTACCGCCGTTCCGCGGCCTGGCGGCTCGCCACCCCCATCGCCGGCGCCAGCGCCACCCAGCTGGCGCCCGCCGCACGGGCCGCCGTGATCAGCTCCGGCTCCCAGCCCGCGAGCTCCTCGCGCAGCACGCGCAGGCCGGCCAGCGCGGACAGCAGCCGATCCTGCTCCGCCGTGCCCGCACGGGCGGCCGTGACCACGTCGTGGACGCGCCGCAACGCGTCAGCGGGATCATGCGCCTCCATCTGTCATCCTTTCGACGACCCTGTTCTTGTCATCATTCCGACGACATGCTAGAACAAAACCGCGTGGTGACGCCAGAGCCACCGCACTCCGGAGGTGGATGCCGATGTTGATGTGCAGCGACCCGTCCCACCCCGTGTCCGCCACCCGGGTGGCGGCCTGACCTCGGTCGAGGAGAATCGCGTGACCACCGTAAGACCCATGACGGACGAGCGCGCGCCGGTGACCGCGCTGCTCGAGGAGCTCCTGGCCCGGATCGCCGCGGACGTTCCGGGCGCCGTCGGCGCGGCGGTATCCCAGCACCAGCAAGGAACGCCGCTGCGGGTGGCGGCCACCCACGGCCTCGCGGCCGCCTTCGTCCCGGCCCAGCTGGACGGGCTCGGCGGCCCGGTCCCGACCGCCGACCGCACCGGCGAGCCGGTCGTCACGGCCGACGTCTTCGCCGACGAACGCTGGCCGTCGCTCACCCTGAGCGGCCTGATCGAGCGCCACCCCGAGCTGGCGGCGGGGTGGGCGCGCGTCCGCGGCGTCGCGGCCCTGCCGGCCTGGGACGCCGAGGACGGCTTCGTACTTTCGGTGGCGCTCGACCGGCCCGCCACCGAAGAGACGGTGCAAGTGTTGCGGCGCTACGAAAGGCTCACCGCCCTGGCATTGGTCCTCGCCGAAGCGGCCCGGCCCGACCGGACCGAGCAGGTGCTCGACCTCCTGCAGTCGCGGGCCGCGCTCGAGGAGGCGAAGGGTATCGTCATCGCCCTGCGCCGCTGCGATCCCGAAGAAGCGTGGGAGACGCTGAGGCGGGCGAGCCAGCAGTTCAACGTCAAGGTGCGCGAGCTCGCCGTGGCGCTGGTGGAGCTGCTGGCCGGCGCCCCGGCGCCGCAGCCCGGCGGTGACCGCACGATCCGGCCGGGTCTCGCCGCCCGTGCCGCCGCCGAGCAGGTGCTGCGGGCGTTCGAGGGCGAGGCCGAGCTGACCGGCGTGTAACGACCCGGGCGTCGCGGACGACCTGCGTGCACCGGGATCGCCGATCCCGGACGGCCCGAGGAGGCCCGATGCCGGGTTCCGGTCCCTGGCCCGAGATCCACCGGGAGCGCGCCGCGCTGGCCGACGATCTCGCGGACGTGCAGGCCTGGTCGGCTCCTTCCCTGTGTCGCGAGTGGACCGTCCACGACGTACTCGGCCACGTCGTCTCGACCGCGACGCTGACGCCGGTCAGGTTCTTCACGGGGCTGGCCGGCTCGGGGTTCCGGTTCGCCGCGATGACGGCGAAGAACATCGCCCGCGAGACCGCGGACGGCCCCGCGGCGACGCTCGCCCGGCTGCGCGAGCACGCGGACGACACGACCGGGCCGCCGGGTCCGGCGGATTCGTGGCTCGGCGAGATCGTGGTGCACGGCACGGACATCCGGTGGGCGCTCGGGCTCGACCGCGCGTTCCCGGCCGCGACGCTGATCCGCGTCGCGGAGTTCTACCGCCGGTCGAACCTGCTGATCGGCGCCAAGAACCGGGTCGACGGGCTCACGCTGCGGGCGAGCGACACCGAGTGGTCGGCCGGGAGCGGACCCGAGGTGGCGGGCCCGCTGCTCGCCTTGGTGATGGCGATGACCGGCCGGGAGGCCGCGCTGGACCAGCTGTCCGGCGCCGGGCTGGAGGAGCTTTCGGCCCGGTGCCGGACGGCCTGAGCACAGCGCTTCACCGCCGGGAGGTCGTCGCGCCGGCTCAGGCCGGTTCGACGCGGAACACCGCGATGCGTTCCGCCGCCGCGGCGGCCGCGTCCGGGGTCGCCGCGTCCGCGAGGCCCGTGGTCACCAGCCGCTTTCCCACGCTGGCCGGGCTTTTCGCCACCAGCTCGCGCAGGAGCGGCCGCCGCTGCTCCACCGGGACCTCGGTCAGGCGAGCCGCCGTGGTGCGGCGGCCGCGGGTGAGCGTCACCTCGGCCGCCGCCCGGGCGTTCGCCACCCACGCCGCCTTCGGGTAGGCCTGGAAGATGTAGCGGTCGCCGTCGATCGGGATGACCGCGATCGGGAACGTGCGCGGCACCCCCGTGCGGCGGCCGGGGACGGTGAGCAGCTGCATCGGGCCGAACGCGACGCCCAGCCGCTGGAGTCCCACGACGATCTTGTTCCCAGCGTTGACCATCCGCCGGTAGTTCTGCGCTGTTGTCATGCCACGACCGTACACGAGATCATATGAAACTCATATCATCTCTATCTCGTATTCAGCGGCGATTGGGGCCCGGCTCGGTTTCCGGCGGCAACGGGTCCGGCACCGGCGTGCCCGGCTCGGGGGCCGGCCGGTCGGGATCCGGTCCGGGCAACGACGGGTCCGGCACGAGAGGGTCCGGCGGGGTCGCCTCGGGCGGCGCCGGGGGTGCGGTCAGGCGAACTGCGTCCGGCATCGGATTTCCCTCCGCCACGGCCGTCCGCGACTCGGACGGCGATCACCGGTGACTACCACCGCGGCGCGAACCGGAAACACCGGCCGGTACCGGCGCCCACGCCCGGCGGCCGAGGAAGGCCAGCATCCGCGTCTGCTCGTCGGCGCCGCCGGGCGGCACCAGCTCCGGCCCGAAGAACCCCGGCCGGCGCACCGCGTTCGCCCGCGCCCAGGTGAACGCCACGTCCACGAGCTCCGGCGGGAGGCGCACGTCCTGACCGGCCGCCGAGCCGATGTCCCAGCTGTGCGCGACGAGGTCGGTGATCAGCAGCGTGACGATGCCCGCGACCGGGATCTCGCCGAGCCCGGGCAGCGAAACCGGGCGGCGCAGCTCCTCCTCGGTCAGCTCGGCCACCGCCGCGGCCCGCCACGTCTCGACGGGGTTCGTCCCGGCGAGCACGGCGGGGTGCGGCGCTCCCGGTGCGCCCGCGGTCTCCGCGTAGTCCTGCCCGCCTGCCCAGGCCCGCAACTGGCGTTGACCCCAGACGACGTGGCCGGCGACGTCCCGCACCGACCACTCCGTGCAGGCCGACGGCGTGTCCCACTGGTCGTCGCGCACCGCGGCCAGCACCGCGTCGAACCCGCCCTGGGCGCGCCGGTACAAGTCCATCGTGTCCATTTCGCTCCTTCGTCGAGTGTCGTTCTCCCCGAGGACGAACGGGCGCGGCCGGACTCGACAGTTGACCCTGACACCGTGTCAGCCGCTATCCCGGACCCATGACGTTCTTCCGCACCGCCACCGAGGTGGCCGCCGGCCTCCGCCGGAGCACGCTCTCGTCTCGCGACCTGACCGAACGGCTCTTCGCCCGCATCGACGCCTCCGAGGTCAACGCCGTCGTCGCGACCCGGCGCGACTTCGCGCTCGAAGCGGCTTCGAAAGCCGACGCGACGACCGGCGGGCCGCTGCACGGCGTCCCGATGACGATCAAGGACGCGTTCGCCGTCGCCGGGATGGCCACGACCTGGGGCGAGCCGGCGTTCGCCGAGGCCGTGGCGGACCGGGACGCCGCGGTCGTCGAACGACTTCAGGCGGCGGGCGCGATCGTCGTCGGGAAGTCGAACGTGCACCACCTGCTCGCCGACTTCGGCCGGACTACGAACCCGGTCTACGGCCGCACGCTGAACCCGCGGGACCACGCCCGGACACCGGGCGGGTCGAGCGGCGGCGCGGCGGCCGCACTCGCGGCCGGACTGTCCTTTTTGGAGTACGGCTCCGACCTGGCCGGCTCGATCCGCATCCCGGCGGCGTACTGCGGCGTCTACGGCCTCAAGCCGACCCCGGGAACCGTGCCACTGCGGGGTTTCCAGCCGCCCGGGCCGCCGGTCGAGCCCGCCCGGGAGTTCCCCTCCACCGTCGGTCCCCTGGCCCGCTCGGCCGCCGACCTGCGGCTCGCGCTGACCGCCACCGGCGGGCCGGGGACGCCGTCACGCCGGTCGCGGCTCGCGGACTTCCGCGTCGGCGTCGTGCTCGACGACCCGGCCTGCCCGGTGACCGGCGAGGTGGGCGAAGCGCTGTCGGACGCCGTCGACGCGCTCGTCCGGGCCGGGGTGCGGGTAGCCGAAGGCTGGCCGGACGGCGTGAATCCGGTCGTCCAGGCGGAGGCGTTCGGTTTCCAGGTCGAGTGGTTCTTCGCCGCGATGGAAGGCGGCGAGCCGGCGGGCGCGGACGAGCAGGAGCGCCGGCGGGCGACGCTGGGCGCGGCGTGGGCCCGGTACTTCGCGGACGTCGACGTCTTCCTCTGCCCGACCGTGTTCACGACGGCGCCGCGGCACGACGACCGGCACCGCTACGACGACCAGGTGTTCTGGGTCGCGCAGGCGTCGCTGCCCGGGCTGCCCGCGGTGAGCGCGCCGCTGGCGGGCACGCTGCCGGTCGGGCTGCAGGTGGCCGGGCCGGCGCACGAGGACGACACCGCGATCACGTTCGCGGAGCTCGCCGCGGACGTCCTCGGCGGGTTCGTCCCGCCTGCGGAATGATCGGAGGAGTGTTCTCGATCGGCGACTTCGCCCGCCACGGCCGGGTGTCGGTCCGCATGCTGCGCCACTACGACGCGCTGGGGCTGCTGCGGCCGGCGCGCGTCGACCCCGCGACCGGCTACCGCAGCTACACGGCGGGCCAGCTGGCGCGGCTCAACCGGATCGTCGCGCTGAAGGACCTCGGGTTCACCCTCGACCAGGTGGCGACGCTGCTGGCCGACGACCTCCCGGTGGAGCGGGTGCGCGGCATGCTCGCGCTGCGGCGCGCGGAGCTGGAAGCCGCGCTGGCGGAAGGCGCGGCGCGGCTCACGCAGGTCGAGGCGCGGCTGCGGACGATCGAGGAGGAAGGTCGCGCCCCCGACGTCGTCGTCAAGGAGCTGCCGGCGATGCGGGTGGTGGAGCTGACGGGCGTGGCGGCGGGGTTCGCGCCCGAGGCGATCGGGCCGGTGGTGCGCCCGCTGTGCGCGGAGCTCGGCCGCCGTCTCCCGCTCGCGGACGTCACCCCCGCGGGCCGGCTGACGTGCTACTACGAGCAGCGTCTCGAGGACGAGGTCGTCGTGCACGCGGCGATTCCGGCGTCCGTCGGTCCGGGCGACCTGAACGGCTTGGCGGTGGTGGACCTCGCCCCGGTCCGAGCGGCGACCCTGGTCCACCGCGGCGCGATCGACGGCGTGCTGCCGAGCTGGCAGGCGGTGGTCCGGTGGATCGACGGCCACGGGTTCGCCTCGGCCGGGCCGCAGCGGGAGCTGTACCTGGACTGCCCGGAGGATCCGGCGGGCTGGGTGACGGAGCTGCAGGAGCCGATCGGCTGAGGTTTGCTCTGCCGTTGCTATCGTTCTTCGCCAGAACAACGCCCGCTCACGCGGCCACGGCGAAGAGGACCCACCCGATGGTGTCGCCCCACCCGAAGACTTTCGTGTCTTACACCCACGACAGCGCCGAACACCGTGCCGCGGTCCTGGCGTTCGCGAACTTCCTGCGCGCACACGGGATCGACGTCGAACTCGACCAGTGGGCCGGCGAACGCCAGGACTGGTACGCCTGGGCGCTGAAGAACATCACCGAAGCCGATTTCGTGATCGTGGTGGCGTCGGAGGGCTACCGGCGGATGGGTGACGGGAACGGCCCCGTCGACCGCAACCTCGGCGGACAGGCCGAAGCCGCGGCACTCCGGGAACTCCTGCAGCGCGATCGGGGGAACTGGACGCGCAAGCTCCTCCCGGTCGTACTGCCCGGTCACAACGTCGACGAGATCCCGCTGTTCCTGCAGCCGTACAGCGCCGACCACTTCATAGTGTCCGCTCTGACGCTCGAAGAAACCGACGACCTGCTCCGCCACCTGACCCGGCAGCCGCTCCACATTCGTCCCGAACTCGGCGCTCTGCCGGTTCTCCCGCCGCGCGCCGCCTTCCCCGCTCCCGCCGCCGAGCAACGCGGGGTAGCGCTTCTCCAGGAACTCACGCTCGCCTGGCGTTCGGAACTCCTTTCGCGGCATTACCAGCCGCAGGAACCGCTCGTCGAAGTGCACCTCGTCCCGGCTCAACCGACCGCGCGCTACCGCGTGGTGCAGCTCGAGCGGATCTCCGACGGCTTGGCCGGGCTCGGCAGAGCCGAGGGGCTGTTCTCTCAGCAGCAGTCCGTGACCGTCGACTCCAACGCCGATGTCGCTGCGGCATATTCGACCGACTGGCGATCCGGACAAGGCGGCCTCGCCGTGCTGCGCACCGGACAACGCTCATGCTGGTTCGCTCTGCCCAAAGCGACCATCGGCCACATCCTGGACCGGGACGACCTGTCACTGAAGATCGCGGACCGGTTGCAGTCGCTCCTGCGGATCGACCTTCCGCTGCCGGGAGTCATCGCGCCGGCTATCGGCTTGGACCCGGTCACCTCGACAACGAGGCTCGGCACGTTGGCCGAAGCGTCGGCGAGCACGGTGAGCTTAAGTCTCAACGCTCCCGAACGCATTCGAATCGATCCCGAAGAGCCCTACTCGCCTGAGGAGCTACGCGGGGCGACACAGGAAGTCGCCGAGGAGCTGGTCGCCCGGCTCGCGGCGCCGCTCAAGCGCTGAGCTGGTCCGATCACGGCCGGTGGGCGTGCTCGGAGGGCAGGTCGCGGTCCAGGTGGTCCGCGTGGTGCAGAGCCTGGGCCAGCAGGCCGCGCACGTGGTCGTCCGCCGCCGAGTAGTAGACGAATGTTCCCTCGCGGCGGCCCTTCACCAGGCCCGCCAGCCTGAGCTTCGCCAGGTGCTGGCTGACCGCCGTCGGGGCCGCGCCCGCCAGCTCCGCCAAGCACGCCACCGAGGACTCGCCCTGCAGCAGCGCCCACAGGACCTTGATGCGGGTCGGGTCGGCGAGGAGGCGGAACGACTCCGCGGCCAGGTGGACCTGCTCGTCGGTGGGCATGTCGAAGTCCGGCAGCGACGCGTGCATGGCGTGAACCCTACTACTTGCGTATCTGCATGTGTGCGCAGATAGACTCGCAGCATGGGACACGGACACGGGCACAGTCACGACTCCGCCGACCGCGTCGACCACGCCCTCGAAACGAGCCGGCGCGGCCTGCGCACGCTGACGTGGTCGTTCGCCGCGCTCTTCGTGACCGCCGTCGCGCAGCTGGTGCTCGTGCTCGTCACCGGGTCGGTCGCGCTGCTCGGCGACACGATCCACAACTTCGCCGACGCCCTGACCGCCGTCCCGCTCGGCATCGCGTTCCTGCTGGGCCGACGCGCGGCGACGCGCCGCTACACCTACGGCCTCGGACGCGCGGAAGACCTGGCCGGGGTGGTCGTCGTGCTGGTCGTCGCCGCTTCGGCGGTGCTCGTCGCGTACGAGTCCGTCCGGCGGTTGCTCGATCCCGAGCCGGTCGGGTACCCGTGGGTGGTCGCGGCGGCGGGCGTGATCGGCTTCGCCGGCAACGAGCTCGTCGCGCGGTACCGGATCAAGGTCGGCCGCGAGATCGGCTCGGCCGCGCTGGTCGCCGACGGGGTCCACGCCCGCACGGACGGCTTCACGTCGCTGGCCGTCGTCGCGGGCGCCGCCGGGGTCGCGTTCGGCTTCCCCGCGGCGGATCCGCTCGTCGGGCTCGGCATCACGGTCGCGATCGTGTTCGTGCTGCGCGACGCCGCGAAGGAGGTGTTCCGACGCTTGCTGGACGCCGTCGACCCGGCCTCGGTGGAGCTGGCCGAACGGACGGCGCTCGACGTCGAGGGCGTGCTCGGCGCGCGTGACCTGCGGATGCGGTGGATCGGGCACCACCTGCGGGCCGAGCTGGCCGTCACGGTCGCGTCGGAGCTGACGGTCCGCGAGGCGCACTCGCTCGCGCACGAGGTGGAGCACCGGCTGGTGCACGCGGTCCCGCACCTGACCGCGGTGGTCGTCCACACCGAACCGGAACGGGCGCACCAGCACTAGCCCCGGCGGAGATCAGCCGACGGGCTGCTCCGCCGGCTCCGGCTTCGGGCTCAGCACTCCCGCGAACACCGCCGCCAGCACGCACAGCACCACCGGCACCGCGAACGTGACGTTCAGCGGCATCCACCGCGTCAGCCCGCCGATCAGCGCCGGCCCGGCCAGCAGGCCCACGTACCCGAGGCCGACCACCCGGGCCATCAACGCACCCGAAGCCCGCGTGTCGAGGTTCCCCGCCGCGGTGAACAGCTGCGGGACCCCGCCCGACAAGCCCAGCCCGAACAGCGCCCAGCCGACGAGCGACAGCGGCACCCACGGCGCCGCCGCGGCGATCGACAGGCCGACCGCGGCCAGCGCCGCGCCGTAGCGGACGATCGCCGCCGGGCCGGCCCAGGCCGCGACGCGGTCGGTCAGGAACCGGCCGGTCGTCATCGCCACCGCGAACGCGCCGTACGCCAGCGCCGCCGTCGAGGACGACGTGCCGAGGACCTTCTCCATGTGCAGCGCCGCCCAATCGTTGGCCACGCCCTCCGACAGCATCAGCGCCAGCGCCAGCAACCCGAGCAGCCACACCACGCGACCCGGCGGGCGACGGCGGACCGGCGCGGATTCGGCGGGCGACTCCGAGGCCGGCGAAGGCACGTCGGCCGGCTCCATCAGGAACCGCGCGGACACCAGGGAAAGCAGCACGCAGAACAGGCCGGTGGCGGTGAGCGTCACGCCGGTCGGCACGCCGCCACCGAGCGTCGCCGCGCCGATGACCGCCGCGAACGCGCCGCCGATCGACCAGAACGCGTGGAACGCCGCCATGATCGGACGCGGGTAGGCGCGCTCCACGACCACCGCGTGGGAGTTCATCCCGACGTCGATCGCGCCGTTGCCGAAGCCGAACAGGATCAGCGAAAGCCCGAGCGTCCACCACGAGTTCGCGAACCCCGGTCCGCACAGGGCGAGGCCGAGCAGCACGCCGGCCGCCGGGACCAGCCGGCGGTGGCCGAGCCGGTCGACGAGCGGGCCGGAGATCTGCATGCCCGCGAACGCCGCGCCGCCGAGCACCAGCAGCAACGCGCCCAGCGTGCTGTGCGAAATGCCGGTCGCGCGTTCGATGTTCGGGATGTGCACCACCCACATACCCATCGCGAACCCGTTGAGGCCGAAGAACATGAAGGTCGCGAACCGGGCGGCGCGCGGGCGGGGCGGGGCGGTCGTCATCGGTTCTCCAGGGGGACGGCGACGTGCACGAGCACGCCGAGGCCGGCCAGCGCCGCGCGCTGGTCCTCGGGCGCGCCCGGGTCGGTGATCACTACATCCGGGCGGTCGGCGGGACAGACGTGGGCGAGCGCGGCGCGGCCCCACTTGGCGCCGTCGGCGAGCACGATCGCGCGGGCCGCGACGTCGAGGGCCGCCCGCTTGACCTCGGCGTCGCCCAGGTCGAAGGCGGTGAGCCCGGCGTCGACGCCGAACGCGCAGGGGCTCAGCACCGCGACGTCGAAGCGCAGCGCGCGCAACGACGCGACGGTCAGCGGGCCCACCAGGGCCTGCTCCCCCGGCCGCGGCTCGCCGCCGGGCAGGAGCAGCCGGACTCCCCGTCGTCGGCCAGCTCCCGGGCCGCGTGCAGGGAAAGCGGCATCACGGTGACCGCGCGCCCGCGCAGCAGCCGCGCGAGCTCCAGCGCGGTCGTGCCGCTGTCGAGGACGATCGTTTCGCCGTCGCGGATCAGCTCGGCGGCCGCGGCCGCGATGGCGCGCTTCGCCGCGACCGCTTCCGTCGCGCGGGCGGCGAACGGCGGTTCGATCCCGGACGGCGCCGCCGGGACGGCTCCCCCGTGCACCCGCCGCAGCACCCCGCGCGCGGCCAGGTGGTCGAGGTCGCGGCGCACGGTCATCTCCGACGCGCCGGTCGCCGACGCCAGGTCCGCGACGGCCACCTGGTCGGCGTCACGCAGCCGCTCCACGATGATCCGCTGCCGTTCCGCACTCTTCACGCCGCGATGTTCGCAAGCCACGAGCGTTCGCACAACTGATTTGTTCGTCCGCTCACGTCGCTTGTGCGAAACACCGCTGCGGCATGATGGTGCCGTGCACGCCGCCGAGACCACCGCGACCCCGTGACCGGGGGCTACCTGAAGGGCCGGATCCGCCGTGAGGACATCATCACGGCGGCGGCCGCGGCGTACGGCGAGCTCGGCTACCAGGGCTCTTCGCTGCGGGAGATCGCCAAGCGCGTGGGGATTTCGCACGCCGGCCTCCTGTACTACTTCCCGACCAAGGAGGCCCTGCTCGCCGCCGTGCTCGAACGGCGTGACGCCGAGGACTCCGAGCGCGAACAGCTGACGGTGCCGCCCGGCCTCGAGGTGCTGCGCCACTTCGTCGCGCTCGCCGAGCACAACGTCCGCCACCCCGGGATCGTCGACCTCTACTCCCGGCTCGCCGCCGAGGCCGTCGCCCCGGACCACCCGGCGCACGAGTACTTCGTGCGCCACTACCGGGCCGCGCGCGAAGGCGTGCACGAGTCGTTCGCGGTCCTGGCCGCCCGCGGCGAACTGCGGGACGGCGTCGACCCCGGGCTGGCCACGCTGACGTTCATCGCGCTGATGGACGGCCTGCAGGTGCAGTGGCTGACCGTCCCGGGCGACGTCGACCTGGTCGGTTCGCTGCGCTTCTACCTGCAGAACGTGCTCACCGTCCCGGTCTAGAGGGTCTTCTCGTACGGGTCCCAGCCCACCGGCAGCAGGGGCGGGACCTCGACACTGCTGCCGACGTCCAGGGTCTGCCCCCGGGTCAGGGACTCCTCGATGGCCAGCATCGCGTCGAGCACGTGGTAGGCCAGCTCGCCGGACGCGCGTTCCGGCACGCCGGCGCGGATCGCCCGGGCCAGCTCCAGCGCCCCGGTGCCGCGGGAGGCCGCGTGCCCGGCGGGCGCCAGCTCTTCCGGCTCGTCACCGCCGAGCAGGTGCAGCCGGGTCGGCTCGTCGAACCGGTTGGGGTCCGGCAGGACGGCGGTGCCGCCGGTGCCGGTCAGCTCGACCACCCCGGTCCGCTTGAGCGCCGAATCGAAGCTCAGCACGACCTGCGCCGAGGCCGCTTCGAACTCGACGAGCGCGGTGACCGTCGTCGGCACCAGCACCGGGAACTCCGTCCCCGCGCGCGGGCCGGAGCCGATGACCCGGGTGTCGCGCGCCCGGCCGCCGGCGCCCGTGACGCGCCGGATCGGCCCCAGGAGGTGCACCAAGGCCGTCAGGTAGTACGGGCCCATGTCGAGCAGCGGCCCGCCGCCCGGCTGGTAGTAGAACTCCGGTGTGGGGTGCCACACTTCCGGGCCCGCCACCTGGAACAACGCCAACGCGGTCAGCGGACGGCCGATCCGGCCCTCGTCGACGGCCCGGCGCGCGGTCTGCAGCGCGGCGCCGAGGACGGTGTCGGGCGCGCTCGCCACCCGCAGGTTCTTCTCCCGTGCGCGATCCAGCAGCTTGCGGCCGGTCTGGCGGTCCAGCGCGAGGGGCTTCTCCGCCCACACGTGCTTGCCCGCGTCGAGGGCGGCGAGCCCGACGTCGACGTGCGCAGCGGGGATGGTCAGGTTGACGACGAGCTCGACCTCGGCGTCGTCGAGCAGCTCGGCCACCGTGCCCGAACGCGGCACGCCGTACTCGGCCGCGCGGGCCGCGGCGCGCCCGGTGTCGAGGTCGGCGATCCGCACCACGCGGACGTCCGGGAAGCTCGTCAGGTTCTCGAGGTAGGTGCCGCTGATGACGCCGGCGCCGACGATCCCGACGCCGACCGGCCCGCCGGTCACCGGTTGACCAGGAACGCGTGGCTGGCGGCGATGGCCTCGAAGAGGTCGCCAGCCGGGCCGCTGTAGGCGTCGAACTCGACGACGCGCAGCGCGTCCGGCGCGGCGGCGAGCACCTCGGCGACCGGCACGCTGCCCTGTCCGGCCGGGACTTGACCGGTGGCGTCGGTGGCCAGGCCGCCGTCCTTGACGTGGATCGCCTTGACGCGGTCGCCGAGGCGGCGCAGCAGCGCGGGCGCGTCCTCGCCGCCCGCGGTCGCCCAGTAGGTGTCGACCTCCAGCGCGACGGCGGGGTCGAGCTGTCCGGCGAAGACCTCGAACGCGCTGCGGCCGTCGATCCGGGATTCCAGCTCCCACCAGTGGTTGTGGTAGCCGACCTGCACGCCGTGCTCGGCCGCGACCTTGGCGGCGGCGTTCAGCGCGTCCGCCGTGGCGGCGATGCCGTCGGTGTCCTGCCACTGCTCCGGCTTGACGAGCGGGTCGATCACCAGGCCGATGCCCAGCTCGGCCGCCGTGGCGAACACGGCCGCCTGGTCGGCGCCGATCAGGCGGGCGTGCGCGGTCGGGGCGGTCAGGCCGTGCGCCGGCAGCCCGGTCCGCAGCGCTTCGGCGTTTTCGACGACCCCGTACGGCTCGACGCGCGTGAAGCCGATCGCGGCGAGCCGCCGCAGGGTGCCGTCGGGGTCGGCCGCGAAGGCGTCGCGGACCGAGTACAGCTGCACGGAAAGCTCGCTCATCACCGGCTCCTGGAGGTCACGGGGTTCGATGAATTTCTACCACTTGGTCAAAATTGACACCAGGGATTTCGCGGCCGGTCCACCGGACGGCCGCACCCCCGCGTGCGCGGTCTCACTGCCGTGGTTGTTTTGGCGACGGCCGGTTGGGGCAGTAACGCTGGGACGAGGCCAGAGCCGATCCGATCCGGGAGGTGCCGGGAGTGGACAGGGCAGGGGACGAAGTGGACACGGGGGCCGTCGGCCACCCGGCGTCCCGTCGCGACCTGACGGAACTGTCCGAGGCCGCGCGCGATCTCGACCGCCGGATCGAGCAGCACCTCGCCCGGCTGCGCCGCGAACGGGCCGAGCTCGCCTGGGACGACATTCCTGACCAGCGGCTTCGCCCGAGCGGCTGACCTCGCGTTTACCGCGTGGACCCGAGCTACTACGCTGGGTGGCCCCACGCCACGCGCCGAAGTCCTGCGAGGTCGCCATGCCCGAGACGCTGTCCCCGAGCCAGAAGCCGGTCGGAGTCGATCCCGACCGGCCGAGCATCGCCCGGATCTACGACGGCTTCCTCGGCGGCAACAACTTCTACGAAGTCGACCGCATGGTCATGGAGAAGATCCGCGCGGCGGTCCCCGAGGCGGTCGACATCGCCCGCGGCAACCGCGGTTTCCACAACCGCGCGCTGCGGATGCTGGCGAACCAGACCAAGATCCGGCAGTTCGTCGACTGCGGGTCCGGGCTGCCGACGGCGGAGAACACGCACCAGATCGTCCAGCGCATCGACAAGGACCACACGGTCGTCTACGTCGACAACGACCCCGTGGTCCTCGCCCACGGCCGGGCGCTGCTCGTCGAGAACGACTTCACGCACATGGTCGAAGCGGACATCTTCCAGCCGCGGGCGGTGCTCGGCCACGACGAGGTGCTCCGGCACATCGACTTCTCCGAGCCGGTCGCCCTGCTGCACGTCGGCACGATGCACCACTTCGAGGGCGACGGCGCAACCGAGGTCATGCGGGAGTACATCGACGCGCTCGCCCCGGGCTCGTACGTGGTGCTGTCGCACTTCTTCGACCCCGAGGTGCCGGAGCTGACCGAGATCGCCAAGCGGATCGAGAACATCCTGACCCAGGGCCCGCTCGGCGCCGGCCGGTTCCGCACGCGCGCGGAGATCGAAGCCATGCTGCCGGGCCTCGAGTTCCTCCAGCCGAACGCGACCTCCGCGCCGGGTCTCGCGGTGTGCGACGAGTGGTGGCCCGACGGTCCCCGGCTCACGCCCCTGTCGGGTTCGGCGAAGTGCGTGGCCGGGATCGTCGGCGTCAAGCGCTGAGTCGTTCCCCTACGGGCGCACCCGCCACAGGTGGTCCGCGGTTCCGGTGTCGCCGAACTGCACCACCTGCGCACTGTCGGCCGTGGACATCCCGGCGACACCGAGCACCTTGCCGGAGTTGCGGTTCACGATCCGGAACCAGCCGCTGCCGTCGTCGCGCAGGCGCCACAGGTGGTCCGCGGACCCGTTGTCGGTGAACTGCACGACATTCGCACTGTCCGCTGTGGACATTCCGACCACGCCGAGCACCTTGCCCGAGTGGACGTTGCGAATGAGGAACCAGCCGTCGGCCGCAGCCTCGAACGTCCACAGGTGGTCGTCCGTGCCGTTGTCGGCGAACTGCACGACCCGCGCATTGTCCGCAGTGGACATCTGGTCGACGCCGAGAACCTTGCCGGAGTTGCGGTTTTCGACCCGCACGCGGCCGTCCGGGACGAGCCGCCACACGTGGTCCGCCGAGCCGTTGTCGGCGAACTGCACCACCTGCGCACTGTCCGCCGTGGACATCCCGTCGACGCCGAGCACCTTGCCGGAGTTGCGGTTCTTCAGCCGCCACCAGCCGTCGCCGTTGTCCACCGGCTGCCACAGGTGGTCCGCGGTGCCGTTGTCGGTGAACTGGACCACGCGCGCACTGTCCGTAGTGGACATCTGATCCACGCCGAGGACTTTGCCGGAGTGGTGGTTGCGGATCCGGTACCAGCCGTCGCCGTTCGCCACGAGGTGCCAGACGTGGTCGTCGGTGCCGTTGTCGGCGAACTGCACCACCCGCGCACTGTCCGCCGTGGACATCTGATCCACACCGAGGACCTTGCCGGAGTTGCGGTTCACGATCCGGAAACCCGCGGCCCCGCCACCCGGCGACCACGGGTGGCCGCTCGGGTCCGCCGTCGGGAAGGACGTGACGCGCAGGCGGGCCGCACCCATGGGGATCAGCGTGACCGTCTCGACCGCCGCGTCGCTGCGCGCCGGTGACGCCTGCAGCGGCGTGACGACGTTCTGGTCGTCCGCGGTCCACTCGGCGATTTTCCGTGCGGAAGCGGTGATCTTGACCGGCGCGGTGTCCGGCGTGAACGGGTTGGCGGGCAGCGCGCCACCGGCGGTGGAGAAGGTCAGCGCGGCATCGGTGGCGAGGCCGTAGTTCCACGGCGTCGTCGCGTGCACCGCGTACTCGGGGAACTGCGCGGTCCCGCCGATCTGCTGGTAGCTCTCCCCGATCTTCAGCGAGTACGTCAGCGGGCCGTGGTCGACCGACACGGAGTCGTGGTTCGCCGCCCACGTCCGCGTCGTCGTGCGCTGCGGCAGGGTGAGCGTCACGACGTCGCCGTTCGTCCACGTGCGGTCGACCTTGACGAACGACGGCCCGGCCGTCGCCGCGACCGCGGCACCGGCCACGGTGAGCCGCGGCGCCGCGCACCAGGCCGGGATCCGCAGGTACAGCGGGAAGGCCAGCGGTTTCGGCGTCCGGACGGTGAAGGTGACCTGCTCGGCGAAGGGGTAGGTGGTGTCCTCGGTGATCGTCACCGACGTGCCGTCGCCGACCTTCGCCGTGACGCTGCTGGCCGAGTACATCGCGGCCGCGAGACCGTTGTCCGGCGTGGCCAGCCACAGCTCTTCGGTGAAGTACGGCCAGCCCATGCCGTAGTTGTGCGGGCAGCAGCGGTACTGGTCGACGCCGGGCAGGTAGGCCTGCATCGCGAAGCCGTTCTGGAACTGGCCTTCGCTCTTCGGCACGTTGTCGAGGTCGACGCTGTTCGCGCTGGTGACGTAGTGGACGGCCCGCCCGGCGGGGTCGAGCGCGGCGGGCAGGGAGTTGAAGGCGAGGTCCTCGCAGCGGTCGGCCCACACCGGGTCGCCGGTCAGCCGGGTGAGCAGCTGGTGGCTCGCCATGAACTCGACGATCCCGCAGGTCTCGAAGCCCTGGCGCGGGTCTCCGAAGCCGGGCCGCGCGTTCTCGTCCCCGGCGAAGCCGCCGCCGGCGAACTGGCCGTACGCGGCCATGACCGTGTCGTAGTCGGAGTAGGTGGCCCGGGTCAGGCTCGCGTCGCCGGAGCGCAGCGCGTACTGCGCGGGTTCGCGGAAGCCCTGGGCGATGTTGACGTTGTGCAGGCTCGGCAGGTTCCGGACCCAGTTGGCGCCGTAGGCGTGGATCTTGTCGGCGAGGTCGAGCAGGAAGGCGTCGCCGGTGCGGTTGAAGAGCCAGAAGACGCTGTCGAGGCCGTCACCCCAGCGGACGGACACCCAGCTGGAGTCGAAGGCGCTCTTGCCCTGGGCGTTCATGTAGCGGAGGAACCGGGTCAGGAACGGGATGACGCGGGTGTCGCCGGTGTACTCCTGCCAGGACCGCAGGGCCTGCAGCAGCGGGAGGTACGGCCAGAAGTCGGGGCCGTTGTTCAGCGCGGTGCGCAGCGCGGCCGGGCCGAAGAAGCCGTCGGACTGCTGCGTGGCGAGGATGGCGTCGATCCACTTCCCGGCGGTGGATTTCGCGGTAGCGTCCCCGGTGACGGCGGCGAGGTCGACGTAGCCGCGCAGCCAGTAGGGCACCTCTTCCCAGCCGGGGCGTTCGGGGTGGACCCACCCGCTGGTGGCGAAGTCGAGGAAGTGCGAGGTCTCGGGGTAGTGGCCGCAGAGGCCGTCGAGCTGAAGTTTCAGCTGGCCGGCGAGCCAGCCCCGCGCGGTGACGGCCCCGGGCGGGAGCTTGAGGAAGGCGGCGGGCTTCAGCGGGGCGGCGTTCGGCGTGTAGAGGCCGCCCGGCGCGGCGGCGACCTTGCGGATGGCCGCACCTGCTTTCGGCGCGTTCGCCCCGGTCAGGAGGGTGGCGGCGACGGCTCCGGTGACGAACTGCCTGCGGCTCAACGGCACGGGACGGCCTCCGCTCTTTTTACAACGTTGTAAATGTCAGTTTTACCCGGTGTATACAACGTTGTAAATCCGCCGTTCGCCGGAGAGGCGGGAGGAAAGGTGGCCACGGGGTCGGCGAAGCCGTCGGGTCCGATCCGGGCTACGGCACGTTCGGCGAGGAGGCGCCGGCGGCCCCACTCGCCGCCGGCGCCTCCTCCGCACTGTCCTCAGTGGACTCCGTCGCCTCCCCGCGGACCCACTTCAGCTTCACCTCGAACTGCCCCTGCAGCCCCGTTCGCGCGATCACCGCCCCCGCCTGGGCGTCCAGCTTGACGCCGAACTTCAGCTCCACCTCGTCCGGGCCCAGGTCGCGGAACTGGGCCAACGCCGCACCCGCGGCGGCGCGGACCTCGCTCAGCGCGTGCTCGAACGTCGTCGTCGCCTTGCGGAGGACGCCCGATGGCACCGAGGCTCGCTCCAAGCCGGGCTCCACCTCCACCTCGACGACCACCGAGCCGCCGTCGGCCAGCGGGAAACGCACGAAGTCCGGCAAGGAATCCTCCTCGGTAAAGACGGTCAACAAGGCAAGTCCAGCCACTGCTCCGGGCCGATGCCACGGCGCACGCGCTCCAGCTCGTCGAGCAGCGTCCCGAGCCGGTCCGGGTGGGCCAGGTACTCCAGCACCGCCTGGTAGAACGCGCTGCTCATCGCCGACGGCATCAGGTCCGACGCGTCGAAGCACGGGTCGGTGCCCTGTGCGAGGGTCGTCGCGATCCGCCGGGCGACGTCGCTGCGGTAGACGTCGGGGCCGACGAGCCGCCGGTGCACCGAGAACGTCGTCCCGCCCGACGGCCAGATCCGCTGGCCCGCCTCCCCGGCCAGGTACACCATGAGCCGGCGCGCGGCCGGGGTGTCGTGGAACATCGCCGCGAGGTCGGCCGAGACCTCCGACGGGCCGCCCGCACCCGCGCCCGGGAACGGGAAGAACCGGAAGTCGCGGTCGGGCACGGGCGGTCCCGGGAACGCGCCGTACCCGCCGATCGCGAACGAGCCCAGGTGCTCCCAGACACACCCCGGGGGCTGGGTGAACATCGCCCGGCCGGCGTCGGCGAAGGACGTCAGCAACGCCGCTGTGCTGCCGCCGCGGACCGCGCCCGGCGCCAGGACCAGCTCGCCCCAGCTCTGCCACGCCTCCCGGACCGCCTGGTCGGTCCACGGCAGGGTGCCCGCCGCCCAAGCGTTGTAGACCCGCGGGCCGGCCCGGTGCAGCAGGATGTCCTCGATCCAGTCGGTGCCGGGGAACCCGGAGTTCGGCGGGGCACCCATGCCGAGGCACCAGGGCCGTTGCCCGCTCGCGGCGAGCTGTCGCGACGTCGTCAGGAGCGCTTCCCACGTCGCCGGTTCCGGCCCGGTGAACGTCGACGGCGAGTACCAGACGATGCTCTTGAGGTCGGCCTTGACCACGACCGCGTACAGCGCGCCGCGCCCGAGCTGCTGCAGCTTCAGCCACTGCGAGCTGTACGCCTGGGCCGCTTCCGCACCGAGGACGTCGTCGAGCGGCTTCAGGTCGCCTGACTTCGCGTACCCGGCGAGCTCGGCCGGGTTGGACAGCACCGCGACGTCGGGCGGGGTGCCTTGCTGCAGGTCACCGCGCAGCACCTGGTTCTGCGCGCGGGTGCCCTGGTACCGCGTCGGGATCCCGGTCTCGCGGGTGAAGCCGTCGAGCACGCGCTGGAACGCGGCCTGCTCGTCCCCGGTCCACGAGCCGAGCACGGTCACGACCTCCGCGCCGGACCCGCCCGAGCAGCCGGGCACCCCGGCCGCCACCGCGGCGGCCAGCACGACGACGGCGAGGCGTCTCCTCATCGGCTTCCCGCCCCCCGGAACCGGTATTCGTCGAGCCGGGGTTGCAGGCCACCGACGACCAGCATCCCGATTCCCGCGGCCAGCACGGGAATCCCGTAGCCGAGCAGGCCGTTCCAGCCCGGCTCGGTGAGTCCCGGCCCGAGCAGGGCCGACTCGTCGACGTCGGCCGGGGCCGCGGGCGGGACGGCGGGCGGTGCGGGGGTCGCCGCGGCGGCCGCGGCCACCGTGTACCCGCACGCGGCCACTCCCCCGGGACCGCAGGACGCGACCAGCACCTGCGCGAGCGTCCACTGGGCGTGCCCGGCGGTCGCCGTCGTCGCGGCGGACCGCGCGTCCACCGTGTGTCCGAGCGCGGCAACGCTGTCCCGCGCGCCGGACTGGATCCCGAGCAGCAGCGCCGTCCCGACGCCCAGCAGCACCAGGGCCGCCGTCGCGGCGAACAGGGCCGAGTTCACCGTCCGCCGGAAGCGGCGGGCGAGGAAACGCTGGGCCCACACCAGCAACGCGAGCGTGAGCAGCAGCGGCAGCGCCCACAGCAGGGTGATCGCGGGGTCCAGCCAGTCGGCGCCGAGCTGCTTCTCCAGCGCGGCGCGCTGCGCGGCGGCCAGGGTGTCGAGCCGCGCGAGGATGCCGTTCTCCTTCGCGGTCAGCAGGTCGGACGCGGACTGCAGGTTGCTGGCGGCGAGCGGGCCGCCGTTGTCCTGCCGGAAGTGCGCGTCGGCTTGCCCGATGAAGCCGTTGTACGCGGGCAGCAGCCCTTCGATGAGCCGCAGCGTCTGGCTGCCCTCTTCGCCGGCCGCGTTGTGCTCGGCGACCTGGGCGAGCTGCTGGCCGGCCAGCGCGATCTCGTCCTCGTACTGCTCGCTGGGTCCGGTGAGGCGCACCTGGCGGCGGTCGAAGGCGGTCACCGCGGCGTCGTGGGCGGCCACGAGCGCCTCCTTGGCCAGCGACACCTCCAGCACCGCGGGCGCGGTCCGCTCGCGCACCTCCGCGATGCTGGCCCGCACCCCGATGAACGTCGCCAGCGCGCTCACCAGGACCAGGGCGCTGCCGGCCACCAGCCCGAGCCGCAGCCACCAGAGGGTCTTGCGCGTGGTGCTCGTCGCCGTCACGACGGCGCTCCCGCCGGGCCGAACGGCTCACCGCACCGCCCGCAGCGCGTCGCCGTCGGCCGGGCTTTGTGTCCACAAAGGACGCATTCGCGCGGCGGACCACCCTCCGCGAGCGGGGCCCGCGTGACGACGGGTTCGGCGGGAGGCAGGGCGGAGATGGCCGACCCGAGCACGATCGAGAACCCGTCACGGGGACGGATACCGTCCTTGATGGTCACCGTCCCGTCGTGGACGTCGACCAGGCGGCCCAGGCGCTTGAGGATCTCCGCGTTGCCGAGGCCGGTGGCCAGCCGGTGCGCGGTGCTCCACTCGCGCTCCGCCTCCGCCCGGTCTCCGCGCTCGAAGGCGTCCCAGCCCGCGCGCAGCGCCCGGCCCAGCTCGGACTGCCCGGTGACGCGGGCGACGTTCTCGTCCGGCACGCTCGAGAGCGACAGGTCGTCGGTCAGGTAGCCGACCACCGGGAGCCGGTCGCTCACCGCGGTGTCCGCGCCCTCGAGCAGGGTGACCGTGCCCAGCAGCCGGTCTTCGTAGCGGGTCAGCTCCGCGGCGTCGACTTCGAGGCAGAGGTGGTACTCGCGCTGCTCGTCGCCCCACGCACCGGTGGGCAGCTCGAGCGCGCGGCACTGCGCGGTGAGGTCCACCTCGGTCGGGAAGACCTGCTTGACGAACCGCAGCCTGGTGTAGGGCATCGTGGTCAGGCGCAGCCGCAGGTCGGGCACCGTCCGGCCCATCGCCTGCTCGACCAGCCGCCGGAAGTCCCCGGCCAGCTCGGCGTCCTCCAGCACCGCGTCGGCGCTGCCGCGCAGGACGGAGGCGATGCGCCGAAGGTCCCGCGGATCCCAGTCGTCGCCGATTCCCCTGGCGTCGCAGGCGAACGCGCCCTGGCACCGGTCGAGTGCGGCCTCCAGCGCCCCGCGGCGGTCGGACTCGTTCTTGCCGTCGGTGAGCAGCACGGCGTGCCGGATCTCGACCGGACAACGGTCGAAGAGCTCCCGGGCCAGCTCCAGCCACTGGCTCATCGCGGTGCCGCCGCCGGCGATGAGCCCGGAGACCGCCGCCTTCGCCTCCTGCCGGGTCCGCGCGCCGGCCACGGCCAGCTGTCGCGTGGCGGGGTAGACCAGCTCCGCGTGGGCGGTGCACTGCACGACCCCGAAGAGCACGCCGTCGCGGAGGGAGTCGACGGCGACCCGGCAGGCGTGCCGCGCCGCCTCGATCTTCGTGGGCGGCCAGTCCATCGAGCTGGAACAGTCCACCAGCAGCAGTTCGGCGCTCTGCGGCGCACCGTCCGCGACCGGCGCCCCGGCGTCGCCCACCCGCACGGTGAGGACGGCGTCCATCCGGTCGTCCGACGGCGCCAGGTACTTGTTCTGGCTCAGCCGGAGGGTGAACGACGGGGTCTCGGGCATCCGATCACCTTCTCGTCTTCGGGCGGACGGAGTTGGCGAGGTCGACGAGCACGCCGTGTTCGTCGCGGTCGCGCGCCCGCTCGGCGAGCCGGCGCAGGGACCGCTCCAGGAGCGTGCGCAAGCCGCGGTCGGTGACGCGCTCGCCGAGCAGGGCACCGCCGTCCCAGCCCGGCTCGGCGCCGTCTTCGAGGGCGGCCAGCGCGGCTTCGCGGACGAGCGTCTCCAGCCGGTCCTGGGACTCGCCGTCGAGGTACAGCTCGGGCAGCCGCCGCGCCGCGTCGGCGAGGTCGGTCCGGCCCGGCGGCCCGGACGGCAGGCGGCCCGCCCGGATCCGCACCGCGGCGATCCGCGCGGCGTCGTAGTGGCGGGAGATCGGCGGGACCGCGTCGAGCAGGGTGACCGCGGCGTCGCGGCCCCGATCCCGCAGGTGGCCGCGGGCCAGGCCGAAGGCGGCGCTGACCTGGCTGTGGTCGCGGTGCCACACCGAGCGGTAGCAGCGCTCGGCCTGCCCGGTGTCCCCGCGCAGTTCGGCGCAGAACCCGAGCGCGAGCTTCGGCGCGATCTCGCCCGGCCAGGTCCGGTGCACCCGGTCGAACGCGGCCGCGGCCGGCTCGGCGTCGCCGCGGACGAGCGCCAGCAGCCCGTGGTGCCAGGCCGCCCGCCAGTCGCGCGCGGCCTCGGCGCCGAGCAGCTCTTCGGCCGCGGACAGGGCGGCGGCCGCGCGGCCGGAGTCCCCCAGCGCGATGAGCGCCCGCGTCCGGGCGAGCTCGATCTCGACCGAGCGTCCGCCGAACATGGCGAGCTTGTCCAGCCAGCGGTGCGGCCCGGGCGCACCCGCGGCGGCGATGAACTCCACCGCCGGGTCGTCCGGCGCGACCCGCGGGATCGGCAGCCGGCCGGCCCCGTCGGCGGCGCTCGGCAACCCCGGGTCCAGCGCTCCGCCGCGGGAGGCGGCGGTGACCCAGCGGTCGAGGCCGGGGACCGCGCCGAGGCCGTCGTCGAGCAGCTCGGCGGTGTCCTCGAACAGCGCCGACGGCACCGGGCGCGGCCGTTCGTCGCGCAGCGAAAGGATTTCCCGGCGCACGCCGTCCAGCTGCTCGGCCATCTCGGACGCGGTGGCGAACCGGCGCTCGAACGGCGCGACCGCGCGCTCGAGGACCGCGCGCAGGGAGTCGAGGCCGCCGGCGACGCGGTCCGGGTCGGCGTCCTCGCTCGCGGCGTCGAGCAGCACCTGCAGCGTCCGGCCGACGGTGTGCAGGTCGGACCGGACGGTCAGGCCGTGCCGGGTGAGCTCGTGCGCCGGAACCTGGAACCCCTCGGTCCCGACGCTCGGGTTCGCCGAGTCGTCGATCGCGCGGGCGGCGCCGAGGTCGATGACCTTGACGCGCTTGTCGCCGTGGATCACGTTCTCCGGCTTCATGTCGCAGTACAGCAGGCCCTCGCCGTGGAGGTAGTCCAGCGCGGCGAGGATGGCCCGGCCGTAGACGATGACGTGCTCGACGCGCGGCGGCGGCCCCTTCACGAGGAGGTCGCGCAGCGACCGGCCGCCGACGTACTCCATCACCAGGTAGGTGTCGGGCTCGCCGCCGGCGGGCGGGGTGTGCTCGACGAAGTCGTTGATCCGCACGATGTTCGGGTGGTCGAGCCGGATCAGGACGTCCCGTTCGACCCGCGCCAGCGCGCGCAGCATCGCGCTTTCGCTGTTGATCACCCCCTTGAGCACGACGTGCTGGCCGCCGAGTGCGGTGTCGGCGGCGAGGTACACCCAGCCGAGCCCGCCACGGGCGAAGCAGCCGAGAACCTCGTAGCGGTCGCCGACGCGCTCTCGGCGGGAGAGCTTGGGCAGGAAGGAGAACGGCTCGCCGCAGTTCTCACCCTCGCAGAACCCTTCGGCGAACCCGGGTTCGCCGGCGTACGCGCGGCCGACGGGTTCTCCGCAGCGGCCGCAGAACCGGTGCTGCTCGGGGTAGTCCGGATCGGCGAGGACGAGCTTCGCGGGATCGGGCACCTCGACCGCGGGCAGCGACTGGAAGTCGGCCTCGCCGCCCCACAGCTCGACGCTGCGCCGGGTGCTTTCCGGCGCGGGCGTGCTCAGCGCGGCGGCCGGGGCCTCGACCGGCACCCGGCGGTGGCCGCACACTTCGCAGAAGCCCGTCGGCCCGACGGGCTGCCCGTGGCACCACACCGGCCCGGCGGTCATGCGCCCGCCACCCGGTGCCGCTGCTTGGCCGGGTATCGGCGGTGCCGCACCCCCGAGCCGCCGACACCACACAACCCGCGAAGCCACATCCCCGAACCGTCCCCGGCCTTCACGCGCCCTCCAATCGGTGCCGCACCGCGCGGATGTAACCCTCGACCAGCTCCGCCGCGGCCACGAGATCGGCGGGGTGTGCGTTGAGCGCCGTCATCGCCGGGCGGTACCGCTCCGCCAGCTCCTCGTCCTCCATCAGGCCCGCGTCGGTGGCCTTCGCGTTGTACGCGCGCAGCCGTCCGAGCAGCTCGTCGTGGCGGGCCGCGTGCGCGTCGAGGTCGGCGTGCAACCGGACGAGCTCCCGGCGGGCCGTCTCGGCGTCGCGTTCGGTCACCGTCAGGGCGCGCCGGACGCGGCCCGGGTCGATGTGCTCGCCCGCCGAGCTCAGGGCGGCCAGTCGCAGGCGCAGGTCCGCGGCGGGGCCGGGCACCTCCGCCGCCGGGTGCGCGCGCGTGCCGACCTGGGCGGCCCGCTCCCGCGTGCGCTCCTCTTCGTGCTCCACCATTTCGACCAGCAGCGCCAGCCGGTCCAGCCGCCGCGCGTTCCGCTCGCTCTCCCAGCGGCGGGCCAGGTGCACGCCGGGCGAGTCCGGCCCGCTGAACTGGACCAGCACGGTGGCCCCCTTGTCCATCAGCGGTTTCACCGCACCGGTCAGGACCTCTTCCGGCGCGCGGGCGGCGTCGACGCCGGCCACCGCCACCGCGACGTCCTCCGGGTTGGTCGCGAGCACCGTGGTGACCTCCTCGGTGCTGATGCCGGCGCTGACCTTCTCGGCCACCTCGTCGGCGGTCTTGCCGGTGGCGTCGACGATCGCGGCGAGCCGCTCGCCGCGGCCGGGCGGAGACCCACGGCGCTCGCGCCGGACCTGGGTCAGGAAGTCCCGGACCACCGCCGAGTCGCGGTCGCCGATGACCACGACCAGCGGGCCGCACGCCGGCCGCGGCGGCTCGCCCACCCACCGGGCGACCTCCGGGACGTGCCGGACGATCGTCTCGACGGGGATCAGGTAGGCGAGCCCGAGCCGTTCGTCGGTGTATTCGGTGACGACCATGCCGAGCACCGCGTCGGTGGCCTTGTCGATCACGCCGGCGCCGCTGAACCCGCGGCGGACGCGTTCCCCCGGCGGTTTCGAGTTCAGCTGGATCCACTCGCTGCCCGCACCGGCCGGGCCGGCCAGCTCGGCGTCGTTGACCCACACGCCGTGCTGGTGCGGGGGTGGGAAGCCGTAGGTGTGGACCACCCGGTCGCGGACGGCACCGAGGCGCACCAGTGGCGCACCGGGCACCCCGGGGAACGCTTCGCTCAGCTCCAGCAGCGCGATGTCCCCGCGGCCGTCGGCCAGCGGCGGCACCCAGCACCCCGGCCGGACGCCGGCGTACGCCTCCGGTGTCCCGGGGAGGCCGACGAAGCGGACCACGAGCTGGGCGGCCGGGCCGTCGGGCGAAAGCGCTTCCTCCCCGGCGGCCTGCACGACGTGCGCGCAGGTCAGGACCGTGGACTCGCCCAGCAGCATGCCGGCACCCAGTGCCCGGCCCGACGAGTCCAGCAAGCACACCCGCCACGGTTCCGAATCCCCCGCGCGCCCAGCGGAACTAGCTCCGTCGTGCTCCCTCACCGTGAGCGACCTTACGGCGGCGCACCGGCCGCCCGCGCCGGGTTGGGCCGCTTCCCCCGCCAGACCACCCGATCGGCCGCAGGGCGGGGAGTCACCGTGAGCAACTCACCGCCGGCCGCGGCGTCCGGTGGGAAACGGCCACGGTCAGGCGATCGTGCGCAGCCGGCGGAGCGCGAAGTACACCAGTGCCGCCGTCAGGAGCGCGAAGATTCCCGTCTCGATGCCCTGGAACGTCCAGAAGCGATCGCCCGGCTGGTACTCCATCCAGTTGTACGCCCCCGGCCCCGCGGCGCCGCCGCCGCAACCGGCGGGCGGACACGGGCCGATCCGGGCGTCCGGCAGCACCATCTCCCCCGCCGCGTTGCGGACGCCCTCCGACATCACCCAGTCCCCCGAGCCGGGGTTCGGCGTCCGGCCGCCCGATGTCGCGAACGACAACGTCCGCGCCGGGAGGTACCGCGGCCGGGCCAGGACCTCGATCGCCACGCGGACGACCGCGAACCCCACCAGCGCGATCCCCATGGCCGGCAGCACCTTCCGCCCGTACGTCCCCGCGAAGACGCCCAGCGCGAGCGCGAACAGCGTGTACGCGACCGGGACGATCCCCTGGACGTCGAACGACAAGTACGTCAGCCGGCCCGTCGAAGCGGAGACCAGCGGCTGGAACCACCACGACACGCCCAGCGCGTACCCGACCGCCAGCACCACCGTGATCGCGCCGACCAGGCCGAACTTCACCAGCGCCCAGTGCAGGCGGCTGACGCCCTGGGTCCACACGAGACGGTGGGTGCCCTGCTCGACCTCGCGGGCGACCAGCGGCGCGCCGAAGAACACGCCGACCAGCACCGGGAGCACCACGAACAGGACGGCCACGAACACCATGCCGCTGAACTGCTGCTGGAACTGGTGGCCCAGGCCCTCGCAGTTCGACGTCGCCTCGGTCTGCGTGATCATCGACGCCGTGCCGAGTGCAGCCCGGCAGGCGGGCAGGCCGAGGCTGTCGTACTTCGCGTGCATCGCCAGGCCCGTCGGCACCATGATCGCGGCGAGCGCGATCAGGGCGCCGAGGGTGAACAGCGCCTGCTTGCGGTGCTGGCGCCAGGTCAGCCAGATCATGCCGGCACCCCCCACGCGGTCGCGGCGACGCGGTTCTCCGCTTCGGCGAGGTGGGCCAGCACCAAGTCCTCCAGGGTCACCTCATGTTCCGTCCACAAAGGATCGATCGGCCCGTCGCCACGGCGGACGAGCAGCGTCGACTGCCGTTCGGTGTGGCTCGCGCGGACGACCTCGGCGACGCCGGCGATGGATTCGCTGCCGGCCCGCGGGCCGACGAGCGTGCGGTGCGTCTCGAGCAGCTCGTCGACCGCCCCGGTCAGCCGGACGCGGGACTGCTGCAGGACGACCAGGTAGTCGCAGCTGCGTTCGAGGTCGGCGAGCAGGTGCGAAGACAGCAGGACGGTCGTCTCGCTCTCGGCGACCGCGCCCATCAGCGTCTGCATGAACTCGCGGCGCGCCAACGGGTCCAGGCTCGCGATCGGCTCGTCGAGCAGCAGCAGCCGCGGCCGCTTGGCCAGGGCCAGCGCCAGCGCGACCTGCGCCCGCTGCCCGCCCGACAGCTTGCCCACCGGCTTGTCCGGCGGGATGCCGAGCATGGCGAGCCGTTCGCGGACCAGCGTCGCGTCCCAGCGGCGGCGGTTGAGCTTGCCGCCCATGGTGACCAGCTCCGCCGCGGTGAAGTCCCGGTACAGCGGGGTGTCCTGCGCGACGAACCCGATGTCGGGCAGCACGGACCGCGGCTCGCGGCCGAACACGCGCACCTCCCCCGCGTCGGGCCGCAGCAGCCCGACGGCCAGGTGCAGCACCGTCGTCTTGCCCGCACCGTTCGGCCCCACCAGCGCGGCGATGCGCCCGGCGGGCACCTCCAGCGCACAGTCCTGCAACGCCCAGGTGCGCCCGTAGCGCTTGCCCAGCGCCCGGGCCCGCACGGCCAGCTCCATCTCGGAACTCCCTACGCAAGGTTGCGGGGCACCGGGGTGCCGCGCAACGTGGTCTCGATCAGGGCGGCGATGTCGTCGGCGGACATCCCGGCGGCCTCGGCGCGCTCCAGCCAGGCCACCAGCTCGTCGCGCAGCTGCCCCTGGCTGCCCAGCGACGGCCCGGCCAGGCTGCCGGTGACGAACGTGCCCACCCCCGGCCGGCCTTCCGCGAGTCCCTCCAGGACCAGCTCGCGGTAGGCCTTGAGCACGGTGTTCGGGTTGATCGCCAGTGCCTGGGCCACTTCCCGCACCTTCGGCAGCTGGTCACCCGGGCGCAACAGACCGACCCGCAGCGCCTGCTTCACCTGGACGACGAGCTGCATGTACGTGGCGACCCGCGAGCGGCCGTCGAGGACGAACTCGATCACCCGACACCTTCCTATTGTCTTACGACATTAAGACAACACCGGAGAACGCGTCGCTGTCAAGGAGCGCCCGCCGGGCATAGGGTCTCGATCGGGACGCACACCGGCACCGGGAGGCAGGCATGTCGTTGTTGGACGGGCTGAGCAAGGCGATCACCGAGGGGACGATCGAGATCGTCGACCTCACCGCTCCGCTGAGCGCGAGCACGCCGATCCTGCGGCTGCCCGAGCCGTTCGCCAACACCATCCCGTTCCGGCTGGAGGAGATCAGCCGCTACGACGACCGCGGCCCGCGGTGGTACTGGAACGACATCCACACCGGCGAGCACACCGGCACCCACCTCGACGCGCCCGTGCACTGGGTGTCCGGAAAGGACGGCCACGACGTCTCGCAGGTGCCGTTGAAGACCTTGGTCGCCCCCGCGGTCGTGCTGGACTTCTCGGCGCGCGCCGCGGCGGACCCGGACTTCCTCCTGTCGATCGACGACGTCCGCGCCTGGACGGCCGAGCACGGCCCGCTGCCCGACGGTGGCTGGCTGCTCTACCGGACCGGCTGGGACGAGCGCAGCGACGACCAGGAGCGGTTCCTCAACGCCGACGAGGCCGGGTCGCACGCCCCCGGCGTCTCGCCGGAGTGCGCGCGGTGGCTCGCCGAAGAAACGCCGATCACCGGGCTCGGCGTCGAGACCGTCGGCACCGACGCGGGCCAGGCGCCCACCTTCGAGCCGATGTTCCCGTGCCACGAACTCCTGCTGGGCGCCGGGAAGCACGGCCTGACGCAGCTGCAGAACCTCGCTTCGCTGCCGCCGACCGGGACGCTGCTGGTGGTCTCGCCGCTGCCGATCGTCGGCGGGTCCGGCAGCCCGGCCCGCGTGCTGGCCCTGGTGGAGCGGTGAACGTCGCCGAACTCGTCGGCCGCACCTTGACCGGCCTCGGTGTCGGCACGGCGTTCGGCGTGGTGGGCAGCGGCAACTTCGAGGTGACGAACGCGCTGCGCGCGGGCGGCGTCCGGTTCGTCGCCGCCCGCCACGAGGGCGGCGCGGCGAGCATGGCCGACGCCTACGCGCGGATGAGCGGCCGGGTCTCGGTGCTGTCGCTGCACCAGGGCTGCGGGCTGACCAACGCGATGACCGGCATCACCGAGGCGGCCAAGAGCCGGACGCCGATGCTCGTGCTCACGGCCGACTCCGCGAGCGCGTCGGTGCTGTCGAACTTCCGCGTCGACCAGGACGGCCTGGCCGCGGCGGTCGGCGCGGTGCCGGAACGCGTGCACTCGGCCGCGAGCGCGGTCGCCGACACCGTGCGGGCCTTCCGGACCGCGCGGCAGCAGCGCCGGACGGTCGTGCTGAACCTGCCCCTGGATGTGCAGGCCGAGCCGGCACCGGCGCCGCCCTCGCTGCCGGACATCCCGGGACCGGCGGTACTGCGGCCGGACGCCGCCGCGGTGGCCGGGCTGGCGGACCTGCTCGCGGCCGCCGAACGGCCGGTGTTCGTCGCCGGACGCGGTGCCCGCGGCAGCCGGGAACCGTTGCGGGAGCTGGCTTCCCGGTGTGGTGCGCTGCTGGCGACGTCGGCCGTCGCGCACGGGCTCTTCCACGGCGACGAGTTCGCGCTCGGCATTTCGGGCGGGTTCGCGTCTCCTTCGACCGCCGAGCTGATCGTGGGCGCCGACCTCGTCGTCGGCTGGGGCTGCGCGCTGAACATGTGGACCACGCGCCACGGGAAGCTGCTCAGCCCGCACGCGAAGCTCGCGCAGGTCGACGTCGAGCAGAGCGCGCTCGGCGCGCACCGGCCGATCGACCTCGGGGTCGTCGGCGACGTCGCGGCCACCGCCGTCGACGTCCTCGCCGTGGCGAAGGAGCAGCAGGGCTACCGCACCGAGGAGGTCGCCGCCCGGATCGCGGCCGGCCGCTGGAACGACGTCGAGCACGAAGACCTCTCCCGGGGCGGCCGGATCGACCCCCGGACGCTGAGCAAGCTCCTGGACGAGCTGCTGCCCGCGGAGCGGATCGTCTCGATCGACTCCGGCAACTTCATGGGCTACCCGAGCGCCTACCTCTCGGTGCCCGACGAGCAGGGGTTCTGCTTCACCCAGGCGTTCCAGAGCATCGGGCTGGGCCTGGGCACCGCCATCGGCGCGGCGCTGGCCCGCCCGGACCGGCTGCCGGTGCTGGGCACCGGCGACGGCGGGTTCCACATGGCACTGTCCGAACTGGACACCGCGGTCCGGCTCGGCCTGCCGCTGGTGGTGATCGTCTACAACGACGCCGCGTACGGCGCGGAGGTCCACCACTTCGGCGACGCCGACATGACCACGGTCCGGTTCCCCGACTCCGACCTCGCCGCCATCGGCCGCGGCTTCGGCTGCGCGGGGGTGACGGTCCGGTCGTCCGAAGACCTTTTCGCGGTGCGCGACTGGCTGGCGGGTCCGCGCGCCGAGCCGCTGGTCATCGACGCGAAGATCACCGACGACGGTGGGTCGTGGTGGCTGGCGGAGGCGTTCCGACACTGATCCGGCGGTGATCCGGCGGTGACCCGGCAGTGACCCAGCACCGCCCCGGCAGTGATCCGGCCCTGCACCGCCCTTGACAGCGCCCTGGGCGAGCTGGATGCTGGCTGAGTTGTCCTACTGTCGTAAGACAGCAGGTATTTCGTTCTGGGGAGCCCTCATGCGCTTGTTCAAGACCGTCCTGGCCGTGCTCGCGGCCGCCACACTGGTGGCCGCGCCCGCCGACGCGGGTCAGCCCCGGCCACCGTCCGATCCGGCCGGCGCCCTGCTCGCCGCGCTCGGCACCCATTCGATCGTCGCGAAGTCCAGCCCGGATCCCGGGACCTTCGTGTTCGACCTGATCCGCGACCCGCGCTTCCCGGGCCGCGTGAACGACGTCGTCGTGGAATGCGGGAACTCGCGCCTCCAGCCGATGCTCGACGCCTACATCGCGGGCGGCGACGTCCCGGACATCAGCCACGTCTGGCGGGACACGACCCAGCCGAGCTGCGGGTTTTCGTTGTTCTACGAACAGCTCTTCGCGCTGGTGCGGCAGGTCAACACGACACAACCGGCCGCGAAGAAGATCCGCGTGCTGGCGGGCGACCCGCCGATCGACTGGAGCCGGATCACGAGCCCGGCGGACATGGACCCGTTCCACGACCGGGACGGGTCGATCGTGTCGGTGGTGAAGACGCAGGTGCTGCAGAAGCACCGCAAGGCGCTGATGCTGTTCGGGCTGAGCCACCTGAAGCACGACGGCGGCAGCGGCGCGGTCGCCCAGCTGGAGCGCGAGTACCCCGGCGCGGCGTACGTGGTCGCGGACCACTACGGGTTCACGACGGACAACAAGCGCCTCGAACAGCGGCTGGGCTCGTGGCCGTCACTGACCCCGATCGCGGGTTCCTGGCTGGGCACGCTCGACACGACGTACTTCCCGACGAACCGCGACTACCCGCCGGGCACTCGCGGTTTCCCGGGGGTGGACGCATACCTGTACCAGGGCCCGGTCGACCTCCTGCTGCGCGAGCCGTTGTCGGCGCGGGCGATCCTGGACACGGACTTCCTGAACGAGCTGCGCCGGCGCGCGACGGCCATCGACGCGCCGCCGGACGGTCTCGAGTGGCCGGAGTTCTTCTTCGACCGCGAGCGCGCATCCGGAGTCCTGCTACGCGGCTAACCCACGCGATGGGACACCCAGACATTGGGTTCGACGTAGACCGCGAAGTCCTGCCCGGTCGAGACGAACACCGGGGCGAGCGCGCCGGGGACGATCACCTCGCCGTCGCGGTCGAACGGCAGCCCGGTCCAGCGCCGCCAGTCTTCGAGGGGCGCCTGGACCGTCGCCGAACAAGGCGCGACGGCCTCGATCCGCCCACCGGCACGCACATGGGTCCGCAGCCAGCGATCCGCGGGCAGACCGTCCGCCCGCGTTTCGGCGACGTACTCGCGCATCGACACCCGAGGAGCCGAGGCCTTGTCCGGTGGCCGGACCGGGATCACCAGCGACGTCAACCCGGCAGCCGCCGCGCGCATCCCCTCCAGCACCACGCGGGAATGGCCGCGCCCCTGGTGATCCGGGTGCACGGCGATCTCCAACGCGCACGCCGTGTCGGGAGCGACGTCGTCGAGCGCGTCCTCGGCGGCCCACACGGCGACCTCGTCCCAGCCCCGCGCCGGCAACGACGCACGCGAGCGGAACGGCACCATGATCCCGCGCGCCACCGGGATGTCGGCTTCGAGCAGGGCGACCACCAGGTGCGGCCAGCGCCGCACGACCCGGCGGCCGCGGACCAGCAGGCTCGTGAGGCTGCCGGTCATGAACTTCGGCGAGTCCGGCGGGTACGGGATCGAGTAGGTGGCCGAAGCGAGGTCCGGGCGCTCGGCCAGCGTCACGAGCACGTCAGTTCCCTCTCGACCACGACTCGAGGGCGATCAGCGTCTTCGTGCCCGTCACCTGGTGGTGGCGGCGGATCTCGTCGATCGTCTTCTGCAGGTGAGCCATGTCGCGCACCCGGAGCCAGACCAGCGCGTCCGGGTCGCCGGCGATCGTGAACACCGCCTGCGCCTCGGGCATCCGCGTTGTGGTGCGAAGGATCTCCGCGACCTTCGTGTTCCCGACGAACCGCAGCTCGGTGAACGCCTCGATCCCCCAGCCCAGCTTCGCGTGGTCGACCTGCACGGTGAACCCGGTGATCACGCCGGTCTCCCGCAGCCGGTCGATGCGGCGCTTGACCGCGGCCGTCGACAGCGTGACGCGGCCGGCGATGTCGGACAGCGTCCGGCGGGCGTCTTCGCGCAGCAGGCCGAGGATCTCGTGGTCGGTCGCGTCGAGCAGGTCGTCGGTCATGCGTCCGAGCGTAAACGGACGCAAAAATCGGGACCATTCCGTCACTGGATACGCTGAACTTTGCGTGTGGAGGCCCGGCCGAGCCTTGGCTGTTGCGTGGCTGTGGTCCGCGCCGCACTGTGCCCCGAAGATCGCACTGTGCCCGAGAGCACAACCGACGCGAAGGAGGCCCGCGCCGTGGAGACGTTCACGCTGGACGACCGGTACCTGCGAGAGGCCGGAACCGTGCACCTGAGCGGGGTGCAGGCCCTGGTCCGGCTGCTGTTCGACCGCGTCCGCCACGACCGCGCCCGCGGCGGCGACCCCGCCGTGTTCGTCTCGGGCTACGAGGGCTCGCCGCTGGCCGGGTACGACCTCGAACTCGGCCGCCGCGCGAAGCTGCTGGAGAAGCACGACGTCGTCCACCGCCCGGGCCTCAACGAGGAGCTGGCCGCGACCTCGGTGATGGGCAGCCAGCTCGTCGCGGGCGCCGGCGGGCAGCGGGGCGTCACCGGGTTCTGGTACGGCAAGGCGCCCGGCCTGGACCGCGCCTCCGACGCCCTCCGCCACGCCAACCTGGCCGGCACCGACCCGCGCGGCGGCGCCGTCGCGCTGGTCGGCGACGACCCGAACGCGAAGTCCTCGACCGTCCCGTGCGCGTCCGAGCTCGCGCTCGCCGACCTGGCCATCCCGATCCTCTACCCGGCCGACTCCCAGGACGTCCTCGACCTCGGCATGCACGCGGTCGAGCTGTCCCGCGCCGCCGGGGTGTGGACGTCGCTGAAGATCGTCGCCAACGTCGCCGACGCTTCGGGCACGGCGACCGTCAGTCCGCGGTGGACCGCGCCGGAGATCGAGAAGGCCTACCGCCACACGCCGACCTCGCGCCTGCTCGGCACGAGCCTCGCGGAGCTGGAACGCAGCCTGTTCACCGTCCGGTTGCCGCTGGTGCTCGACTACCTGCGCGCGGCCGGCGTCAACAAGATCACCGCGCGCGGCCCGGCCGACCGGATCGGCATCGTCTCCGCCGGGAAGTCCTACCTGGACCTCCAGCAGGCACTGCGCACACTGGGTCTCGACGCGGAAGCCCTGCGCGAGCACGGCATCCGCGTGCTCAAGCTCGGCGCGATCCACCCGCTGGAACCCGGGATCGTGCGCGAGTTCGCCGACGGCCTCGACGAGATCGTCGTCATCGAGGAGAAGCGCGCGTTCATCGAAAGCGCGCTGAAAGAGGTCCTCTACGGCGTGCCCGGCGCGCCCGCCATCACCGGCAAGAAGGATCGCGACGGCCGGACGCTGTTCACCGAGCTCGGCGAGCTGGACCCGGACGCCGTCGCGACCGGACTGGCCCGGCGGCTGCCGGAGGGCATCGCGTCGGTGGACGAGTACCGCGGACGCCGCCGTCGCGAGCGCATCTCCGTGCCGCTGCTCGCGCGGACGCCGTACTTCTGCTCGGGCTGCCCGCACAACTCGTCGACGAAGGTGCCCGAGGGCACGCTGGTCGGCGGCGGCATCGGCTGCCACACCATGGCGCTGTTCATGGAGCCCGACCAGGTCGGCACCGTCCTCGGCGTGACGCAGATGGGCGGCGAGGGCACCCAGTGGATCGGCATGGCGCCGTTCGTGGAGGCCGAGCACTTCGTCCAGAACATCGGCGACGGCACGTTCACCCACTCCGGCAGCCTCGCCGTGCGCGCGGCGGTCGCCGCCGGCGTGAACATCACCTACAAGCTGCTCTACAACTCGGCCGTCGCGATGACCGGCGGGCAGGACGCCGTCGGCGGGCTGCCGGTGGAGAAGGTGGCCGAGCTGCTGCTGGTCGAAGGCGCCAAGAAGGTCGTGATCACCAGTGACGCGCCCGCGAAGCTGCGGCGCCGCAAGCTCCCCGCCGGCGTCGAGGTCCGCGACCGCACGGAACTTCTTGGCACGCAAGAGGAACTGGCCGCCATCAAGGGCGTCACCGTGCTGATCCACGAGCAGGAGTGCGCGGCCGAGAAGCGGCGGAAACGCCGTCGTGGCAAGCAGACCGCGCCCGCGACCCGGGTCGTGATCAACGAGCGCGTCTGCGAGGGCTGCGGCGACTGCGGCACCAAGTCGAACTGCCTTTCGGTGCAGCCGGTGGCCACCGAGTTCGGCCGCAAGACCGCGATCCACCAGTCGTCGTGCAACGTCGACTACTCGTGCCTGGCCGGGGACTGCCCGTCGTTCGTCACCGTGGTGCCGACCGCGAAGAAGCAGCGCCGGAAGCTCGGCGAGCTGGCCGCGGACGCCGTCCCCGCTCCCCCGGCCGACGAGAAGGACTTCACCGTCCGGATCACCGGGATCGGCGGCACCGGCGTGGTCACCGTGACCCAGATCCTCGCCACCGCCGCGGTGCTCGACGGGCGGCACGTCCGCACGCTCGACCAGACCGGGCTGGCCCAGAAGGGCGGCGCGGTGGTGTCCGACCTGAAGGTGACGGCGGAGCCGGTCGAGCAGGCCGCGAAGCTCGCCACCGGCGAGTGCGACCTCTACCTGGCGTGCGACGCGCTGGTCGGGGCGGACGCGGCGAACCTCGGCGTGGCCGACGCCGCCCGCACCACGGCGGTCGTCTCGACCACCGAGGTGCCGACCGGCCGGATGGTCGTCGACACGACGGTGTCCTTCCCGTCCCCGGGCAGCGTCCTCGCGCCGCTGGAAGCGGCGGCACAACGCACGGTGTCCCTGGACGCGCGCGGCCTGGCCGAGGAACTGTTCGACGACGACCAGTTCGCCAACGTGCTGCAGCTCGGCGCGGCCTTCCAGACCGGCGCGATCGGCCTGCCGGCCGCGGTGATCGAGCGCGCGATCGAGCTGAACGGCACCGCGGTGGCCGCAAACCTGCAGGCCTTCCGCCGCGGACGTCAGCTGGTCGCGGACCCGGCCGCGCTCACGGCCGCCCCCAAGGAGACGCGGCCGGTCACCCAGCCCGCCGCGCGGAAGCTGGTGCACGCGGAGCCGGGCTCGGAGCTGGCGCGGCTGCTCGACGTCCGGATCCCCGATCTGGTCGCCTACCAGGACGAGCGGTACGCGCGGGCGTACGCGGAGTACGTCGAGCAGGTGCGGGTGCTGGAGGACGGTCCGACGGAGATCACCGAAGCGGTCGCGAAGCACCTGTACAAGCTGATGGCCTACAAGGACGAGTACGAGGTCGCCCGGCTGTCGCTGGACCCGGCCTTCACCGCGGATCTCGCCGGGCAGTTCGGCGAGGGCACGAAGTACGCCTACCGCCTGCACCCGCCGGTCCTGCGGGCGCTCGGCATGAAGCGCAAGATCAGCCTGGGCCCGTGGTTCCGGCCGGCGTTCCGGCTGCTGCACGCGTCGCGCAAGCTGCGCGGCACCCGCTTCGACCCGTTCGGCCGCGCCGAGGTGCGCCGCGTCGAGCGCGAGCTGATCGAGGACTACCGCGCCACGGTGCTGCGGGCCTTCCGCGCCGAAGACGCCGACCGGGCCCGCGTCCTGGCGCTGGCCGAGCTGCCGGACCTGGTGCGCGGCTACGAGGACGTCAAGCTGGCCAACGTCGCCCGGTACCGGGAGAAGCAGGCCGAGGTCCTCACGCTCGTAGGTAGCTGAGCATCGCCTGGGCTTCGTCGGGGACGCGCAGCTTCGCGCTGACGTCCCCGGCGTGCTGCCGGGCCGCGGCGGTGCCGATGCCGAGCAGCCGCCCGATCGTCGGCACCGAGTGGCCTTCGGCCAGCAGCGCGACGACCTCGCGTTCGCGCGCGGTGAGCGTCGCGACCGGGTCGCCGGGGCGTGGCCGGGCCAGCTGGAGGGCGACGACGTCGCGGTCCAGCACCGTGCCGCCGGCGGCGACGCGCTTCAGTGCGTCGAGGAACTCGTCCGGCTTCCCGACGCGCTCCTTGAGCAGGTACCCGGCGCCGCCCCCGCCGGCGGCCAGGAGGTCGCCGGCGTAACCGTCTTCGACGAACGCCGACAGCGCCAGGATCGCCAGCCCGGGTGCGACCCGGCGCGCTTCGAGGGCGGCCCGCAGGCCTTCGTCGGTGAACGTCGGCGGCATCCGGACGTCGACGACGGCCAGGTCCGGCTCCTCCGCGACGACCGCGGCCAGCAGGTCTCCGGGGTGGTCGACGGCGGCGGCGACGTCGAACCCCTCGCTGTGCAGGAGCAGGACCAGCCCCTCCCGCAACAGGGCGTCTTCTTCCGCGATGACAATGCGCACCTCGGCTGCCTCCTCGCCTCCACGTCCTCTCCCTGCCTGGATGCACGGATCGGAGCCCGGAACCGGTTCAGCCGATGCCCGTGGTCCGGAATCGGGCCCGGTAGTCGCTCGGGGTCACGCCGAGGCCGCGCGCGAAGGCGCGTCGCAGCGTCTCGACGGATCCGAAGCCCGACCGGCGCGCGACGACGTCCAGCGGTTCGGTCGTGCGTTCCAGCCGCTGCTGGGCGGATTCCAGCCGCACCTGCTCGACGAACCGGGCGGGTGTGCGGCCGAGCTCTTCGCGGAACAAGCGGGTCAGGTGCCGCGCGCTGACCCCGGCGCGGGCGGCCAGGTCGGCGAGGGTGTACGGCGCCGCGGGGTCGGCCGCGACCGCGTCGAGCACGGCCCGCAGCACCTCGGTGCGCGGGCGGCCGGTTTCCAGCCGCACGCTGAACTGCGACTGCCCGCCGGGCCGCTGCAGGAAGACGACCAGGTGCTTGGCCACCAGCCGGGCCACCTCGGCGCCGAGGTCCTCCTCGACCAGCGCGAGGGCGAGGTCGATGCCGGACGTGACACCCGCGGAGGTGATCACCGGGCCGTCCTTGACGAAGATCGCGTCCGCGTCGACCCGCACCCGCGGGAAGCGGCGGGCGAGCTGGTCGGTCAGGTCCCAGTGGGTGGTGGCGCGACGGCCGTCGAGGACGCCCGCCGCGGCCAGCGCGAACGCGCCCGCGCACACCGACGCCGTGCGGGTCGCGCCGCCGGCCAGCCGCCGGATCTGCGCGACGAGCCCGGTGTCGGCGATCGTGCGGGCCCATTCGGGGCCGCCGGGCACCAGCACGGTCGCGCCGCGCGGGTCGGCCGCCGCGAGGTCGAGATCGGCGCCCAGGCGCGTCCCGGTGTTGGCGCGGACGTCGGCGCCGCCGGGCGAGGCCGTCTTCAGCTCGTACCGGCCGCCGTGCTCGTTGGCCTCGGCGAACACCTCGAGGGGCCCGGAGACGTCCAGCAAGCGGACGCCGTCGTAGAGCACGACCAAGACGGGACGGCTGCGCACGTCAGCTCTGGCCGGACCAGCCGCTCAGCCGCGTGAGCAGGCGTTCCAGCACCTCCGGGTCGGCGGCGACCGGGGCGCCGGAGACCGGCTCGTCGACCAGGGTCCGGCGGTCCTGCCGGCGCGGCAGGCGCACCTGCTTCGCGTTCATCCCGCCGGGCAGCTCCAGCTCGCACCACGTGGTGCGGGCCCCGCCGGCGCCGGGCGTGACGCCCACGCGCTCGCCGGGCCCGGCGACCTTCGGCTCCGGCAGCCCGGGGACGTCGTCGTCGACCTCGACGACCAGCACGTCGGCGCGCAGCCGCAGCCGCAGCGTGACGAAGGAGGGCGATCGGGGGTCACCGGCGTCGATGACGGTCTCGACCAGCCGTCTCGCGGTGGCGGTCACCTGCTCCAGCATGGGCATCAGGGACCAGTCGGTGAGAATCAGGCGGACGAACAGTTCCGTGACCGGCAACGCGCTCGGTTGCGCGACCAGCCGGATATCGTCCATCTGGGAGGTGTGCGCGCTCAAACCTGACCTTCCTCGCCCAGGTGCGGACCGTCCGGGTTTCCGCATCTTGCCACCCGGCCTCCGGCGGCACGGTACCGGCTGTGCCCGCACCGCTACCGCCGGGGCCCGGGGCGCAGTCGTCGAAGACCGGGTTCTGCGCGCCGAACGGTCGTCAGACCCGCGCCGGGACCCACAGGTCGTCGATGGTCTTCTCCGCCGTCGCCAGGCTCGCGTCCGCCAGCGGGATCAGCTCCGCCATCGCCGGGTTGACGTGCGCGAGGGTCAGCTCCGCCGTGACGAACCGCGGCTCGAGGCCGGTCAGCGAGACGCCGTGCGGGAGCCACTGCTCGGCGTGGTCCCAGCCTTCGCGGGGCGTGCCTTCGCCGTACCCGCCGCCGCGCGAGGCCAGCACGATGAACTCGCGGCCGCCGAGCAGGCCGGTCATGGTCTCGTGGTCGACCGAGAGCCCGGGCGCGATGAGGTGGTCCACCCACGCCTTGACGCTGCTCGGCGCGCCGTAGTTGTAGACCGGCAGGCCCAGGAGCACCGTGTCGGCCGCCTGGATCTCGCCGACGAGCTCCCGCGTCAGCGCCCACGACGCGGCCTGGGCCGGCGTGTGCTGCTCCGGCGGGATCGCGCGGGCCGACCCGCTCTCGGCGTCGAGGTGCGGGAGCGGGTGCGCGCCGAGGTCGCGGTAGGTGGTCGTGCCGCCCGGGTGCGCGGCCCGCCACGCGGCCGCGGCCCGCGCGCTGAGCCGGCGGCTCACCGAGCGCTCGCCCTGGATGCTCGAGTCGATGTGGAGGAGATGCGCCATGTCGTTAGCCGCCCATAGATCGTTGGTGTTAGACAAACCATTAATAGCACACCGACCATTGAGCTGCCCATATACTGGGCGCATGACCTCGCTGCCGGTCGTCAACCAGCCGCCCCACCGGTGCGGAGCGCTGCTCGACCACCTCTCCCGCCGGATGCGGCTGCGCAGCGAGTCGGTACTGACCCCGCTCGGGCTGCGGCCGCGCCACCTGATCGCCCTCACCGTGCTGCGTGACCTGGGCGGGAGCTCGCAGCAGGACCTCGCGAAGACCCTGCAGATGGACGGCACGAACGTCGTCGGGCTGCTCAACGAGCTCGAGACCGAGAACCTGATCGAGCGGCGCCGCTCGGCCGTCGATCGGCGACGTCACGTGGTGGAGCTCACCGACGTGGGCGCGAAGCTGCTCGCGCGGGCCGAGTTCGCGCTCGCCGCGATCGAGGACGAGGTGTTGTGCGGGCTCAGCCACGAGCAGCGCGAGCAGCTCTACGAGCTCCTGCACCAGGCGACGAGCAAGACGGACACCGAAGCCTGCACGGGCGCCGACCTGCCGCCGACCTGCTGAGCGTCAGCCGCCGGCGCTGTCGCGGGCCGGGCGGTAGCTCGGCGCCCATTCCGGCGTGCGGACCTACCCCGCCGCCAGGATCGCTTCGAGGCCCGACGCCTGGGTCCGCCAGTCCGTCACGTTCGGCGTCGTCCCGGTCCAGCGCTGGCCGATCCGGTTCAGCGGGTCGCGATCACCCGTCCACAGCGCGTCCGCCTGCTTCTGCGCGAACGCGCGGTAGGTCGCCGAGCCCGTCGCCGCCGCCAGGTCGCCGAAGTAGCGCAGGAAGATTCCCTTGAACTGCTTCTGGTTGTCGTCGCAGGACGCCGTGCCGGTGTCGCAGGACTCGACGAGCACGCCACCCGAAGTGAGCCGCGCCATCGCCGCGTCCGCGAGCCGCTTCGCCGCGTCCAAATAGGACTGGACGCCGGTCGCGCGCCACAGCTCCAGCAGCCCGCCGATGCCGAGGCCCTGGTTGTACGTCCAGACGGTCTGGCCGTTGTTCGCGCACGACGACGTCAGCCCGTCGTTCACCAGGCCCGAGGAGTTGATCAGCCCGCTGGTGAGGAACCAGTCGCCCGCGGTCCGGGCCCGCTGGCCCCACACCGTGTCACCGGCGAGCCGGTTGTGCAGGGACGCGGTCAGCCGCAGGTACAACCCGGCCGTGACGGCGTTCTTGTACGTCCGCTCGCGGTTCCACCAGACCCCGCCACCGCAGCTGCCGGTGTCCCAGAACCCGTGGACGTAGTTCGCGATCGTCGTCGCCTCGGTGAGGTAGCGCGCGTCGTGGGTGCGGTCGTAGGCGGCGACCCAGGCCAGGCCCCACCACCCGCTGTCGTCGATCGCGCGGCTCACGAAGTCGCCCTCGATCGCGTCGGAACTCCTTGCCCCGGCGGGGAAAGCGGCCCGGTTGACGTCGAAGGTGCGGGCCAGCGCGGCGTCGAACCCGCCCGCGTCGGCCACCGCCGTCACCGCGACCGCCGAGTTCCACCAGCTCGACGGCCACCACGCGGTGTACGGGTCGTAGGACCACATCAGCGCGTCGAGCGCGCCGCCCGCGCGGGTCGTCGCGGGCCGCGCCCACGCCGTGCAGCTCCCTTGCGCGTGCGTGGCTTCGCGGCCGCACGCCCGCACCGCGCCGCCGTAGAGCCGGCCGCGGGGATCGCGCGTCGCGAACGCCGTCGTGTGCGTACCGGTCGCGCCCGCGGCGACGCTCGTGCGGCCCAGCGACGAGCCGTCCGGCCAGCTCGCGCCGGCGTCCCACGAGCGGTCGAGCCAGATCTCATCCCCGGCGCCGCCGGCTTCGATCCCGGCCCACGCCAGGCCCCGGCCGTCGAAGTGGAGCCGGATCGTGCGGCCGAAGAGCGTCGTCGGCACCACCGGCTGGCTGTCCCCCGCACCCGGCGCGGTGCGGTCGCACGCGGCGTCGCAGACGTCCGGGTAGATCCACGCGGTGCACGCGACGCCCTGCGCGTCCCCGCAGGCCCGGACCAGTCCGCGGCGGTGGTGCTGCGGGTCGGTGAGGTTGTACATGAGCGTGCGGGTGCCGGTCCACGTACCGGGGATGGTCGCCTTGCCCAGCAGGCCTTCCCAGGTGGCGCCACCGTCCCAGGAGCGGTCGAGCCAGACGGCGTCGCCGGCGACGCCGTTGTCGATGCTCGCCCACGCCATGCCGTCGGGGTCGGAGGCGTGCAGCCGCACGACGCGGTTGTTGATCACCTTGTCGGGCAAGGGAAAGCTCTCCCGCGCGGCCCGCGACGGGTCGAGGGTGTCGCACGACGTCACGCACACCGCCGTGGCCGCCTCGGCGGGTCGCAGGGACATCGGGGTGAAGGAACCGAGGACGAGCAGCAGCACGAGCAATGTCCGCATCGACATCCCTCTCCACGCACCGGGGTTTGGTCCAGGATAGGAAATCCCGGCGCGGTTCTGAAGGTTTCCGCCCGGTTCTGGCTCGTTCCGGACAAAGGTTCTCCACCCGAAAATGAGTGGTGTGACCCGTCCGGACGGAGTTTGCTGGCCGCCGTGGCTGACATCTGGGGAACGTGCGAAGACCGGTTCGGCAAGGTGGGGGACGTCCTCGCGGCATCGCTGGACGCCGACGACGTGGGCGCTTCGGTCGCCGTGTTCGTGGACGGCGAGCCCGTGGTCGATCTGTGGGGCGGGTACGTCGACCCCGGCCGCACGAAGGCCTGGGACCGCGACACGATCACCACCGTCTGGTCCACCACCAAGACCATGACCGCGTTGTGCGCGCTGGTCCTCGCCGACCGCGGCGAGCTGGACCTCGACGCGCCGGTCGCCGCGTACTGGCCCGAATTCGCCGCCGCGGGCAAGGAAAACACGCTCGTCCGGCACCTGCTCGGGCACACCGCGGGCCTGCCGGACTTCACCGGCCCGATCGCGGTCGAGGACCTCTTCGACTGGCCGGCCGTGACGGCGCGGCTGGCCGCGCAGGCCCCGGCGTGGGAGCCCGGGACGGCGGGCGGGTACCACTCGGTCACGTTCGGGTTCCTGGTGGGCGAAGTCGTCCGCCGCGTCACCGGGCGCACCCTCGGCACGTTCTTCGCCGAGGAGGTGGCCGGCCCGCTGGGCGCCGACTTCCACATCGGGCTCGCCGCCGAACACGACCACCGCGTGGCGCCGCTGATCCCCGACCCCCAGGGCGACAAGCCGCCGGGCTTCCTGGTCGGCGTCTCGGACTCGTACTCCGAAGCCTGGCGGCGCGCGGAAGTACCCGCCATCAACGGGTACGGCAACGCCCGCTCGGTCGCCGCGGCGCAGTCGGCACTCGTCGGCGGCGGCGGGCTGCTGTCGGCGGCCGGCGCCGAGCGGGTCTTCGAGGAGCAGTTCCACGGCGAAGACCGCGTGCTCGGCGCGCAGATGCGCTACGGCCTGGGCTACCGGCTGGAGGGCCGCACGTGCTCGTGGGGCGGGTGGGGCGGCTCGGTGGTCCTCGTCGACGCGGAGAACCGCATGGTGGTGGCGTACGTGATGAACCAGGTCCTCTGGGACGGCGGGTACGACCGGGGTCTCGGCGTGGTGATGGCCGCCTACGAAGCGTTCTGATCCGGCGGGAAGAGGCGCGGCATGAAGGCCAGCATCAGCGCCGACCACACCACGTGCGTCAGCACCGGTGCTTGCAGCCCGCCGGACCGGCCGCGCTGCACGGCGAAGAGCGCGCCCATCACCGTCGAGGCCAGTACCAGCGCGGGGTTTCGGGTCGCCGTCGTCGAAAGGATGTACAGCGCCGTCGATCCGCGGGCGCCGAACGCGTCGTACAGCGCGCCGCGGAAGAAGAACTCCTCCGCCGCGCCCGTCACGAGCGTCGTCGCCACCACCGAGGGCGTCGAACCGCGGTGCGCGTGGGAGAGCACCCCGGCGATCGCGCGGCGCAGCAACGGAATGCGGCGGGACACCAGCGCGCCGGCGTAGAACACGCCGAACGCGCCGGCCCCCACGAGGACCGGCTGCACGACGTCCCGGCGGCCGCGGTTCACCGGCCCCGCGCCGGCGAACCAGGTCGCCGCGACCGCCGCCGTCAGCACGTGGAACCGGCGCGAACCCGGCGGGCTGGCCAAGGACGCGCCGAGCAGGCCGGACCCGGCGGCCGTCACCCCGGCGAGGAGCCGCTTCCTCACGCGGGCCGCCGGCTCTTCGCCCGCTCGCCCAGGGCCTGCAGCACGGCTTCGTCGTAGCCCATCGGCTCGAACTCGACGATCCGGCGGATGGCGTCGTCGCGGACGACGACCTCGTTCGTCATCGAGTCGATCAGCGCCCGGCCGGTCGGCACGTCGATGTCGGTGACCAGCGAAAGCCAGTACGACGAGAGCTTCGGCGAGAGCAGCGGCACCGGCACGATCACCAGCGGCCGCCCCTCGATCGCCGCGACCCGCTGCAGCATGTCCCGGTAGGCCAGTACCTCGGGCCCGCCGATGTCGAACGTCCGGCCCTCGGCCTCCGGGTGGTCGAGCACGCCGGCCAGGTACCGGACGACGTCGGCGATCGCGATCGGCTGGGTGCGCGTGCCGACCCAGCGTGGCGTCACCATCGCCGGCAGGTGCTCCACCAGCTGGCGGGTCAGCTCCCACGACGTCCCGCCGTGGCCGATGACGATGCCGGCGCGCAGCACGGTGACCGGCACGCCGGTCTCCCCCAGCAGCCGCTCGACCTCGCGCCGGCTGGCCAGGTGCTCCGAAAGCGTGTCGTCGTCATCCCCGAGGCCGCCGAGGTAGACGATCCGGCCCACCCCCGCGTCCGCGGCCGCCCGGGCGAACGCGCGCGCGGCGTCGGCGTCGCGGCGCTTGAAGTCCGCGCTGTCGAGCGAGTGCACCAGGTAGTAGGCGGCGTCGACGCCCTTGAGCGCGTCCCGCAGGGAACCGACGTCGGCGACGTCGCCGCGGACGGGCGTCCCGGCGCCGTCGTACTTCTCGGGGTGCCGCGTCATCGCGAGGACGTCGTGCCCCGCCTCTTCCAGCGCCGGGCACAACCGGCCGCCGACGAACCCCGAAGCCCCGGCCACCAGCACACGCATACCGGGGACGTTAGCCGTGACGGCCCCGGCTCGCAGATCACCCGCGGCGGGTCCGCCCGGCGAAGCAGACGGCCGCGACCACCCCCGCGCAGCCGACGAGCTGCAGCGCGCTCGGCGTCTCCCCGAGCAGGCCGATGCCCAGGAGCACCGCGCCGACCGGTTGCAGCAGCATCAGCGTCGCGCCGGTGGTGGCCGACATCCGGGGCAGCGCGGCGGAGATGAGAATCCAGCCGATCAGCTGACCCACGACGGCGAGCGCGACCAGCCAGCCGAACGTCGCCGGGCTCGGGCTCAGGTCGAGCGTGCCGGTCGGGACGCCGAGCACGACGGCGACGACACCGGCGGAGAGCGTCGCCAGCACCAGGGACTGCGCCCGCGCGCCCGCGCCGCCGCTGAGCCGGATCAGGAAGAGGTACACCGCGTACCCCGCGCCGGCCAGCATCGCGAACACGGCGCCGGTGACCGGGTCCGGGCCGAACGAGCCGCTCCCGGCGAACCCGCCGGCCAGCACGACGCCGGCGAGCAGCACGGGCACGGCGAGGAGGAACCGCTTCGCCGGCCGTTCCCGCAGGAAGGCGAACGCCAGCAGCGGCACGATGACCACCTGGACGGCGAGCAGCACGGTCGCGATGCCGGCGCCGATCCGCGGGATCGCCTCACCCCACAGCACGAAGTCGAGGCCGAGCCCGGTGCCGGCGAGCAGCGGGAGGAGCACGCGGCGGCGCGGCGCCGGGCCGGCCTTCCGCCGTTCCAGCAGGGCGAGCACGACCAGCACCGGCAGGGCCAGCAGGCAGCGCCAGAACGCGCTGGTGCTGCCGCTGGCGTGCGAGACCTTGATGAAGACCGACGACAGGGAGATGCAGAAGCTGCCGAGCGCCGCGAGCAGACGCGGGTCGAAGCGCTCGGTGAGCGGCGTGGCGGCGATCGTGGGGCGGGGCGCGGTCGTGGTCACCGCTCCAGCGTGCGGGCGGCAACTGTCAAGGACAAGCGAATGTTTCTGCGGATAATTCAGTAGGATCTCTACCGTGTTCGGAATCGAGCGGATGCGCGCGCTGCACGCGGTCGCCACCCAGGGCTCGGTCGCCGCCGCGGCCGCGTCCCTGCACGTCACGCCGTCGGGGGTGTCGCAGCAGCTGGCGAAGCTGGAACGCGAGGCCGGGCAACGGCTGCTGGAGCCGCGCGGCCGGGGCGTCCGGCTGACGAAGGCGGGCCAGGTGCTGGCCGGGCACGCCGAGCTGATCCTGGCGCAGGTCGCCGAGGCCAAGGCGGACCTGGAGCTGCTGCGCGAGGACGTCATCGGGCCGCTGCGGGTCGGCGCGATCCCCACGACCGTGCACGCGCTGCTGCCGCCCGCGCTGGCCACGCTCGCCGCGCAGCACCCGCGGCTGGCGGTGACGCTGCACGAGGGTGAGGCGGAGCAGACGATGCCCCGCGTGCTGGCCGGCGACCTCGACGTCGCGGTGCTGGAGAGCTGGGAAGACCGGCCGACGGTGCTCCCGCCGTCGACGACGCGGATCGCGTTGTTCTCCGACGTCGCGGACCTCGCCCTGCCCGCCGGGCACCGCCTCGCGCACCGCAAGACGGTCGATCTGTCCGAAGTGGACGATCTGCCGTGGATCGGCTGGACCCTGGGGTCCGGCTGCTACGAGTGGCTGGTGCAGGTGCTGCGCAAGCAACGGCTGGAGCCGCGGATCAGCTGCACGGTCGGCGGCTACCCGACGCAGCTGGCCCTGGTGGCGGCCGGCTTCGGCGCGGCGCTGGTGCCGCGGCTGGCCCGGGAGCCGCAGCCCGGGGGCGTCCGGATCCTGGCGACGCGCCCGCCGCTGACGCGGACGATCTACGCGATCTGCCGGGCGGGCGAAGAGGATCGCGGCGCGGTCCGCGCGTGCCTGGACGCGCTGAAGGGCGCCTCCGCGCGGTTCTCCGCCCGGGTGCCTACTGTGGACGGCTGAGCCGCTCGGCCATCTCGGTCACCAGCTTTCCCGGCCGCCGGTGGTGCACCAGGAAGATGTCCCGCGCCGGCCGGGCGTCCGCGGCGTCACGGACCGCGATCCGGGCGGGCGCCATCCGGGCGAGCACGCTCTCCGGCACGAACGCGACCCCCAGCCCGGCCTCGACCAGCGCCAGGGTCACCTGGTAGTCCCGGGTTTCGTAGGCCACGCCGAGCGTGATCCCGGCGGCGTCGGCGAGCTGGTCCAGGCAGACGCGGTTGGGGACACCGGGGTTGCCGGAGATCCAGGCCTCGCCGGCCAGTGCGCCCAGCGTGAGCCGGCGGACGCGGGCCTTCGGGTGTCCTTCGGGGAGGATCAGCCGGAACCGCTCGGAGCGCAGGAGCGACCGGGTCAGCCCGCGCGGGTCGGGCAGCGGCGCGCCGGGATAGCGGTGGGTGATCAGCAGGTCGAGGTCGCGCGAGCTGACCAGCCCGTACCCGTCGGGCGGTTCGAGGTCCAGCAGCCGCAGTGCGACCGCGGGGTGGTCGCGGCGGAACCCGGCGAGCGCGGCGGGCACCAGCGTCATGCCGGCACTGGCGAACGTGCCCACGGTCAGCTGCGCCGGTTCCTCGTCGAGCAGGGCGCGGACGGTCCGCTCGGCGGTGCGCAGCTCCCCGACGATGGTCTCCGCGTGACTCAGCAGCGCCTCCCCGACCGGGGTGAGGGTGACCCCGCGGGGGTTGCGGTGCAGCAGGGGCGCGCCGACGTCGCGTTCGAGCTTGCCCAGCTGCTGCGAGACGGCGGACGGCGTGAAGGCGAGTCTCCGGGCCGCCCCGGCGATCGACCCGGCGTGCGCGACCTCGGCGAGCAGGGCCAGGCGGTGGGCGTCGAGCACGGGACCTCCAGCCGTAAGCATCGCTGATGCCAGCATAGGAGACGTCGCTGGTGCTTACGGCGGTCCGCGCGCATGCTGGAGCGCATGATCAGCACTTCGGATGTCGAGCGGGCCGCCGCCCGGATCGCGGGCCACGTCCGCCGGACGCCGGTGTTCGGCGACGACGGCGTGTGGTTCAAGCTTGAGCACCTGCAGCACACCGGGTCGTTCAAGGCCCGCGGCGCCTTCAACCGGATCATCGCGGCGGGCGAGCTTTCGGCGGCCGGGGTGGTGGCCGCGTCGGGTGGCAACGCCGGGCTCGCCGTCGCCCACGCCGCCCGGGAGTTCGGCGTGGCCGCGCGGGTGTACGTCCCGGTGAACGCGCCGGCGGTCAAGGTGGCGAAGCTGCGGCAGCTGGGCGCCGCCGTCGAGCTGGTCGGCGACAAGTACGCGGACGCCTACGACGCGGCGGTGAAGGACGCGGCGGACCGCGGCGCGCTGTTCTGCCACGCGTACGACCAGCCGGAGATCTGCGCGGGCCAGGGCACGGTGGGCCTCGAGCTGCTGGCCGACCTCGACGGGCTGGACACGATCCTGGTCGCGGTGGGCGGCGGCGGGCTGATGGCCGGCATCGCGGCGGCGGTCGAAGGCCGGGCGCGCGTCGTCGGCGTGGAACCGCGCACGGCCCCGACGTTGAATGCCGCGCTGGCGGCCGGCGAGCCGGTCCCCGTCGAGGTGTCCGGCGTCGCCGCGGATTCCCTGGGCGCCTCCCGGCTCGGCGACATCGCCTTCGCGGTGGCCGTCCGCGCGGAGGTGGGCTCGGTGCTGGTGGACGACGCGGCGATCGTGTCGGCCCGGCTGGCGTTGTGGGACCGCTACCGCTTGGCGGTCGAGCCCGGCGGAGCGACGGCCTACGCGGCGCTGCTGGCCGGCGCCTACCGGCCGGAGCCGGGGGAACGCATCGCGGTCCTGCTGTGCGGCGCGAACACCGACCCGGCGACGCTCACTTCCCCGTCAGCCGCTCCACCAGCGGCGCGAACTCCTCGATGAAGGCGCTGTTGACGCTGACGTAGGAGACGCCGAGCTCCTCCCGGCGCCGTTCCAGCTCGGCGGCCATGTCGTCGAAGCTGCCGCGGAGCATGGTGAGCGAGTCGTGCTCGATGAGCGTCTCGGCGTCGACCCCGATGAACCCCCGGATCCAGGGCGGCACCTGCTCGCCGACGACGAAGATGTTCAGCGCGAGCTCGATGTCGCGATCACCGGCGGCGGCCCGGATTTCTTCGACGTAGCCTGCCATTTCTTCGCGGGTGGTCAAGACACCACCCGCCAGCGTGACGATGTCGGCTTTCGCTCCGGCGAGCCGCCGTGCTTTCGGCCCGCCGGCGGCGATCATGACGGGCGTGTGGGCGTCGCCGTCGAGCCGGCGGACGTGGTCGATGGTCTCGGAGATGGAGTCGAGCCGTTCCTGGCCCGAGCCGTAGGGCAGGCCGAGCTCTTCGGCCTGCTGCCGCATGGTGGGCAGGCCGGTCCCGAGCCCGAGTTCGAACCGGTTGCCGGTGACGACGGAGAGACTGTGCGACTCCCAGGCGGCGGCCCGCGCGGTCCGCAGCGGGCTGGCGAGGACGAAAGAACCGACATTGAGGTCGGTGGTCACGGCCGCGGCCGCCGCGAGAGCCGCGGTCGGGGTGGGCAGGTTGAGGTTGTCGGGGCAGAGCAGGGTGGCGTAGCCCAGTTCCTCGGCACGGCGAGCGGTCCGCAGCCATTTCGCGCCGCCTTCGGTCGCGCCCGCCACCACACCGAAGCGGAAAGCCTTGCCGGCCATCGGAGCACCCCCTGGTCGTTTGGTGCTTCCGATCAAACCACCGCTCGGGCCGGGCGTGCCAGTGCCGGGGCGCGGTCCGATCCCGCGCCCCGGCACAGCCAGATCCGCGGGATCAGCCGCGCTGGTACTCCTCCCACGTGACCTTGGTGACCGCGGGACCGTCGTCGGCCCCGCGCCCGGCGAGCCCGTTCATCCCCAGGTAGTAGTCCCCGGTCTGGTGCTGGGCGCCCGAAGAGAGATCCGGGTCGGAGATCGCCATCGCGTGGATGTGGTAGTCGAAGCCCTGCGCCGGAGTGCGGTACCAGGCCGCGAACCCGACCTTGCGCAGTGCCGTGAGCAGCTTCGTGCGGGTCGTCGACGACATACCGGACACCGAGATGTCCAGCGCTCCGCCGCCGTCGTGGGTGCCGGCCGACGCGTCGACGCCGCCCGGGTTGTAGCCGCCCTGGGTGAGGCTGACCGTGAGGCCCGCGATCCCTTCGGCGGCCAGGAGCATCGCCTTGGTGCGGGTGTTCGTCGTGACCCCGCGATAAGCGATCCGGCTGCCCGCTGAAACCGGCGAAGTCACCGTGTACCGGCCCTCGCCCAGCTTCTCCAGCGACGTCTTGCCCGGCAGGCCGGACGCGTCGATCCCGGTGTACCCCAACGACTTCTGGTACTGCGAGTACGCCGTGATCGTCGTCGTCCCGAAGTACCCGTCGACGTAGGTCGCGGCCAGCAAGCCCTTCGCCTGCAACGCCTGTTCGACGAGCAGCACGCTGTCGTGCGCACCCGGGGTCTGGGTGTCGTCGGCCCGGCGCGGGTCGATCTGGGCCGCCTTCAGCACGGCCTCCATGTTCGCCGTGGGCAGCGCCGTCGTGGCCGCGGGCGCGGCCTGCGCCGGTGCGGCCACGGCGAACGCCGCTGCGGTGAGTGCCGTGAGTACGGCGGCCTTCGTGAACATCCCTGTCCTCCACTGGTCGGAATCACTACCCGGCCAGCATCACCCGAGCCGATACAAGGACCGTACAAAGTCACCCGGCCGAGAAGCCGCGCGAGCGCAGGCTGTTCGTGACCACGAAGACCGAACTGAGCGCCATCGCCGCGCCGGTGGCGGTGCAGGCCGTGCCTCCCACGAGTCATAAATACCCTGGAGGGGTAGGGTATTTAACCGCCTCGCGGAATGTAATCCAGGCCACAGTCGATCCGGTTACCACTGGTCCAAGCGTGTTTCTTGTCGTCACGGAGAGTTCTCAGAGAGGACCCCTGGACGGTGCCGTGTTCTTTTCGTAACCTGTTCGAGATCTCGCGGCCCCCGGTCGTCGATGAGACGGCGACGCGAGATCGCCGCCGATACCCCCTGCCGGGTACCGGACCCCACCGCGTGCTCTTCCTGTTGCGGTCGAGCACGCGCCGGACACGGCGAGGCCCCCGACTCGCCCCGGTGCCCGACGGCGGCCGATCAGCAAAGGAGACCCGCGCGAGAATGCGTTCGCATCCCGTCAAGCGCGTGGTGTCAGGTGCCCTCGCCGCGGCTTCGGTGATCACCCTCGTCACCATGGCCCAACCGACGGCCACCGCCGCCCCCATCCCCGTCCTCCAGGCCCCGCCCACCGGGTCCGACGCCCTCGCCAAGTACCGCGACCTCTCGGCCCAGGCCGAGAAGCTCAACGAAGACCTGCTCAAGGCGAAGGACGACCTGACCGCGAAGCAGGGAGAGCTCGACAAGGCCAACGCCGACGTCACCGCCGCCAAGGACGCCGGTGCGCAGGCCATCGAGGCCAAGCAGAAGTACCAGGGCCAGGTCGACAAGTTCGCCGGCGCGTCGTTCACCAGCGGCGTCCAGCTCAACAAGCTGTCGGCCCTGCTGGCCGGCACGTCGACGCAGGACTTCCTGGACCGCTCGGCGGCCCTCGAGGTCATCGCGACCGACAAGAACGCCGCGATGGGCAACCTCAGCGGCGCGGCCGCGAAGGCCACCGAAGCCGAGAAGGCGGCGACCGACGCGGCGAAGCGGGCGACCGACGCCCGGGACGCCGCGGCGAAGCTGGCGTCGGACATCGAGGGCAAGAAGAAGAACCTCCAGGCCCAGATCGACCAGATCGAGGCCCAGGGCAAGACCCTCAGCACCGCCGACAAGACCGCCCAGAAGGACACCGGCGGCAAGGCCCCGACCGTCAAGGCGGCCTCCTCGGCCGCGCAGAAGGCGGTCGATGCGGCGCTGAGCAAGCTCGGCAGCGCCTACGTCTACGGCGCCACCGGCCCGAGCACGTTCGACTGCTCGGGGCTGATGCAGTGGGCCTACAAGCAGGCCGGCATCACGCTGCCGCGGACGTCCTCGGCGCAGGCGGGCTTCGGCACGCCGGTGCCGCGCGACCAGCTGCAGCCGGGCGACCTGGTCGCCTACTACTCCCCCGTGTCCCACATCGGGATGTACATCGGCGACGGCAAGATGGTGCACGCGCCGACCAGCGGCGACGTCGTCAAGATCTCGCCGCTGCTGAAGGAGTACGCGGGAGCGACGCGGCCGACGGCCTGAGTTTCGCGCTTCGGGCAGGTGCCCCGTTCCGGGAGGTGTAGAAATCCCGGGACGGGGCACTTTTCCGTCATGGTCGACAACTACGACGCCGCCACGGTCACGGCGGTCGGCAAGGTCATCGAAGCGTTCGAGACGATCGAACGCGCGCGGGGCCACCTCTACTCGTTCCACCAGCTGACGGGCAACGCGGACCTCGTGCTGGACGAGGCCGTGGAGGCGCTGGAGAAGGCCGGTCACGCGGACTGGGCACGGCGGATCGGCGAGGAGCTGATCGGGCTCAACGTCGTCCCCGATCGGTGGACGTTCCAGCTCGTCGAGGAGTACGACGACGGGTTCTACGCGACTTTCCGCGACTTCCACCGCGAGCTGCTGGAGTCCTTGAACGACGGGCGCCGCCACGTGCCGGAACAGCGGATGAAGGACGAGCGCCGGACCCGCGGCCGGGCAGGCCACGAGGCGGGGCCGCCGAGCACCCCGCCGGCCGGCTCGTGACCGGCGATTGTCGGACCCCTGCGCTAGAGTCGGATTCGAGCGAACACGTGTTCGATTGGAGGCTGTGATGACTGATCAGGTGGAACCCAACCCGGAGAAGGACCCGAGCGAGTGGACGACCGGGGACGAGCCGATGACCGGGCCGCAGAAGTCGTATCTGTCGACGCTGGCCCAGGAGGCCGGTGAAGAGGTTCCGGACGGTCTGACGAAGGCTGAGGCCTCGGCACGGATCGATGAGCTTCAGCAGGCCACGGGGCGGGGCAACTGACGGCGGCCGGGCACGGGGTGGCGGGTTGACCACGGGAAGGGCCGGGTACCACCCGGGAATGTCCCACCCGAACGAGCAACCCGAGATCGCGCGGCCCGGCACCCCGGACCCCGGCCGGCCGGACGACGACCTTTACGAGCCGGGGGAAGGCGATCCGCCCGAGAGCGTCGACGAAGCGCACGGCGTCGGGCTGAAGGTGATCGGCGAACTCCGGGAGCGGCGCTGACTCAGGCGGCGGCGGGAAGCGCGGCGCCGGTGACGCGGAGCAGGAACTCCGCGTTGGAGCCGGTCTTGCGGAGCTGGTCGAGCAGCTGCTCGGCCGCCTGCGGGCCCGGCAGCGCGCGGCGAACCTCGCGCATCGCGGCCAATTCGCCCGGTGTCACCAGGAGTTCTTCGCGGCGGGTGCCGGAGGCGGCGAGGTCGACCGCCGGGAACACCCGGCGTTCCGCCATCTTGCGGTCGAGCTTCAGCTCGGCGTTGCCGGTGCTCTTCAGTTCTTCGAAGAACACCGTGTCGGCCAGCGAACCGGTTTCCACCAGCGCCGACGCGACGATCGTGAGCGAGCCGCCGCCTTCGAGGTTGCGGGCCGCGCCGAGGATGCGCTTCATCGGCTGCAACGCGGCCGCGTCGACGCCGCCGGAGAGCGTGCGGCCGGAGGCGCGGGCCGAGAGGTTGTACGCGCGGCCGAGGCGGGTGAGCGAGTCGAGGAGCAGGACAACGTCTTCGCCGCGCTCCACCAGGCGTTTCGCGCGCTCGACGGCGAGTTCCGCGACCGCGACGTGCTCGGCGGGCGGACGGTCGAAAGTGGACGCGATCACCTCGCCGCGCACGGTCCGGCGCAGATCGGTGACCTCCTCCGGGCGCTCGTCGGCGAGCAGCACCATCAGCCGGCATTCCGGGTGGTTGACCGAGATGCCGTGGCCGATCTCCCGCAGCACCGTGGTTTTCCCGGCTTTCGGCGGCGAAACGACCAGCGCGCGCTGGCCCTTGCCGAGCGGGGTGACGAGGTCGATGACGCGCGTCAGCAGGCGCGTCGGGGTGGTTTCGAGCAACAGGCGCTGATCCGGGTGCAGCGGGACCAGATCGGCGAAGTCCGGGCGTGGTTCGGCCGGATCGGCGCCGTTGACGCTGGCGATTTCTTCGCCCGTGCCGGTGATTTCGTCGCCGGGACGCAGCTTGTGCTTGCGGACGACCGAAAGCGGGAGCGCGACGTCCTCCGGCTCCGGCCGGTAGGCGGAGCGGACGAACGGGGTTTTTCCTGACAGGTCAAGGATTCCGTGAAAAGACATGGGTGTTCTCCTGATGAGGTTCGGCTCGCGTGGACCGCGAAGCCGGTGAAGTGGTTCAAACGAGTGGAAGAGGGCCGAGTGGCCTGATCCGGGAGCTTCCTCCGGGCGGCCGAGGGGCCGACATCCGCGAGGAGCAACTCCAAGGTAGCGCGATGTCACGGAAAGCACAACGGGTAAGACCCCATCGCGATGGGTAGCTCTCCAGAGAAGCCCGAAGCACGGGGGAAACCGTGGCTGATGATGGGAGCGGATCGTGTATCGACACACCTCGGAACCCGACGTCGATGTGGGTCAGAACACCGAGGCGGGCCAAACGGGGGCCACGCCCCCGGCGCGCACCGTCGCCGGTGCCGTGGCCACCTCGACGTTAGAAGAGCTGGCGCCCGCGCTCCCGAACGAGATGGCGGACCTGCGCCGCAAGCTGACCCGCTGGCTGGCCGAGCTCCCCCTCGACCCGGCGAGCACGCACGACATCACGCTGGCGACGTACGAGGCGCTGGCGAACGTAGCGGCCCACGCCTACCCGGACGGCCACGGCTGGGCCCGCCTCCAGGCATCCCGAGCCGGCGACGCGGTGACGGTCACGGTGACGGACACGGGGTGCGGCATCCCCCAGACCCGCCCGCGCCGCGCAAGCGCGCACACCTCGGGCGGCCGGGGCTTGGTGCTGATCGAGAAGGTGACGGACCAGACGGACATCGACACAAGTGAAGCCGGGACGACGGTCCGCATGACCTGGCGCCCGGCGGCCCTGCGGGACCGGAACCCGGGCTGATCACCTGGCGCCGGATCCGGACAGTGGTCCGGCGGTCCGGCGGTCCGGCGGCACGGCGGCACGGCGGCACGGCGGCACGGAATGAAGTACGGCCGAGACGGATGGGCCGAGAGAAGTCGCACAGGGCGGCAAATTCACGCGAAACCGCGCATGGGAGTGGCGATCGGCCCGAACCGGCCGAAAACCGTGCATGGGAGTGGGGGTCGGCCCGAACCGGCCGAGCGGTAAGCAGCGCAGTTCCGGCGTAAAGCAGTTGCTACCCAGCCGCTAGCGCTCCGGGATCCTGCCGCAACCGCCGCACACCGGTAGCAGCGCGATCGCGACTGGCCGCTGGCATACCAGGAACCCGCCCCAGCTACCGCACTCCCGGCGGCAGAGCGGTCGCTACCCCACCGCTAGCGCTCCAGGATCCTGAACCAGCCGCCGTACACCGGCAGCAGAGCGAGCGCACCCGGCCGCGAGCGCTACCGGATCCGGCCCGGCCGCCGCACTTCCCCTTCTGCCCCGGCCCGGCCCCTGCACTCCCCCTCCGGCCCCCGCACTCCCGGCCCCCCGGCCAGAAAGTGCCCTACCTCACAACCCCACCCTCAAGCGGCCCCGGCCAACCGAACCAACCGGTTCCGCGGATACGAAACCAACTCCCTCTCCTCATCCGTGGTGAAGATCTCGACGGAGTCCTCCAGCAACTCCGCCGAGGTCACCTGCAGCTGCCACGCGGGCAGGCCCGGCGCAGGCTCGTGCCAGAACCACTGGCCCTTGGTCAGCTGGTCCGCCGGGACCGTCGCGTCGTCCGTGTTCATGCCCATGAGGCTAGCCGTCACCACCGACAGTTTTCGCACTGCCTCTGACCGTGCGCCTCTAGCCGTGCGCCGCGTTGATCGTGATCGTCAGTACCTGGGGGTCGCCCGCGAAGACCGCGCCGCTGAAGTCGGGGCCCGGGCTCACGTCGTCGTACGGGAACGCGTATCCGCGGTTGTCCGGGAGTTTCGAGTGGACGATGCGCGCGTAGTGGTTGGTCGCTTCGCCGCCGTAGAAGCGGGCCGGGTCCTCCGCCGTGGGCTGGTTCGGGTTGTCCAGCAACGTCGTGCGGTTCAGCGCCGCCGCCAGGCGGGGGACGATCGCCTTGCGCGCGTCGCTCGCTCCCGCGGCCAGGGCGAACGGGCCGCTGTCACAGCCCCACACGTCCGCCGTCGCCGGCTTGGCGAACGACTCCGCCCCGAACACCAGCTGGTCGCCCGAGACGCGGCCCGTGAACGTTCCCACGCCCGGGTTCTGCGAATCGACGACCAGGTCCGTGCCCGCGTACTTCTGCCACACCTGGTCGATGTAGGCGTCGAGGTACCCACCGAACTGCGCCGCGTGGTGGTGCGGCGACAGCACGCGCAGGGTGCCGCTTCCGCCGGTCTGCACCAGGCCGCCCCACTCGCCGCCCAGCGCGGAAAGCGACGAGGCGATCTGGTCCAGCGCACCGGCCGGCAGTCCGCTGACCGACGACGTGCCGGACCCGGACGTCAGCGAAAGTCCCATCGGGATGCCCACGAAGTCGACGTAGCTGATGTTGGCGAACAGCTGCGTGTCGTTGAACGTGAACTCGCTGAACGACCAGTTCTTGCCGAAGTTCGCATCACCGGAGTTGAGAAAGCTGGGGTGCACCAGGTTCGGCCCCGGGTCGAGGAAGAAGTCCAGCTTCGCGTCGGTGACGACGTAGATGCGCGCGCCGCCCATCCTGGGCACCGACACCCGCGCACCCGAGGAGACCGGGATGGCGCAGTCCTCCGGCAGCGGCGTCGTGGGCGCCGACGGCGAGTCCGGGTAGTACGGCGTACCGTCGGCGCGCAGCAGCACCAGGCGCCCGTCCGGCGTCGTGCCGGTGACGTAGGCGTACACGGTGCCGGAGCCGGAATTGTTCACCAGCTCGAGAGCGAACGTGTCCGGCGTCGCCGCGGAGGCGGACCGCGCGAGGGGCAGCGCGGTGGCGGTGGCGAGCGTCGCCGCCGTGAGGCCGAGGAACGAGCGACGGGAGATCAAGGCGTCCTCCACTCTGAGGATACGGCGGAGTCCAAAGAGGACTTCCGAGGGCGGTTCGCAGGATTCGTTGTGGACGTCAACAAACTATGACTCCGGTTTCGTTACCTGGCAACCCTTCGAAAGAAGGTCCAGACCACCGACTCACCCGGCCCGCGCGCTGCCCCGCCGCGGCGAATTCCAAACGGGACTCCCCCGGTACTGCCCACGGGTACCGGGCGCCCGGTACTTCCGGGCACATCCCTTGACTCGGGCGCGGACCAGCGGTGACAGTGGATGGCCTCGCAGGTCGTGGACGACCCCATTCCCCTCCGGAAGCGAGATCTCATGCGCACCGCCAAGCGGCTCACCGCCGTGCTCGCCACGCTGTCCTTCGTCCTGACCGCCGCCCCGGCGCACGCCGAAGCCGGGTGGACCACCGTGTTCCAGGACGACTTCGACGGCGCCGCCGGCTCCGGACTCGACGCCCAGGACTGGCTCTACGACACGGGAACCGGCTACCCGGGCGGCGCCGCGAACTGGGGCACCGGCGAACTCGAGACTGCGACGAATTCGACGGACAACGTCTACCACGACGGCGCCGGGCACCTGGCGATCAAGCCGCTGCGCGACGCGGCCGGAAACTGGACGTCCGGCCGGATCGAAACGCAGCGCACCGACTTCGCGGCGCCCGAAGGCGGCCAGCTGGAGATCAGCGCGACGCTGAAGCAGCCCTCCCCCGCGAGCGGCCTCGGCTACTGGCCGGCGTTCTGGGCGATGGGCGCCGACGCCCGCCCGGTCGGCGCGACGAACTGGCCGAGCATCGGCGAGCTCGACATCATGGAAGACGTCAACGCGCTGAGCAAGCACTCCACCACCTTCCACTGTGGACAGTGGCAGGGCGAGTGCCACGACCCGGACGGCATCACCAGCGACCTGCAGGACTGCGCCGGCTGCCAGGACGGCTACCACACCTACTCGGTGATCGTGGACCGCCGTGACGCCGCGGCCGAGGAGCTGCGCTTCTACCTCGACGGCAACCAGACCTTCGCGGTGAAGCAGAACCAGGTGTCCGACGCGACCTGGAAGGCCGCCGTCGACCACGGGTTCTTCGTCATCTTCGACGTCGCCATCGGCGGCTCGTACCCCAACAAGGTCTGCGGGTGCACCTCCCCGAGTGCGGACATCACGCCCGGCGCGGAGATGAGCATCGACTCGCTCTCGGTGAAGACCAGCCAGGGCTGACTTGTAGGCTGGGCGCCATGAAGCACGCCGTCATCGCGTCACCGATCGGACCGCTGCCCCTGGTCGGCGACGGCGCGGCGCTGGCCGGGCTCTACTTCGACGGCCATCTCCGGACGCCCCGCCTCACCGACCTCGGCCCCCGGGACGACGACGCCTTCGAGGCGGCGCGGCAGCAGCTCGGCGAGTACTTCGCGGGCACGCGGCGCGAGTTCGACCTCGAGCTCGCGCCGCGCGGCTCGGCGTTCGAGAAGCAGGTCTGGGCGCTGCTGACCAAGATCCCGTACGGCGAAACCCGCACGTACGGCCGGCTGGCCGCCGAGCTGGGCGATCCCGGGGCCGCGCAGGCGGTCGGGAACGCCAACGGCTGGAACCCGATCAGCGTCATCGTGCCGTGCCACCGCGTGGTCGGCACGAGCGGCGGCCTGACCGGGTACGCCGGTGGCCTCACCCGCAAGCGGTTCCTCCTCAGCCTGGAGGAACCGCCCGCGGACGAGGTCGGCCGGCTGTTCTAGCCGACCGAACAGGTCACGGTCGGCGCCGTCAGGTTCCCGCCGTGCTGCACGGTGAACCCGATGACGTTGCCGCTCCCGTTGGGCCGCGCGGTCAGCACGTAGCCGGTGCTGTCGTACGTCCCGGTGTAGTTCCAGCTGCCGATGACCTTCTGGGGTGCGGTGAAGGTGATCGTGAGCACCCAGTTGTTCGAGCCGGTGACGGTCACCTGCCCGTTGAAGCCGACGTTCCACTCCGCCGTCTTGAGGTAGGTCCCGGTGCACCCGCCCGGCGCCGGGGTGGTGGTCGTCGGTGTGGTGGGCGTGGTGGGGGTGGTCGGCGTCGTCGGCGTGGTGGTCGGCGTCGGGGTCGTACCGCCGTTCAGCGCGTCGAGCACCGCGGTGTAGGCCGCCTTCTTCTGGCCGTTGCCGTCGAACAGCAGCGGCGTGGCCGACGCCCGCCACGAGTCCGTGTCGCGGATGCCCCACACCGTCATCCCGGTGCAGCGCGCCACCGCGAGGCAGGCGTTCGTGACCGTGCGGTAGTTGCCGGCCTGCGTGGTGCCCGACCCCTCGATGTCCAGCTCGGTGATCTGCACGTCCACGCCGAGGTTCGTGAAGTTCTGCAGCGTGGTCTGGTAGTTCGACGGCACCGGGCTGTTGCTGTTGAAGTGCGACTGGAAGCCGACGCAGTCGATCGGCACGCCGCGGGACTTGAAGTCCTGCACCATGCGGTACACGGCCTGGGTCTTCGCCTGGTTCCAGTCGTCGGTGTTGTAGTCGTTGTAGCAGAGCTTCGCGCCCGGGTCGGCCGCCCGCGCGGCGCGGAACGCCGCCTCGATCCAGTCGTCGCCGGTGCGCTGGAGGTTCGAGTCGCGCCGGGCGCCCGAGCCGCCGTCGGCGAAGGCCTCGTTGACGACGTCCCAGGCGTAGATCTTGCCCTGGTAGTGGGTCGCGACCTGGGTGACGTGGTTCAGCATCGCCGACCGCAGCGCGGAGCCCTCCATGCCCTGCATCCAGCCGGGCTGCTGCGCGTACCAGGCCAGGGTGTGCCCGCGCATCCGGGCGCCCTGGCTCGCCGCCTGGGCGACGATCCGGTCGGCGTTGCCGTAGGAGAACTGGCCCTGCGAAGGCTCGGTGGCGTCCATCTTCATCTCGTTCTCCGGCGTGATCATGGAGAACTCGCGGCTCAGGATGCCGGTGTAGACGCTGTCCGAGAGCCTGCTCGCCGAGACCGCCGTGCCGAAGTAGCGCCCGGTCCCGCTCGCCGCACTGCCCAGCGTGGTGCCGCCGGAGGATCCCGGCGTGGTCGTGGTGGTCGACGAGCCGCCGCTGTCCAGGCCGAGGAACGCGATCGCGTACGCCACCATCCCGTTCTGCGGCAGCGCGTGCCCGGCGCCCTGGACGCTGATCCCTTCGACCGGCGCCTGCGTGCCGGTGCTGCCGTAGCGCGTGCGCGTCCAGCCGGACTGCGGCGCGTCACTCGACGACGGCGTCTGGCTCACCCCGCGCAGGTTGGTCCACTGCTTGATCTCCTCCCCGAAGTTCGGGTAGCGCAGGGTGTCGTCGGCGGTGCCGTGCCACAGCTGCATGCGCGGGTACGGGCCGGTCCGCCCGCCGCTCATCTGGCGGGCCTGGTCGCCCCACTGCTGCGCGGTCTTGATGAGCTGGCCACCCGAGCACTGGCTGTTCCAGCTCGACCCGTCGGTGGTGGCAAAGCAGCCGGCGGGGACGCCCATGAACGCCGAACCGGCGGCGAAGACGTCCGGGTACTCCGCCGCGAGGACGTTCGTCATCATCGCGCCGGAGGAGAAGCCGGTGACGAAGACCCGGGCCGGATCCACGTTGTAGTGCTGCTTGGCGTAGTCGACCATCGACAGGATGCCGACCGGGTCGCTGCCGCCGCCGCGGGTGAGGGCCTGCGGCGAGGAGACGTCGAAGCACTGCCCGCTGCGCGTGGCTTCCGGGAAGACGATGACGTAGCCGGCCTGGTCGGCCGCGGTGACGTAGTCGCGGGCGTAGCCGTTGAAGACCGCCGAAGCCGAACCGGTGCAGTAGTGGAGCGCGACCAGCAGCGCCGGCTTGGCGGCGACGTGGTCCGGGACGTAGGCGTACATGTTCAGGTTGCTGGGGTTGGCGCCGAAACCGGTCACGCGGGTGAGCGTGGCCGCCGACGCGGGCTGCGCCGTGATCACCAGCACGATGGCGGCGGCGATCGACAACACGGCGGCGAGGAGGGCGGTGACGAATCTTCGCACTCGAGTCAATCCTTTCCGGGAGCAGGGCGCAGCTGTGACGATCGTTGGTTCGCGACCCGGGACCGGTCAACGATTTTCGGAATGTTTCGCGATCGTTCGAACTGCCGATCGGCCGTACTGCTGAAAGGATCCGGGGATGACCGAGCTCCTCCTGGGACCGCTGCTCCGGCACGTCGACGCCACCTCGGCGACGATCTGGGTCGAGACCGGCGGTCCGTGTGAAGTCGTTGTCGCGGAAGCGAAAGCCCGGACGTTCGAGGTTTCCGGGCACCACTACGCGCTGGTCGTGCTCACCGGGCTGGAACCCGGCCGCAGCACTCCGTACGAGGTGCGGCTCGACGGCGAGCTCGTCTGGCCCGAGCCGGACAGCGACCTGCCGCCCAGCCGGATCCGGACGCTCACCCCCGGTGACCCGCGGTTCCGGCTGGTGTTCGGGTCGTGCCGCAAGCCGCGGGAGGAGGACGCGCTCGGCCCGGACGCGCTCGCCGCGTACGCCCACCGGATGGCCCGGCTAGACGAAAGCGAGTGGCCCGAGTCGCTGCTGCTGCTCGGCGACCAGGTCTACGCCGACGAGACCACCGACGCGACGCAGGAGTGGCTGGCCGGGCGGCGCGACACGAAGGAGCCGCCCGGCACCGAGGTCGCGGACTTCGAGGAGTACTGCCACCTGTACTCCGAGGCCTGGTGCGAACCGGCGGTGCGGTGGCTGCTGTCCACCGTGCCGACGTCGATGATCTTCGACGACCACGACGTGCGCGACGACTGGAACACCTCGCAGGCCTGGCGCGAGGAGATGACCCGCGCGTCGTGGTGGCCGGAGCGGATCCGCGGCGCGCTCGTGTCGTACTGGGTCTACCAGCACCTCGGCAACCTCGGGCCGCGCGAGCTGGCCGAAGACGACCTCTACCAGCGGGTGAGCACGTCGGGGGCGGACAACGCGCCGCTGCTGCGCGAGTTCGCCGACCAGGCCGACCGCGAAGCCGACGGCGCCAAGGGCACCCGGTGGTCCTACCGGCGCGACTTCGGCCCGGTCCGGCTGCTGGTCATCGACTCGCGGGCGGGTCGCATCCTGGGCGGCGGCGAGCGCTCGATGGTCGGCGACGCCGAGTTCCGCTGGATCGAGGAGCAGTCCGAAGGCGAGTTCGACCACCTGTTGATCGGGACGTCCCTGCCGTGGCTGATGCCCACCGCGCTCTCGGCCGCGCAGTCGGTCAACGAGCGCCTCTGTGCGCGGCCGGGGCGCGTCGGGCGGGTGTCGGAGTGGTTCCGGCAGCTGGCCGACCTCGAGCACTGGCCGGCCTTCCGCGACTCGTTCGACCGGCTGACGCGGCTGATCGCCCGCGTCGCGGACGACGGCCCGGCGTCGGTGAGCGTGCTCTCGGGCGACGTCCACCACGCGTACGTCGCCCGGGCCGACCTGCCGGGAGCGCCGGTCCACCAGCTCACCTGCTCGCCGGTGCACAACACCGTCCCCTGGTACATGAACCGCCTGTTCCGCGCCGGCTGGGCGCGGGGCCTGACCCGGCTCAGCGAGGGGCTGGCCCGCCGGGTCGGCGTCCCGCCCGCGCCGCTGACCTGGGGCTGCGTTTCGGGACCGCACTTCGGGAACGCCGTGATGACCTTCGACGTCGACGGGCGCACGGCCACGGCGACGCTGCTGCGGCCGGAACAGGACGGGCAGCCGATCAAGCTCACCTGAGCGTGAGGGTGGGTGCGGCGCGGCCACCCTTCCCGGGCTGATCGGCGTTAGCCTCGGATCATGGCCAGGGAAAACGCTCTCGGAGAGTTCCTCCGGGCCCGCCGCGAACAGGTCGGACCGGACGACCTCGGCCTGCCCGCGGGAGGGTCGCGCCGGGTCGCCGGGCTGCGCCGCGAAGAAGTCGCGGTGCTGGCCGGCGTCAGCACCGACTACTACGTCCGGCTCGAACAGGGCCGGGAGCGCAACCCGTCGGCGCAGGTCCTCGACGCGCTGGCCCACGGGCTGGCCCTCGACGAGGACGCCACCGCCCACCTGCACCGGCTGGCCCAGCCCGCTCCGAAACGCCGTCGCGCGCGGCGGCGGGAGCAGGTCAGCCCGAACCTCCTGCGGCTGATGGACGGCTGGCCGGACACGCCCGCGCTCGTGCTCGGCCGCTGCCTCGAGGTGCTCGCGCACAACGCCCTGGGCGAGGCGCTGTTCGGCGGCCACACCCACAGCGGTGACCTCGTCCGGCTGGTGTTCCTCGACCCGGACGCGCGCGAGTTCTACCCGGAATGGGAGCGCGTCGCGGTGAACACCGTCGGCGGCCTGCGCGTGGCCGCCGGCCTCGATCCGGACGATCCCCGGCTCATCGAGACGGTCGGCGAGCTGTCGGTCAAGAGCGCGGACTTCCGCCGACTGTGGGCCCGGCACGACATCCGCCAGAAGACCCACGAGACCAAGCGGTTCCACCACCGGCTGGTCGGCGAGCTGGTCCTGAGCTACGAGGCGCTGACCGTGAACAGCGCGCCCGGCCAGCAGCTGGTGGTCTACCAGGCCGAGCCCGGCAGCCCGTCGGAAGCCGGGCTCGCCCTGCTCGGCAGCCTCGCCGCCGGCTGAGCACACCCCCTTTCTGTCATTTCCACCATGGACGGAGTACTTCGTCATGCCCGAAAACTGGTTCATCACCGGCTGCTCCACCGGCCTCGGCCGCGCGCTGGCCGAAGCCGTGCTCGACCGCGGCCTGCGGGCCGTCGTCACGGCCCGCGACCCCGCGCGGGTCGCCGACCTCGTCGCCAAGCACGGCGACCGCGCCCTGGCCCTGCCGCTCGACGTCACCGACCACGCGCAGGTCCTCGACGCGGTGAAACGGGCCGAAACCGCGTTCGGCCGGATCGACGTCCTGGTCAACAACGCCGGCTACGGCTACCTCGCCGCGATCGAGGAAGGCGAGGACGACGAAGTCCGGAAGCTCTTCGACGCCAACGTCTTCGGCCTCGCCGACGTCACGAAGGCGGTGCTGCCCGGCATGCGCGCCCGGCGAAGCGGGCACGTCGTGAACGTGTCCTCGCTCGGTGGGCTCGCCGCCTTCGGGGCCACCGGCTACTACCACGCGACGAAGTTCGCCGTGGAAGGGCTTTCCGAGTCGCTGGCCGCCGAAGTGGCCCCCCTGGGCATCAAGGTGACCATCGTCGAGCCCGCCGCGTTCCGCACGAACTGGTCCGGCCCGTCGATGCGCCAGTCCGCGACGCACATCGACGACTACGCCGAGACGGCCGGTGCCCGCCGGGCCGCGACCACCGCGACCTACGGCCACCAGCCGGGCGACCCGGTCCGCGCGGCCGAAGCCGTCCTCGCCGCCGTCGACGCCGAGGAACCGCCCCTGCGGCTGCTCCTCGGCAAGGCCGCCTACGACATCGCCACCGCCCGGCTCGAAACCCTCCGGGCCGGCTTCGACACCTGGCGCGAGACCACTCTCGGCGCCGACTTCCCAGCCAAGGAGAAATCGTGAAGATCGTTCTCATCACCGGTGCCAGCAGCGGCATCGGGCACGCCACGGCGCTGCGGCTGGCCCGCGAAGGCCACCACGTCGTGCTCGGCGCCCGGCGGGAAGACCGGCTGACCGCGCTGGCGAAGGAGATCCACGACGCCGGGGGCACCGCCGACGTGCACCGCCTCGACGTCACCGACCGCGCGGAGGTCGCCGCCTTCGCCGACGCCGCTGTGGCGGCGCACGGCCGGCTCGACGTGTTCGTCGCCAACGCCGGCGTGATGCCGTTGTCCCGCCTGGACTCCCTGCACGTCGACGAGTGGGACCGGATGCTCGACGTCAACGTCCGCGGCCTGCTCCACGGGATCGCCGCGGTGCTGCCGCACTTCCGGCGCCAAGGCGGCGGGCACTTCGTGACGATCGCCTCCACCGGCGCGCACGAGGTCGTGCCGACGGCCGCGGTCTACTGCGCCACGAAATACGCGGCCCGCGCGATCACCGAAGGCCTGCGCCTGGAGGCCGACCCCGGCATCCGCGTCACGACCGTGTCGCCGGGCGTCGTCGAGTCGGAGCTGGCCGACACCATCACCGAGCCCGGTGCGCGCGAAGCCATGCGCACCTACCGCGCGGTGACGCTGCCGCCGGACACCATCGCCGGGGCGATCTCGTACGCGATCGGGCAGCCCGACGGCGTCGACGTGAACGAGGTCATCGTGCGCCCGACCGCGCAGCGGTGACGGCTCAGCGTTCCAGCTCCGCGATCACGCGGGGGATCTCGGCGACCAGCTCCCGCGCGAGCAGGCCGGTGCTCCCGGTGTCCGGGATCAGCCGCTGGCCCGCCACGGCGTGGACGTGCGTCGCCCAGCAGGCGGCCTGGCCGAGGTCCGCCCCGCGGGCGAGGAAACCGCCGGTCAGCCCGGCCAGGACGTCGCCGCTGCCGGACGTCGCCAGCCCGACGTGGCCGCTGCCGTCGCGCCAGGTGCGCCCGCCCGGCTCGGCGATCACGCCCATCAGCAGCACGACCGCGTCGTAGCGATCCGCGATCCGGACCGCGGTCTCGAGGTCGTCGACGTCCTCTTCGGCGCAGTCGTCGAGGAACGCGGCTTCGGTCCGGTTCGGCGTCAGCACGAGCCGGCCCGCCAGGGGTTTCGCCAGTTCGGGGGCCCGGCTGAGCGCCCCGAGCGCGAACGCGTCGAGCACCACCCGGGCGTCCGGGGCGAGGGCGGGGACCAAGCGGCGCAGCAGGTCTTCGGTTTCCCCGGCGCCCGTGAGGCCGGGACCGACGACGAGGGTGCCGACGCCGGGAAGCACCTCGGCGAGCCGGTCGACGGCGTCGGCACCGATCGCGCCGGACCCGGTCTCGGGCAGCCCGTACACCGAGGACTCGGGGACCGAGACGCCGATCGCGACCGCGTGCCGTTCGCTGACCGCGAGCTGCAGCGTGCCGGCGCCGGCGCGCAGGGCGGCGGTACCGGACAGCGCCGGCGCGCCCGGCACCGTCCGGGCGCCGCCGAGCACGAGCACGGTTCCGCGGTCCCCGGTGCCGATCAGCCTGTCCCGCAACAGGGCCGGGCTGATCGGGACCGGGTCAGGAGAGCTGCTCGGCGGCATCGTCGTCCGCCGTCGGCGGGGTGTCGGTGGCGCGCAGGTGGCCGACCTCCTGGGCCAGCACCATGGTGAACCCGCCGTCGCGGTCGCGCTCCCAGGAGGTGACCGAGCCGTTCGGGATTTCGGTGCTGCCGGCGACGCGCAGCAGGTCGGGTTCCGGCAGCCCTTCGAGGAGGTAGCGCAGCGCGTAGACGGTCATCTCGTGCGCGGCCAGCAGAACGCGCTTGCCGGGGTGGTCCGCGCTCAGCTCGCGCAGCAGGGACCGCAGCCGCAGCACGACGTCCGCCCAGGACTCCCCGCCCGGCGGCCGGTAGTAGAACTTGCCCAGCCGCCGCTTGCGCCGCAGCTCGTCGGGCCACCGCTCGCGGACCCCGTGCGACGTCAGCAGGTCCAGGACGCCGAGTTCGCGGTCACGCAGCCGCTCGTCTGGAACGATCGGCACCCCCGCGGGTGCGGCCAGGCGGGCGGTGTCCCAGGCCCGGCGGTAGGTCGAGGTGACCACGAGGTCCGGCGGGCGGGCGGCGAACAGCTCCCCCGCCGCCTTCGCCTGTTCCCGGCCCAGGTCGGTCAGCGGGACGTCGGCGTCGCGTTCGGCGACGTCGATCACATCCGCCCCGGCCGACTCCGCCTCTTCCCTGGCCACGTTCCCGGTGCTCTGCCCGTGCCGCAGCACGGCCACCCACTCCAAGTCGACGCTCACGCCGGGCTGGTTACCCGCCGGGACCCGCCGGTGAAACCCGGCACGGCTGGGCGCCCCAAGGACTTCCGGTTAGGGTCTTTCCATGTCGCGAAGTCTCGACACCCAGGACCGGCTCCGGCAGCTGGAAGAGATCATCGGCGTGCCCGCCGAGCACCTCGGGCTGGCCGAGCTGCTCGCCGAAACGCTGCAGCGGCTGCGCGGGGTCATGGGCGTCGACACCGCGACCGTGCTGCGGTACCAGCCCAGTGGCCGTCAGCTGGTGGCCTTCGCGGCGGCCGGCATCGAGGAAGAGGTCCACCAGGGCGTGCGGGTGCCGATCGGCAGCGGCTTCGCCGGCCGGGTGGCGCTCGAGCGCGCGCCCGTCGTCCTCGACTGCGTCGACGAAACCACCGTCGTGAACTCCCTGCTCTGGGAACGGGGACTGCGTTCCCTGCTCGGCGTGCCGATGCTCGCCGGGAGCGAGCTCGTCGGGGTGCTGCACGTCGGCGCCGTCTCGCCCCGGCAGTTCACCGAGCCCGAAATCGCCACGATGCAGCTGCTCGCCGATCGCCTGGCGATGGCGATCCAGGTCGAGTCGCTCGAGGAGAACCGCTCCGCCACCATGGCGCTGCAGCGCAGCCTGCTGCCCAGCAGCCTGCCCGACGTGCCCGGCCTCGCCTTCGGCGCCCGGTACGTGCCCGGCGCGGAAACCGGCCTCGGCGGCGACTGGTACGACCTGTTCATGCTGCCGGGCGACCGGCTCGGCGTCGTGATGGGCGACGTCTCCGGCCACGGACTCGAGGCCGCCGTGATCATGGGACGGTTGCGCAGCGCCCTGCGTGCCTACGCCCTCGACTGCGAAAGCCCGGACGAGGTGCTCGCCAAGCTCGACCGCAAGGCCAACCACTTCGAGCACGGCGCGATGGCCACCGTGGCCTACGGGATCGTCGAGCCGGGCCGCGACACCATGGCCCTGTCCCTCGCCGGGCACCTGCCGCCCGTGCAGACCGCGGCCGGCGGAGCAGGCCGGCTGCTGGACGTGCCCGCGGACCCCCCGATCGGCTTGACCATCGGGCAGCCCCGGCGGCGCACGACGGTGGTCGAGCTGACGCCGGGCAGTGTGCTCGCGTTCTACACCGACGGCCTGGTCGAGCGCCGGGACCGGCCGGTGGACGTGGGGATGCTGCAGCTGGCGGAGGCCCTGCGCGCCGGAGACCCCGAACGGGCCTGCGCGCAGATCATGGCCTCGCTGATCGGCCACCAGGCCGCGCAGGACGACGTCGCCCTGCTGGTCATCGAGCGCCAGGTCGTCCCGGTCGGCGAATGAGGCGGGCCGGGACGACACCGGTCAGGACGAGGCCAGCGCCGCTTCCCGGGTCGGGAACAGCGAAAGGCTCTCCTCGAGCCCGGTCAGCTGGATCGGGCGCAACGTCGCCCGGCCGGACGCGACGATCCGCACCGCGGTGCCGGGGCCGGCGTCGCGGTGGATGGTCAGCAGCGCCGTCAACCCGGGCGAGGCGAGGAACTCCACCCCGGTCAGGTCGACCACCAGCAGGGACGGTTTCTCGGCCAGTGCCTCTCCGGCCGCCCGGACGAGGGCCGGCGCGGTGGTCGTGTCCACGTCCCCGGCCACCTCGAGGACGAGCGCGTCGCCCTGCTCCATTCGGGCGATCCGGAACTCGCCGAATGGCACAGGGGTGGCCGAGCCCTCAGTGTGAACGTGCTCCGTCATCGTGCTTCTCCTTGCCCTCGGCAGCGCCCGCGACCCTCCGGTGGGCGCGCGTGATCGCCAAGGCTGTCTGCTCAACCGGGATCAATCATGCCCGTCCTCGCCGGAGACCGCCGTGTCAGCACCACTTCCGTTTTGCGCGCCGCCCACGAGCAGGCAGGATGAGCGTCATGGCCGACACCGACGAGACCGGGAACACCCTCGGCGACGCCGCGAGCTCGGCGGGCGCGGTGGCACTGGAGGACCGGGACGGCACCGCCGTGCTCCGGGTCGACGGGGACCTCGACCTCGCGCTGGCCCCCAAGCTCCGGCAGCTCGCCGAACGCGCCGCCCGCCTCGGGCCCGCGGTCCTCGTCATCGACCTGACCGGGGTCACGTTCCTCGCCTCCGCCGGCATGGCCGAGCTCGTGCGGGCGCACCGCGGGCGGACCGTGTCCACCCCGCTGCGGGTGGTGGCCACCGGCCGGATCACCTTGCGGCCGCTGGAACTGACCCGGCTGACCGACGAGCTCGCCATCTACCCGTCGCTCTCCGAGGCGCTGGCCACCGGATGACGGCACCGGACTTCGCCGAGCTGATCGACGCCGTGCGCCGGGCGTTCGTCGACGGCGCCGGAACCGCCGCGGCCACCGAGGTCCGGCCTCTCGAACCGGCCGAAGCGCGCCGGGTGCTCGGCGACCACGTCGCGGTCGCCGTGACCGACCGCGCGGTCCTGGCGGATCTGCTGCCCGGCCGCGAGGTCACCGCCGCGATCGCCGTCGCCGGCGACGGGCACGGCGTGCTGGTCCACACCACCGGCGAGGTCGGCGGGACACCTTCGGCCGTGGCCGAAGCCGTCGAAGCCGCGACCGCCCACCTGGCGGCCACCGTGCGGCAGCTGCGGGACGAAGCGGCGGTGCTCGACGCGGTGCACTCCACCGGACGCGAGCTCACCGCGCAGCTCGACATCGACGGAATGGTGCAGGACGCGACCGACGCGGCCACCCGGGCGACCGGCGCGGAGTTCGGCGCGTTCTTCTACAACCTGATCGACGAGCTCGGCGAGTCCTACACGCTGTACACGATTTCGGGGGTGCCGCGGGAGACGTTCGACCGGTTCCCCATGCCGCGCAACACCGCGGTGTTCGCGCCGACGTTCGACGGCGACGGCACCGTCCGCAGCCCCGACATCACGCGGGACCCGCGGTTCGGGAAGAACGCGCCGCACCACGGGATGCCGGCCGGGCACCTGCCCGTGTGCAGCTACCTCGCGGTGCCGGTGATCAGCCCGACCAGCGAAGAGGTACTGGGCGGGTTCTTCTTCGGGCATTCGCGGCCGGACCGGTTCACCGCGCGCCACGAGTACCTCGCCGAAGGCATCGCCGCCTACTCCGCCATCGCGCTCGACAACGCCCGCCTGTACGAGCGCGAGCGCACCCTCGCTTCGGAGCTGTCGCGCAGCATGCTGCCGGTCGCGCCCTCGGCCCCGGGCCTCGACGTGCTCACCCGGTACCTGCCCGCGGCGACCGGCAGCAAGGTGGGCGGCGACTGGTTCGACGTCATCCGGCTCCCGTCCGGCGCGACGGCCTTCGTGATCGGCGACGTCGTCGGCCACGGCGTCACGGCCGCGACCGTGATGGCCCAGGTCCGCACGGCCATCCGCTGTTACGCGCTGCTCGAGCTGCCGCCGTCGGAGGTGTTGCGCGCCGTCTCCGCGCTCACCGGCGGGCTGTTCGGCGAAAGCTTCGTCACGTGCTTCTACGCGGTCCACCGGCCGGACGACGCCACGCTGACCTTCGCCAACGCCGGTCACCTGCCGGCGATCCTGGTGCGCCCGGGCGCCGCGCCCGAAGAGATCGGCGAGGCGCTGGCGCAACCGCTGGGCATCGGCACCGAGTTCCCCCAGCGCAGCACCGGGTTCCCACGGGGGGCGGATCTCGTCCTCTACACCGACGGACTCGTCGAAAGCCGCACGCGCGACCTCGTTCTGGGTGTGGAATGGCTCGTGGCGGGCATCCCGGCGGTACTGGGCGCGGCCGACCTCGGCCAGGCCTGGGACAAGCTGGTCGCGGAGCTGACCCGCGGCCGGCACGACGACGACATCGCGCTGATCCACGTGCACCACCGCGGAGAGGACGAAGCATGACGGACCCTCTCCCCCCGGGAGCGCCCGCGCCCCCGGCGACGTTCCACCGGCGCACCGCCGCCGTGGCGAACCGGCTACCGGAGCTGCGCGGGGCGCTCGCGGACTGGCTGGGCACGCTCGGGCTGAGCGAAGAACGCCAGGAGGACGTCGTCCTCGCGGGCTACGAAGCGATGGCCAACTCCGCCGAGCACGCGTACCGCGACCGGGACGCGGGCACGATCGACGTGCACGCCGAGGCGCTGAACGGCCGCTTGACGGTGACGGTCACCGACTACGGCGCCTGGCGCGCCCCGGCCGCGACGAACGGGTTGCGGGGACGCGGCCTGCTGCTCATCGACAGCCTCGCCGACCACAGCGTGCAGGTGCACCGCGAAGACGGCACGACGGTCACGATGACCTGGCTTTCCGGCGGTTGAGCACCCCCGGTCCACGACACGGCGGCTCCGGCTCCGGGCGGGTAGGCTCGCCGGGACCGCGTCAACCGGGAGTGGTGATGAGCGTCGGCGAGGAATCGGGCCAGCGCGCCGCCTTTCCGGGAACCAGCCAGATGGCCGCCCGGATGCAGGAGTTCGACTGGACGTCGTCACCGCTCGGCAACCCGGCGGACTGGCCGGCCAGCCTGACCACGGCCGTGCGGATCTGCCTCAGCTCGCGCTTCCCGATGATCGTCTGGTGGGGACCCGAGCTCCGGTTCCTCTACAACGACGCCTACCTGCCGCTGCTCGGCACCAAGCACCCGGCGCTGGACAAGCCGGGCGCGCAGGTCTGGGGCGAGATCTGGCACATCATCGGCCCGATGCTCGACAGCGTGATGACCACCGGCGAGGCGACCTGGTCGGAGGACCTGCTGCTGCCGATGAACCGGCACGGCTACTGGGAAGAGACCTACTGGACCTACTCCTACAGCCCGGTGTACGACGACGACGGCGCCGTGCGTGCCGTGTTCACCGCGGTCACCGACACCACCGAGCGCGTGATCGGCGAACGCCGGATGGCGACCCTGCGCGAGCTCGGCGCCCAGGCCGGCATCGCCCACACGGTCGGCGAAGCCTGCGAGCTGGTCGCCGACGTGCTCGGGCGGGCCGGCGCCGACGTCCCCTACTCCTCGATCCACGTCCGCGGCGACGACGGTGAGCTCGCCCTCGCGGCCGTCACCCCCGGCGAGGCCGGGCACTCCGGCGGCTGGCCGCTCCGGGAAGTGCTCGCCGACGGCACCGCGCGCACCGTGGCCGACCTGACGGCGGCGTTCGGCGAGCTGCCCTCGGGCGAGTGGTCGACCCCGCCCACCGAGGCGATGGTGCTGCCGCTGCCCGGCGCCCCCGGCACCGCCGCGAGCGGCGTGGTCGTGCTCGCGGCGAGCGCCGGGCGCGCGCTCGACGAGTCCTACCGGACGTTCCTCGGGCTGGTCGCCCAGCAGACCGCGGCGCTGGTCAACGGCGCGCTCGCGTACCAGGCCCAGCAGCGGCGCGCCGAGGAGCTGAGCGCGCTGGACGCGGCGAAGACCACCTTCTTCGCCAACATCAGCCACGAGTTCCGGACGCCGCTGACGCTGATCCTCGGCCCGGTCGCCGAGCTGGACAAGACGCTCGGCGACGCCGACGAGCGCGTCCGCGAGGAGATCGCCGTCATCCACCGCAACGCGCTGCGGCTGGGCCGGCTGGTGAACAACCTGCTCGACTTCTCGCGGATCGAGGCCGGCCGGATGCAGGCCCGCTTCGAACCGGTGGACCTCGCCGCGTTCACCGCGGAGCTGGCGAGCGTGTTCCGCGCCGCCGTCGAACGGGCCGGGCTGCGGTTCGAGGTCGGCTGCCACCCGCTGGGCCGCCCGGTGCACGTCGACCGCGGGATGTGGGAGAAGGTCGTCCTCAACCTGCTGTCCAACGCGGTCAAGTACACCTTCGAAGGCGAGATCGGGGTCCGCACCGCCCTGGACGGCGAGCACGCCGTGGTCACCGTGTCCGACACCGGGATCGGGATCGAGCCCGCCGAGCTGCCCCGGCTGTTCGAGCGGTTCCACCGGATCCCGTCGGCGCGGGCGCGCTCGAACGAGGGCAGCGGGATCGGCCTGGCCCTGGTGCGCGAGCTCGTCGGCATGCACGGCGGCACCGTCACCGCCGAGAGCATCCCCGAAGCCGGCACGACGTTCCGGATCCGGCTGCCGCTGGGCACCGCCCACCTGCCGCCCGAACACGTCGCGCCGGCGCCGTCGGCGGCCGGGATCGCCGCGGAGACCGCCGAGCCGTACGTGCAGGAGGCCCTGCGCTGGCTGCCGGAGGGCGAGCCGGCTCCCGACGTCGCCCCCGGGCCGGCGACGGGCGCCCGGGTGCTGGTCGCCGACGACAACGCCGACATGCGCGACTACCTCCTGCGGCTGCTGCGCGAGGACTACACGGTGACCACCGTGCGCGACGGCGTCGAGGCGCTCGCCGCAGCATCGGCCGAGCCGCCCGACCTGATCATCAGCGACGTGATGATGCCGCGCCTCGACGGCCTGGGCCTGCTCGCCGCGTTGCGCCGCGACCCGCGCACCGCCGCCGTACCCGTGGTGCTGCTGTCCGCCCGCGCCGGCCAGGAGGCTTCCGTCGACGGGCTGTCCGCCGGGGCCGACGACTACCTCGTGAAGCCGTTCTCCGCGCTGGAGCTGCTCGCCCGCGTCCGCACGACCATCCGGCTGGCCCGGCTGCGGACGCAGCACGCCCGGTGGCGCGCGGCGATGATCGACTCCCTGCAGGAGGGCTTCTTCGTCTGCGATGCCGAGGGGCGGGTCGTCGAGCTGAACGCCGCGTGCACCGAGCTGCTCGGCTTCGAGCCCGACGGAGCCCCCTACGCGCCGCCGCACCCGTGGTGGCCGGGCCGGGAGGCCGACCCCGACGCGTACCGGCAGGTCGCCGACGCCTTCGCCCGGGCGCGGGACGAGCCCGCCGGGAGCTTCGTGCTGCCGCTGCGGCACCGCGACGGCCACCGGGTGTGGGCCGCGGTCGCCTACAACGAGCTGCACGACGACGAGGGCAGCCGCCGGTTCGTCGGCACGATCCGCGACGTCACCGCGGAGCGCTACGCCGTGCAGCGGGAGAACGCGCTCGCCGCCATGAACCAGCGCCTCGCCGGGGTCAGCGGGGTGCCGGACGCGCTGCACACCGCGTTGGACCTGCTGCGCGAGCTGTGGCAGGCCGAGCGGGTGCTCGCGGTGACCTGGCCGCACGACGGCGAGCCGGAGCTGACGTCCACCGACCCCGGCGACCGGCTGTGGACCGGCCTCGCCGCGCCGCTGCGCGCGAAGCTCGACGAAGTGCGCTCGCTCCCGGCGTTGCACGCGACCGCGGCGGGGAGCGGGGTCGGCGCGACTCTCGACCACCCCGGCGGCCGGCTGACGCTCTGGGTCGAACCGGACCCCCGCCGCCCGCTCGGCACCGAGGACCGGACGCTGCTGGCGCTGCTGGCCGGGACGGTCGCGCACGCCCTGCGCCGCGCCCACCGCGACGACCGGCAGCGCGAGGTCGCCATCGCGCTGCAGCGCTCGATCCTCGGCCCGGCCCTGCTGCCCGACGGCTTCGCGGTGCGCTACGAACCGGCGAACCCGCCGCTGGAAGTCGGCGGCGACTGGTACGACGTCGTCCCGCTGGCCGGCGACCGGATCGGCATCGTCGTCGGCGACTGCGTCGGCCGGGGGCTCGCCGCGGCCGCGGTGATGGGCCAGCTGCGCAGTGCGTGCCGCGCGCTGCTGCTGGAGGCCAACGGCCCGGCGCACACCCTGACCACGCTCGACCGCTTCGCCGACCGGCTGCCGGGTGCCTTGTGCACCACCGTTTTCTGCGGGGTCCTCGACCCCGCCACCGGCACGCTGACCTACAGCAGCGCCGGGCACCCACCGGCCACGCTGGTGCACCGCGACGGCACGGCGGAGTTCCTCGACGCGGGCGGCAGCGTGCCGCTCGCGGTCCGCATCCCCGCCGTCCGCCCGGAGGCCACGGCGGTCGTCCCGGTCGGCTCGCTGCTGATGCTCTACACCGATGGTCTTGTCGAGCGCCGCCGCGAGTCGTTGGACGACGGCATCGACCGGGCCACCTCGGTCGCCCACGACGCGCGGGAAGCCGACCTCACCGACCTGGCGGCCACGCTGATGGGCCGGCTCCGGCCGGCGGACGGCTACGAGGACGACGTCGCGCTGCTGCTCTACCGCCGCTCGGTGCCGCCGCTGGAGCTGGACTTCCCGGCGCACCCGGACAGCCTCGCCTCGACGCGCCACTGGCTGCGCGCGTGGCTGGGCACGGCCTCGCTCGGGGAGGACCTCGCGCAGGACGTGCTCGTCGCCACCGGCGAAGCCTGCGCGAACGCCGTCGAGCACGCCTACCCCGAAGCGGCGGGCAACGCGCACCTTTCGGCCCGCTTCGCCGGTCCGCGCCTGGTCGTCACGGTGTCCGACCGCGGCCACTGGAAGCGGCCGCCGCCGGACAACCAGGTACTGCGCGGCCGCGGGATGCCGATGATGGAAGCCCTCGCCGACGCGGTCGCGGTCCGCCACGACGAACACGGCACCACCGTCATGCTGGAATGGAGACTCGGTTCGTGACGACGGCACTCACGCTGGTCGCCTCCGCGGGCGACGACGGGAACCGGACCCTGACCGTGACCGGTGAGGTCGACCTGAGCAACGTGGCCGAGTTCAGCGCGGCCCTGGACCGCGAGCTCGCTCCCGGTGTCTCGCTGACGGTCGACCTGACCGGGGTGACCTACGTCGACAGCGCGGGCATCGCGGCCCTGTTCGACCGGACCGCCACCCACGACCTGCGCCTGGCCGCGCCCCGTCTGCTCGAGCGCGTCCTGCGCGTCTCCGGCCTCGCCCAGGTGACGAAAGTGATGATCCGCTGAGGGGTTGGTCGTCGCGGCACCCGGGTACGCACAGCTCAGTGACGGTCGCCGGGTGGGTTGCGCCGGTCGTCGCGAGGTGACCCCGGCGCCCAACCCATGACGTTCAGCAGCGAGCGCCGGTCCGGAGTCACCGCCCTCCTCGATCGCCGGAGCCGTGCTGCCCGCGGGTACTGTGCGCGCAGGAACCGAGGACGGAGGTGAGCGCAGTGACCGGGGACCCGATCCCGTCCGAGCACCTCGACGAGCTGACCGCGGCGATGGCGGACCTCACGGGTGCTCTGGAGGCCGAGCCCTCCGAGCAGGAGATCCTCGACGCCGTCTGCGCCGAAGCCGTCCGGGCCATCCCCGGGGCCGACCTGGCCAGCATCACCGCGATCCGCGACGGCGAGCCGGAAACCGCCGCCTCCACCGACGAACGCGCCGTCGAGATCGACCGCGTCCAGTACGCGGCGGGCGAAGGCCCGTGCCTGCGGGCGGCCGAGACCGGGGAGATCGTCCGGCTGCCGCTCGCCACGGCCGGCGCGCTGTGGCCCGAGTTCACCAGCCACGCCTTGAGCCTCGGCGTCGGCAGCTACCTCGCCGCGCCGCTGCGCGTGGACGGCTCCCTCGCCGGCGCGCTCAACCTCTTCGGCTACGGCGGCCACGGCTTCGCCGAGACCGACTCCCGGCTGCTGCGGCTCTACACGACGATCGTCTCGTTCGGGCTGCGCACCACGCGCCGCTACCACCGGGCCCGGCAGCGGGCCACCGAGCTGGAGACGGCGATGACCTCGCGGGCGGTGATCGAGCAGGCCAAGGGCATCCTCATGGCCGTGCACGGGATCCCCGCCGACGAGGCCATGAAACGCCTGATCGCGGAGTCGCAGCACAGCAACGTGAAGCTCCGGGACGTCGCGACCCGGTTCGTCGAAAGCCTCTCGACCGGCTGACGCTCAGGCGGTCCGGCGGACCGGGAACGGCCAGGTCAGCGTGATCACCGTGCCGTCGTCGGTCGACCGGAGATCGAGCCCGTCCACCAGGGCCTGGATCAGCCGCAGGCCGCGCCCGCCGTCCGACCGGTCCGCGATCGTGGTCCAGCGCCCCTGGTCGGCGACGGTGACGATCAGGACGTCCTCGTCGATCTTCGCCCGGACGTCGATCAGCCCGGGCCGGCCGCGGTAGGCGTGGTCCAGCACGTTCGCCATCGCTTCCCAGCAGGCCAGGACGACGTCGTCGGCCTGCCTGCCGACCTCGTCACCGGCGCGTCTGCGCAGCCACGACACGAGGTGCCGCCGCAAACTCGGCAGCGTCCGTGGCGAAATCGTGCCGCGGTACCGCCAGCCGTCCGCTCCGTGCTCTTCCACGTTCACCTCCTCGGGGGACTGTTCGTTTGCTACCCACCGGTCGGATTTCTCAATCACGGGTCACGACTTTCCTGCTGCGTTCGGCTCTGGTGCGCCGCGGACCGGCGTGATCGGATGGGCGGATGACTCGGTCGACGTGGTCCGTGGTGCTCTGCGCGGTGCTCGCCGCGGCTCTCCTCCCCGCACCGGCGGCGGTCGCCGCCGCGGATCCGGGGCCGGGTGCCATCTCGCACTTCGGCCTGGCCCGCAAGGACTGCCTGGGTACCGCGCGGAACACGACGAGCAAGGCGTGGTTCACGGTGGCCGGCGGCGTGCTGTCCGACGTGTACGCGCCGGTGATCGACAACACGAACGTCGAGACGCTGCAGTTCGCCGTCACCGACGGCCGCACGTTCACCGACCTGCAGGCGCGGGACATGACCTACACCGTCCGCACCAGCGCGGGCGGGATGGCGTGCGAGATCACGTCGACCCCGCGCAGCGGCCGGTACCGGCTGGTCACCGAGTACCTGGCCGACCCGGCGCGGACCGGCGTGCTCATCCGGACCCGGCTGGACCCGCTGCGGGGGTCCGGCCAGGACCTCAAGGTGTACGTGCGGTTCGACGCGAGCATCAACGGCAACGGCGGTGGCGGCCCGGCGAACGGCGGCGGGGACACCGCGACCGTCGACGCGGCGACGAGCGCGCTGGTCAGCGCCGACGCGAACACGGTGTCGAGCGCGCCGGCCCGGGACTACGCCACCCCGCTGGCCGCCGCCCTGCGCGCCGACCGCCGGTTCCTCGGCACGTCCAGCGGCTTCGCCGGCACCGCCGGCGACGGGCTGGCCCAGCTCGACCGCGACCACCGGCTCACCGACCGGACGCCGTCGGCGGTGAACGGCAACGTCGTGCAGACCGCGCAGCTGGACCTGCAGCCGCGCCGCCCGGCCACGCTGGCACTGGGCTTCGGCCCGGACGCTCGTGCGGCCGTCCAGACCGCCGGCGCGAGCCTGCGCACGCCGTTCGACCAGAGCTACCGGGACTACGCACGCGGCTGGCGTGACTACGACAACGGGTTGATCCCCTTACGGGGCAAGGATTCCGACGCTTACTACCAGTCGGTCAACGTGCTGAAGGCCAGTGAGGACAAGACCTTCCCCGGTGCGGTGGTCGCCTCGCTCGGCAGCCCGTGGGGCCAGGCGGTTCCCGCGGGCGACGCGCCCGGCGGCAAGCCCGTCTACTTCGGGTCCTACCGCGAGATCTTCGCCCGCGACCTCTACGAAAGCTTCTCGGGCCTGCTCGCCGCGGGTGACCGCGAGACGGCCCGGGCGAGCGTCCGGTGGTTGTTCGGCCGCCAGCAGCAACCGGACGGCCGGTTCCCGCGCAACTCCATGCTCAACGGCAAGAAGGCGCCCGACTCCGGCGGCGACCAGCTCGACGAGAGCGCGTACCCGATCCTGATGGCGCTGCAGGCCGGGCTCGACCGGGACCGCACGCTCTACACCGACCACATCCGCGCGGCCGCGGACTTCGTCGTCGCACATGGGCCGTCGTTCGGCTCCGAGCGCTGGGAAGAACAGGGCGGCTACTCCCCCTCGACGATCGCCGCGGAGATCGCCGGGCTCGTCGCCGCCGGCGTGATCGCCGACCGCAACGGCGACCCGGCGCGCGCCCGCGTCTACCGGGCGACCGCGGACCACTTCCAGCGCGGCATCAAGGGGTGGACGGTCACGTCGACCGGGCCGTACGGCGGCCGGTACTTCCTGCGGCTGACCAAGAACGGCGACCCGGACTCCGAGTGGATCTACAACCTCGGCAACGGCTCGGTCGACGCCGACCAGCGCGCGGTCGTCGACGCCGGGTTCCTCGAGCTGACGCGCCTCGGTGTGCTGCCCGCGAACGACCCGGACGTCACCGCGTCGCTCGGCGTCGTGGACCGCGTGATCAAGCGGGACACACCGACGGGCCCGGGCTGGTACCGCTACGGGACTTCCACGCCGGGCAGCGAAGACGGCTACGGCGACTGCTACGAACCCGACCCGACGAACTGCGCGCCGACCGGGGCACCGTGGCCGGGGCCGAACACCGGGTCCGGGCACCTCTGGCCGGTGCTCGCCGGTGAACGCGGCGAGCAGGCGGTGCAGACCGGCGACCGGGCCGGCGCGGCGGCGCTGCTGCGCGCCATGCGGGCCCAGACCGGCGGCACCGGGCTGATTCCCGAGCAGGCGTGGGAAAACCCGGCCGTGCCGGCGTCGCCCTACGGCTCGGACCCGCGCACGGCGTCGATCGGCTTCGCGCCCGGGCAGCCCGCCGGCTCGGTCGCGCCGCTGAGCTGGGCGCAGTCGCAGTCGGTGCGCCTGGCCCGGGCCCTGGACGACGGCCGCCTGCCCGAGCAGCCCGCCGACGTCCGCGCCCGGTACGTCACGCACGCCCCGCCCGCGGCGCTGGCCGTCACCCTCGACGCGCCCGCGTCGGTGTCCACCGGGACCGCGGCCGTCACCGGCACCGCGCCCGCGGGCAGCCAGGTCGACCTGGCCGTCTCGAACACCGACACCGGCACGACTTCGGTGCTGTCGGTGCGGGCCGCCGCGGACGGGAAGTTCGGCGCGACCGTGCCGACGCCGCTGGGCGCGAACGTCGTCACCGCGACCGCCACTTCCGGCACCGGGACCGGCTACGCGCAGAAGACGATCAGCTCGGACTTCGTCACCGGCACGGTCCTGCTCGACGCGGCCGACCCGGACGGCGACGACAACGGCCCGGGCACGTACACCTACCCGACGGCGGGCGACTTCCACGCGGGCGCGTTCGACCTGCAGCGGTTCCAGGTCATCGACTCGGGCACGAACCTCGTGTTCCGCGCCCAGATCCGGGACCTGTCCCCGACCTTCGGCTCGCCGCTGGGCGCGCAGCTGCTGACGATCTACGCGCACGACCCGGCCGCGACGGCGACGTCGACCGCGGCGCCGTTCCCGAGCCGGGCGTACTCGATCGCGGCTTCGGACGCCTGGAGCCGGCGCCTCGAGGTCCAGGGCTTCGCCGATCCGGCGCTCGTCGACGCTACGGGCGCTTCGCTGGCAACGCCGTCTGTGCAGGCTTCGCAGGCGACGCGGTACATCACGGTCAGCGTGGCGAAGTCGGCCTTCGGGACACCGAGTGCCGGTTGGACGTTCGCGGTGGTCCTGACCGGTCAGGACGGCAACTCCCCCGACCAGGCGCGGCCCTTCACGCCGACGGCGGGGCAGTACACGTTCGGCCTGTGCGCGGCGGGCGGCACGGCGCCGCTCTGCGCGGCGGACCCGGCGACGGCCCCGAAGGCCCTGGATGTGCTGACGCCGTCCGGTGTGGACCAGGCCGTGGAGCTGGACCCGACCCGCGGGCCGGTCACGGTGCGCGGGGTGCCGGTGGGCTGATTCTGGCACTCTGGCGGAGGTGATCGACGACTTCGCGAAGCGGTACCTGCACGACGATCTGCGCGAGGCCCGCGAGGCGGTGCTCGCGAAGCTCGACGGACTGGACGAGTACTCCGTGCGGCGCCCGCTGACCGCGACCGGCACCAACCTGCTCGGCCTGGTGAAACACCTGGCGCTGTGGGAAACCCGGTACCTGGGCGAGGTGTTCGGCCGGCCGTTCCCCGAGCCGCTGCCCCGCTGGGACGACCTCGAGGCGCGCGGCCGGGACTTCTGGGCGACCGCGGACGAGACCCGGACGGAGATCGTGGACCGCTACCGCCGCGCCGCGGAGCACTCCGACGCGACGATCGACGTTCTCGCCATCGACGCGCCCGGGTACGTGCCGTGGTGGCCGCGTCCGGACGTGCTGCTGTTCAACGTCCTGGTCCACGTGCTCACCGAGGCGAGCCGGCACGCGGGACACGCCGACATCCTGCGGGAACAGCTCGACGGGGCGACCAGCGCGCCGCCCCGGGACCGCGAGTTCTGGACGGAGCGGTGCGCGGAGATAGAGCGAGCCGCGGCGGTTCACCGGTGACGACGGTCAAGATCACCCGGGGTCGCTGACCGCCTTCGCCGAGGCGCACCGGCTGACCGTCGGCGCGGTCCCGGCCCAGCCGTAACACACACGCGGGCGGACGACACGCCGACATCCGCCGTGTCGTCCGCCCAAGCACGCGTGTCGTCCCCCTGATCACGCGTGTCGTCCACTCAGGCACGCGTGTCGTCCATCCGGGCACGCGTGTCGTCCACTGTGGACCGGTCAGCCGCGGCCGCCGTGGTCGTCCCCGGCCTCGTGGTGCCCGCCGTGGTCGTCGCCTGGCTCGCCGCCGTGGCGGCCGTGATCGTCGCCCGGCTCGGCGACGCGGCCGCCGTGGTCGTCGCCCGGCTCGTTCCCGTGGCCGCCGTGATCGTCGCCCGGCTCGGCGACGCGGCCGCCGTGGTCGTCGCCGAGGTCGTGGGTGCGCGCCGGGTACGTGCTCGGCGCGGGCCGGGTCGGGTACGTGCTCGGCGCCGGGCGGCTCGCGCTCGACGACACCGTGATTTCGCTGCTGGGCGCGGTTTCAGTAGTGGCCGAGGGTCCGCTCGTCGTGGTGGCCGGTGCACGAGAGCCGTCGTCGGCTCCGGACTGTGCGAGGGCCGCCGTCGTCCCGCCGACCGCGAGGACCGCGCCGGCCGCGGCGATCACCAGAATCTTGCGCATGTCTGCTCCTTCTCGTTCTCCGACAACGAAAGAAGCATCACGCGCCCGGCGATAGCGGCGCGCTGCGCGAGGATTAAGGCATCCCTAAAGGCTTTCCGAGATCGAGCACGATCCGCGCGCCCGGCCCCCGCGTCACGCTGAACTCCCCGCCGGACGCGCGGGCCGTCTGGCGGGCGATGTCCAGCCCGAGGCCGGTCGACCCGGCTCCGCTCGCGCCGCGTGAGACGTCGTCGAAGTCGAAGCCCGGGCCCTCGTCGGCGACCTCCAGCCGTGCCCCGCCCGCCGTCGCCGTCAGCCGGATCGCGTAGGCCGTGCCCTCCGGGGTGTGCGCGAAGACGTTGCCCAGCAACGCGTCCAGGCACGCGGCCAGCTCCGGCTCGCCGACCGCGACCGGCAGCGGGCCGTCGTCGAGCGAGACCGTCACCGCGCGGTCCTGGTCCTGCGCGAGCACCGACCAGAACTCGGCCCGCGCGCGGACGACCACGACCGCGTCGCACGAGCCGGGCGCCGAGTCGCGGGCCCGTGCCTGGTCGATCAACGCGGTGACCTGCCGTTCCAGGCTCTCGGCGTGGGCGGTGATCCGCTCGGCCTCGGCCGGGTCGCGCAACGACTCGGCGTCCAGCCGCAGCACCGTCAACGGCGTCCGCAGGCGGTGCGAGATGTCGGCCACGGCCTCGCGTTCCTGCCGCACCAGGTCCCGGATCCGCGCGGCCAGCAGGTTGAGCGCGGCGGCGACCGACCGCACCTCCCCCGGCCCACCGGGACGCGCGCGTGCGTCGAGGTCCCCCTCGGCGAGCCGGCGCGAGACCGCCGCCAGCTCGTGGACCGGCCGCACGATCGACCGGGCCAGCCGGTCGGCGACGAACACCCCGAGCCCCAGCAGCACCACGCCCAGCCCGGCCAGCACCAGCCACGCCGCACCCAGCCCGCGGGTCAGCTCGGCGTGGTCGACGAACGCCCGCACCACGGCGGTCCCGCGCGGCAGGCCCTGGACCGCGACGAGGATTTCGCGGCCGCCGGCGTCCTCGACGGTCAGGCTGCTCCCCTGCGCCGCGGCCAGCGCGACCCCCGGCGTGCGCGGCGTGGGCGCGCCGAGCACGGTGCCGTCGGGCAGGAACACGGTCACCGGGTGGCCCCCGCATTCTTTCGGGGGTTCCGGGTGGCGGAGCCCCCGGCCCGGGGCGGAGCCCTGGTTGTCGCAGCTCGTGTTGAGCTGGTCGACCGCCGGCCGCAGCGTCACCGCGTCGGCCGTCGCCACCAGGGAGGTCAGGGACTGCGCCTTCGCCGTCGCGGCGGTGACCGCGCGGTCCGCGGTGACCGACCGCAGCAGGATCGCCAGCGGCACGAGGAACGCGACGAGCACCAGGCACATCGCGGCCGCGACCAGCACCGCGAGCCGCTTCCTCACGCCCGGCCCTCCGGTTCGGCCAGCCGGACGCCGACACGCCGCACGGTGTGCAGGTACCGCGGCTCCTGCGCGGTCTCGCCGAGCTTGCGCCGCAGCCACGACAGGTGCACGTCCACCGTCTTGTCCGCGCCGGCGTAGGGCAGCTTCCAGACGTCGGCGAGCAGTTCGCGCTTGCTCACCACGGTCCCGGCCCGGCTCGCGAGGTAGTGCAGGAGATCGAACTCGCGCGGGGTGAGGTCCAGCGCCGCGCCGTCGAGCGAGGCCTGCCGCGTCCGCGCGTCGACCGACAGGCCGCCGACGACCACCGGGGCCGTCGTCTCCTCCGGCTCGGCCCGCCGCAGCACCGCGCGGATCCGCGCGTCGAGCTGCGCGCCGCCGAACGGCTTGACCACGTAGTCGTCGGCGCCGGCGTCGAGCAGCCGGACGATCTCCTCCTCCGCGCCGCGGGCGGTGACCACGATGATCGGCACCGCGCTCACCGCCCGCACCATCCGCAGCACCTCGCGGCCGTCGAGGTCGGGCAGCCCCAGGTCGAGCAGGACGACGTCGGGCCGGTCGGTGACGGCCGCCTGCAGCCCGGCCATCGCGGTCGGCGCGGAGGTCACCGCGTGCCCGCGCTCGCCCAGCGCGCGCAGCACGGCCGCGCGGATGGTCGGGTCGTCCTCGACGAGCAGCACGGTCGCCATTCTCGGGAGGCTACACACGCGAAGCCGTTTCGCCCGGCTCCTGGCGAACGCTAAGGGCGTCTTAGCCGTGCCTTAACCCTTCCCGGTGGCACAGTGGACCGATGGACAGGCGCAGGGTGCTGATGGCGGCGGGCTGGCTGCTGGCCGCCGCCGTCACCGCGGGGGTCGGCACGGTGGCCCTCGACGTCGTCGGCGCCGGCATCCTCGGCCCGCAGAACCAGCCGCTGTCACAGGACGACGTGGCCCGCGCGCTCGAAACCGTGCCCCCGAGCACGACCCCGGCCCGGCCCGCGCCGACGACGTCGAGCGCCCCGGCGCCGCGCGGCCTGACCGTCCCCGGCGGCCGGATCGTCGCCCAGTGCGCGGGTGACCAGGTCACGCTGATGTCGTGGAGCCCGGATCCCGGCTACCGCGTCGACGACTTCGTCCGCGGCCCGGCCGCCACCGCGTCGGTCAAGTTCAAGAACGGCGGGACCGAGAACACGGTGATCGTCGTCTGCCGTGACGGCGAGCCGCACGCGGAATCCGTCGCCGACGAGAGCGGCGGCCACCACGGCCGCGGCTAGCGCGGCAGCCCGGCGTTGAGCCGCGCCAGGATGCCGTGCGGGAACGGCAGTTCCGGCGCGCTGACGGCGGTCAGCCGGTCCAGCTGGGCGTCGGTCAGGGCCAGCTCGAGCGCGCCGAGGGTCTCGGCGAGCTGCTCCGGTGACCGGGCGCCGATCAGTGGCGCGGGCATCGCCGGCCGGCGCGTCACCCAGTGCAGCGCGACCTGGGCCGGGGTCGCGCCCGCCTCGGCCGCGACCTCGCGGACGACGTCCAGCACGGCCCACCGGGTTTCCGGCAAGGACCGGTGGGGCGCGCCCTCCGCGAGCCGGCCGGTGCCCCCGCCGTCGCGGGTGTACTTGCCGGACAGGAAGCCGCCGCCGATCGCGCCCCACGGCTGGACCGCGATGCCGAACTCCCGCGCCAGGGGCACGTACTCGGCCTCGATCGCCCGCTCGACCAGGGAGTACTCCAGCTGCAGCGCCGTCACGGGCGGGCCGCCGAGCATGGCGGCCTTCGTCGCGTACCAGGCCGGGACGTCGCTGAGCCCCACGGCGCGGATCTTCCCGGCGCCGACGAGGTCGCCGAACGCCGCCATGACCTCCTCGGCCGGGGTGAAGCCGTCCCAGACGTGCAGCCAGTACAGGTCGACGTGGTCGACGCCCAGCCGCCGCAGTGACGCCTCCAGCGAGGCGACCATGTTCTTGCGGCCGTTGCTGCGCCGGCGGGGGTCCGACCGCGGCTCGCCGCCCGCGAAGTCCGGCCCGGAGTACTTGGTGGCGAGGACGACGTCGTCGCGTCCGACGTCGCGCAGGAACTCGCCGACCAGCTCCTCGCTGCGGCCGGAGCTGTAGTTGTCCGCGGTGTCGACGAAGTTGCCGCCGCCTTCGACGTAGGCGTGGAAGGTCTTGCGCGCGGTGTCGTCGTCGGCGCAGAAGGGGCCGGTGCCGAAGGTCATCGCGCCCAGCGCCAGCGGCGAGACCCGCAGCCCGGAGCGGCCCAGCGGCCGGTAGTCGTCCAGTCGTGTCATGTCCCCGATCGTGCAACCCGGAGCGTGGTCCGGGTCAAACCCGATCGAGGGCATTCGAGGGCAACATCGGGGAGAAAACGAGCCATCCTCCCGGTTAGCCCGAAATGAACTCCTGGGGTGCGCTAATCTTGCCCGATCGTGGGGCCCGGCGGCCCCGTACCCCGGCGTGGCGAGGAGTCGATTTCGTGCAACCGAACCTGGGGCCAGGTGAAGACTTCGAGCTGCTGCTCGAACGGCAGGTCCGGGACATGCAGTCGAAGGCGGCGGCGCTGAGTGAAGCGCTTTCCGCCGCGGGCGCCACGGTCCGCTCCCGCGACGGCGCGGTCACCGTGACGCTCGCCCCGAACGGCGCCCTCACGAACCTCGAGCTCGGGCTCCGGGCGTGCGACCTGGGCCCGGCGCGGCTGACCGCGGCGATCATGGGCACGGTGCGCGAAGCCCAGCGCCAGACCGCCCGCACCGTCGCGGACTCCTTCGCCACGATCAACGGCGACAGCGAGTCGACCGACATGGTCCGCTCGTTCCTGCCCCCGGACCCGCCGCCCGACGGCGACTTCGCGGCCCCGGAGAGCGCCGAGCCCGAGCGGACCCCGCCGCCGGCCGCTCCCCCGGCCCGTCCGCCCGCACCGCCGGCCGCCGGGCCTGCCCCGCGTCGCCGTCCCCCGGCCGACGACCACCCCGACGACGAATCGAACCCCTGGTGAGCGGCGGCGGCTTCAGGGTCAATTCCGAGCCCCTGGCCAACTTCGGCAAGCACCTCGACGAGCTCCAGAGCAACCTGCAGGGCACGGCCGACCTCGTCGGCGGCATGACCTGCGACCCCGGCATGTTCGGCATCAACCCGGCGTGCCAGCTGATGGCGGCGGGCGCGAGCACGTGGACCGACAAGGCGCACCACCAGTTCGGCGACTACGCCAAGACCATCGGCGAGTTCTCCGACAAGGTCGCCGAGGCCGCGAAGCGCTACCAGGCGGGCGAGGAAGACGCCGTCGACTCGATCGTGAGGTTCGAATAGTGGGCGACGACTACAAGAGCAAGGACGTCAGCCTCCACGGCTCCGAACTCTTCAACAGCGACAACGCCTCCGCCGGCGCCGGGTTCTTCGAGGCCGCGGTCGGCCTGGACAAGGCGCGCAAGGAGAACGACAAGGTCGCGATCGGCATCGGCTCGGCGGGCATGGCGCTGGAGACCATCGGTCTCGTGCTGGACCCCATCGGCAGCCTGCTGACCGCCGGGATCGGCTGGCTCATCGAGCACATCACGATCCTGCGGTGGCCGCTGGACATCCTGATGGGCGACCCCATCGGCATCAACGCGGCCGCCGAGGCGCTCTCGGCCGAGAAGAAGAAGCTGGAACAGTGGTCGACGGACCACCAGACGGCGATCGAAACGCTCATGAAGGACTGGTCCGGCAACGCCGCGGACCAGTTCAAGAAGGACATGGACGCGGTCACCGAGCAGCTGAACTCCCTCGGCGGGTACCTCGACCAGGCCGGCAAGAACATGAAGATCGCCGGCGGCATCGTCGGCGCGTTCCGCGGCATCTTCCGCGACCTGATCGCGATGCTGCTGGCGACGATCATCAAGGGCGCCCTGATCGCGGCGGCCCTGGCCCCGGTGACGTTCGGCGCGTCGATCGCGATCTTCATCGGCACGACGATCGGCACGGTGGCCACGGCGCTGGGCAAGATCGGTGCGAAGCTGGTCCAGCTGGGCCGCAAGCTGGGCGACCTGGTCCAGGCGCTGGCGAAGATGGGCAAGGCGGGCGACGACCTGGCGGCGGCGAAGCCCCCGACGAGCAGCCTCACCCCGACCCCGACCCCCAAGCCGGACGCGACGCCCCTGCCGAAGCCGGACGCGACGCCCGAGCCGAAGCCCTCCTCGGCGACGCCCGAGCCGAAGCCCGAGCCCAAGCCCGAACCGAAGCCGGAACCCAAGCCCGAGCCGAAACCGGAACCCGCGCCGTCGTCCTCCTCGACGACGCCGGAACCGAAGCCCGAGCCCAAGCCGGACACCACCCCGGAGCCGAAGCCCGACACCACACCGTCGTCGGCCACCCCGGAACCCAAGCCGGAGCCCAAGCCCGACACCACACCCGAGCCCAAGCCCGACACGACGCCCGAGCCCAAGCCGGAACCCGCGCCGTCGTCGTCTTCGACCACGCCGGAACCGAAGCCCGAGCCCAAGCCCGACACCACCCCCGAGCCCAAGCCGGACCCGAAACCGGAGCCGAAGCCCGAACCGTCGTCGTCTTCGGCGACCCCGGAGCCCAAGCCGGAGCCCAAGCCCGACGCCACCCCCGAGCCGAAGCCGTCCTCGGCCACGCCCGAGCCGAAGCCGGAACCCGCGCCGTCGTCGTCCTCGACCACGCCGGAACCGAAGCCCGACACCACGCCGGAGCCGAAGCCGGACTCCACGCCGACGTCGGCCACTCCGGATCCCAAGCCGCACAAGCCGTTCACCGATCAGATGACCGCGGTCATCAAGGACAAGCTGTCCAAGGTGGACGGGGTCACGCCCGAGATCATGGCGAAGTTCGACAAGATCAACAACTTCTCGGTCGAGCAGCTCGGCAAGGTCTTCGGCAAGGAAGGCGCCGAGAAGTTCGAGTCGGCCATCAAGATCATGACCGACCCGTGGTTCGGGAAGTCGGGCCTGGCCGGGAAGACCGTCATCGACATGATCAAGGGCGTCCCCGCCAGCATCGGCAACGTCACCGGCGGCGGGGACGACGACTAGTCACTCGTCGGAAAGGATGACCGCCCGGGACGCGAGGTGCAGCGCCAGCCTCTCGTCCGGGCGGGACAGGTCCACCCCCAGCAGGTGCTCGACCCGCGCGATCCGGGCCGCCACGGTGTTGCGGTGCACGCCCAGCACCGTGGCGGTCTCGGCGATCGACGACTCCGCGTCGAGGTAGGCCGCGAGCGTCCGGACCAGGTCACCCGGCACCGAGCGCAACGGCGCGACCAGTGCCCGCGCCGCCGGTTCGAACGTGTCCGTGCGGGTCCATTCGAGCAGCAGCTGGGCCATGCCGAGCTGGTCGACGTGGAGGAAGTGGCCCGTCTCGGGCCGGGTCGCGGCGAGGCGGGCCGCGTCGAGTGCCTCCGCCACGGTCGCCGCGAGCCCGTCCGGCCGCGGGTGCGGCCGCCCCACTCCCATGTGCGCGCCCAGGCGCAGCGCCCGGTGCGCCGTCTGGAGCCGGGTCGCGAGGGAGCGCACGCGTTCCGCCGTGGGTTCGTGGTCGAAGGTGACCCAGCCGGTCCAGCCGTCGCCGTGCTCGACGACGACCGCCTCGACGTCCAGCGCCCGCATGACCTCCTGCGTGCGCGCCACGGTGTCGACGGTCGCCGGGACGCCGATGTGCAGCCCGACGTGCCAGCCGCCGAGCCGCCACCCGGCGTCGGCGACGCGACGGCGCAGGTCCGCGCCCGGCTCGGTGTCCAGGCGCAGCAGGTCGCCGAGCAACGCCGTGCGCGACCGCGCGTCCCGTTCGAGTTCGAGGCGGTTGGCGAGCAGCCACCGCTGCAGCGCCCCGGCGGCCACGGCGAGCGCGGGCGGCACGACGTCGGCCCGCGCGGTTTCGGTCCCCCGCAGCTCGGCCGCCAGCCACATCGCCGGGCGCTGCAGCAGCACGGGGTGAGCCAGGAAGACGGCGCCGTCGGTGTCGGTCCGCTGCGGCACGGCCTCGTCCAGCCGGACGTGCCCGGTGACCTCGCCGGCGAGCGGCACCCCGCGGTCGTCGAGCACCGCGACGGACGACCGCAACAGCCGCCGCAGCACGGCAACGACCTCTTCGGGCGGCCGCAGCCGGTCCCCGAGGGCGCGGTGGGTGGCGAGCAGCAGGTCGGCCCGGTCGAGTTCGGGGGCCGCGAGCAGCAGCCGGGCCTCGACGAGCAGATCCAGCGGCGGCGCACCGGTGGTCAGCAGCGGCACGGCAAGCCGATCGGCAAGCAGCCGCGACGCGGCGAGCGGCTCGGCGCCGGGCAGCAGCACCCCGGTGGCGCCGACGTCGGCACAGCGTCGCAGCAGGGCATCGATCTGCCAGTCGGTCCCGGCGACCGGACGGGCGACAACGGTCAGCTCCCCGGCGGCGGGGAGGTGTGAAGCGTCCAAAGTGGCCTGAACCGTCGCGAGTGGACGGTCCAGCCCCGCCGAGCCGGCGAGGAGCCGGACGTGCTCCGCCCACCCGGGAAGAGCGAGCACCCGCCGCAGGCTCACGGGAGCCCTGCCCGGTCGGTCGTGAGGGCGCACCCCACCCGCACAAGCACCCACCGCAAGCTCACCGCGGCCTCCGGACCGACCCACCACCGCCGGGCCATCACGCCCCCACCGGGTCGCAGTCGATGCCGTACGCGCGAGGCCGCACCACCGGGAGCCACCGCGGGTCCGTCCAGAACGGCGCCGCCGCCAACCGGACCACGTCCACCTCCACCCCCGCGCGGATCGCGTCGCACGACACCGGGACCCCCGTTCGGTGGTCCAGCACCGACAGCACGTCCGGCGTCGACGCCACCGGCGCCCCGTCGCGCAGCGCCAGCAGGTACTCGTTCTCCATCTCCAGCCGCAGCAGTGCGCCGTCGCGGTGGTCGGCCAGGGTGACGCTGCCGCGGCCGAACCCCGGGCTGCCGTGCTGCCCCGGACCGAGGTGCCGTGCCACCTCCAGGACCCTCCCGCGCGCCAGCACCGAGCCCTTCAACGCCGCCGAGAGCGCGTCGCGCGGCGGGCTCTCCCCCACCGCCAGCACCCGGCGGCCCAGCTCCAACGCGCCGCTCGTCGTGCCCGGCACCGAGCACCCGGCCAGCTCGCCGGCCGGGATCGGGGCCAGCGCGAACGCCGCCCAGCCGCCGGAACCGGCCAGGAACGCCCGGGTGCCCCGCTCGATCACGGCGTCCGACCCGGCCGCCAGCACCACGACCTGCCCACCGGGCTCGGCCAGCGCCGCCGGCGCGACCCCGCGGCCGGTCGCGGCGACCGAGAACTGGTCGAGCCGGGGCAGCCCCCGGCCCGAAAGATCCGCGTCGACGTACCCCAGCCCGAGCTGGTCGGCCACGACCATGGGCAGCAGCCCGTTGAGCCCGCCGATCTCGATGGACATCAGCGCGTCCGCGCGTTCGCCGGTCCAGCGTTCGACGGCGGCCACCGCGGCCGCGAACTCCCCGCCGCCCGGCAGCTTCTCGGTGAACGCCGCCGTCGCGCCGACGACCCCGATCGGCACCACCCCGGCCGACGGCGCCAGCTCGGCCACCGCCGAAACCTCCAGCGCGCGGCCGTCGGAGAGCAACCGGCGCAGCAGCACGGCGGCGGTGACCGTGTCCCCGCCGCCGCCGGACCCGAGCAGGGCCACCCCGCGTTCGAGGGCGGCCACGTCACCAGCGGTGATGCGCATGACTGACCACAGTAGACGAGCTCAGCGCAGGGCGTAGCCACCGTCGGGGTAGAGCGTCGACCCGGTCGTGTAAGTGCTGCCGAACAGGTACAGCACGGCATCGGCCACTTCGGACTCCTTCCCGACACGGTGCAACAGGGTGTCCCGCGAGTACTGGTCGAAACTCGCCTCACGCACTTCCGCGGGCCGCCCCGCCCACAGGTTCCCGTCGATGGTCCCCGGCGCGACGACGTTCACCCGCACCGGCGCCAGCTCGACCGCCAGTCCCCGCCCAAGACCTTCGACCGCGGCGTTGCAGGCGACGTACGCGGGCGCCGCGCCCGGCGGCCGGACGCTCGCCGCCCCGGACATCAGCACGATGGACGCTTCGGGAGCCAGCCGCGGCACCGCGTGCTTGACGGCGTGGTACTGGCCCCAGAACTTCGTCACGAACGGGCTGGCCGCGTCCTCGTCGCTCAGCTCCCGCAGTGGCCCGACCGTGTAGGACGCGCCGGGCGTGAAGAGGTGGTCGACGCGGTCGAGGGCACCGAAGAACGCGGCCAGGGAGTCCTGGTCGGTGCCGTCGACGACCTGCCACGTCGCCCCGAGAGGCTCGGCCGCCGCCGCCAGCTTCTCGGATGTGCGCCCGCCGAGGTGGACCGACGCGCCCGAAGCAGCAGCCCGCCGGGCCACCTCCAGCCCGATGCCCGACCCGCCACCGATGATCACGACGTGCTTCCCGGCCAAGCTCATCCGATCTCCTCCACGGGGACGAAGCCGTGCGGCAGCCCGAACGCGGCCGGGCCGAACGTGTCCAGCGCCTCCGGCGTGCGCATCAGCGCCGGCGTCGAGATGCCGACGACCGTGACGCGCTGGCCGTACCGCAGCGTCTCGGTGGTGATCGGCTCGGCGGTCGCCGCCTCCAGCACGCAGATCAGGTCGGGCACCACGCACCGCATTGAACCGTCCACAGTGGCCAGGAGGCTCTCGTTCTGGAACAGGATCTCCAGCTTGCTCGAGCCGTCGAACGACACCGCCGCGGCGCGTCCGCGCGCGAAGCCCGCCTCGGTCCGCCGCTCCACATCGGACACTTTGCCGCGGAACAGCACCCGCAGGTGCTGGTACGGCGTCTCGACCAGCGCGGCGGCCAGTCGGGAAACCGGGTCCTCGTTGCGTTCACGAGCCGACCGGATCGTCCGGCCCACGGTCAGCGCCAGCGAAAGCGTTTGCGGCACGGCGGTCCGCTTGACGTCGGCGCCGCTCATCGCGTACTCGGCGATGTGCGCGACGCCGCCCAGCCGGATGGTGACGCCGCGGGCCAGCCACTCCATCCGCTTGTTGTCCGCGCCGGTGTCGATCACCGTCGTCTCGCCGCGTTCGCCGCCGATCGCCATCGGGGACCCGGTGACGCCGTAGACGCCGAACGTCTCCATCTGCAGCTCCGGGAACGCCCGGCCCATGCCGTCGGCGTCGACGACCGGCAGCCCGAGCCGCGCGCCGACCACCAGCGGGATCATCGAGTTGATGCCCCCGCACTCGATCGGCATGGTCGCGTCGGCGCGCCGGCCGAGGTGCTTCTCCAGCGTCCGCAGGGCCAGCACGGGCTCGGACCCGTTGGGCAGCTTCTCGTGCACGACGGTCGGCGCGCCCATCTGGGCGGTCGGGATCACGAGCGCGTCGTCGTCCACTTCGGACGGGTCGAGGATCGTGATCGGCCCGTGCTCGCGGATCGCCTCGCGCACGAGCAGCCGGCCGACGTACGGGTCGCCACCGCCGCCGGTACCGAGCACCGCGGCGCCGCGGGCGAGGTCGGGCAGGTCGGCCTCGGTCAGGGTCCAGCTCACCCGGCGACTCCGATCGGGTCGATGTCGTAGCCGAAGTACCGCGGCCCGGCGAGCGCGATCCCCTCCGGCGTGTGCCAGCGCGGGTCGGCGGGCGCGGCGATGACCGTGACGCGCTGGCCGAACCGCAGGCCTTCGGTCGTGACGGCTTCCCCGGTCTCGCGTTCCAGCGTGCAGATCAGGTCGGGCACCGACGCCTCGACGACGCCGTCGCGCTCGGCCACCAGGTGCTCGTTCTGGAACCGCAGCACCAGCTCGGCACCTTCGTCACCGTCCATCCCGGTCAGGCGGGCCTCGCCACGGGCGAACCCGGTGACCGTCCGGCGGGCGACGTCGACGACCTTGCCGCTGAACAGCCGTCGCCCACCCAAGCGGGAGACGACCCGCTCGACCGGATCGGCGTTTTCCGAACGAGCGGCCCGGACCAGTGCACCCAGCTCGGCGCACAGGCTGAGCGTGCCGGGCACCAGCGACTCCCGGGCCTGCGTCCCGGACATCGCGTAGTTGCTGATCATCGCCGAGCAGCCCATGTCGATGGTCGCCGACCGGGCCAGCCGCTCGGCCCAGCGGTTGTCCACTGTGTCCAGTACCCCGCGGTTGCCCTTCTCGTCCGCGATGGACATCGGGGTCGCGCGGATGCCGTACAAAGTCGGCAAAACCATTTGCAGCTCGGGGAACGCCCGGCCCATGCCGTCCGCGTCCACCAGCGGAAGCCCCAGCTGGGCGGCCGCGACGACCGGGATGAGCGAGTTGACCCCGCCCGCCTCGGCGCACGCGATGTGCGTCAGCTCCTTGCCGAGGTACGCGGCGAGCGTGCGCGCCGCGAGCCCGACCTGCTCGGCCGACGGCAGCTTCTCCACCATCACCGTGGGCGCGCCCATCATCGCCACGGGCAGCACGACGGCGCCGTCCGGCACCTCGGAGAGCGGAACCAGCGGTACCGAACCGTGCGAGCGGACCGCGGACAGCGCGAGCAACCGGCCGATGTACGGGTCGCCCCCGCCGCCGGTGCCGAGGATCGCCGCGCCGCGCGCGATGTCGCCGAGGTCGTCCGAAGTGATCTCGCGCATCACGCCCCCAGCTGCAGGTCGCCGACGGCCTTGGCGCGGATGCGCGTGGCGTTGCCGGGCAGGTACGGGATGGGCACCTCGTCGAAGTCGACGATGCCGACCGAAGCAGGCGACGCGCCGGCGGCGACCGCGCGGTCGATGGCCTCCTGCTTCGCCTCCTCGACGACCGCTTCGCGGCGGCCGGGCTCGATCACGTAGACGCGGTCGACCTCGCCGCCGATCTGCGCGATCGCCGCGCCGATCGCGTTGGCCACGGCGTAGTTCTCCGGCCGGCGCACCTCGCCGCACCCGGCGAGCGCGTCCGGCAGCAGCACCGAACCGCCGCCGACGGCGACGACCGGCAACGGCTCCGCGGACGTCCGCATCCGTTCGACCACATCGGACACATCGGCGGCGATCTTGTCCAGCGCCGCCCGGACCAGCGCCTTGTCCAAATGCGCCACGAGCGAAGCGTCCCCGATGTCGGCCCGTCCCGCCGCGACCGCGATGTCGGTCGCGGTGAGCGTGTCCCCGCCGAAGACGAGCGCCTTCGACGTCAGCTCGTAGCCGACGGAGTCCGGGCCGACGGTGACGTTCCCGGCGTCGCCCCGCACCCGGCTGCCGCCGCCGATGCCGATCGACAGCACGTCCGGCATCCGGAAGTTGGTCCGGATCCCCGCGACGCTGACGTCCGTGGTCGCCTCCCGCGGGAAGCCTTGCCGCAGCACGCCGACATCCGACGTCGTGCCGCCGACGTCGACCACCGCGCAGGTGTCCAAACCGGACAGCACGGCCGCGCCGCGCATCGAGTTCGTCGGCCCCGAAGCGAAGGTCGCCACCGGGTAGCGGCGGGCGAAGTCGACGTCCATCAGCGTGCCGTCGTTCTGGCTCAGGTACAGCGGCGCGGTGATGCCCGCGCCGGTGACCGAAGCGGACAGTCCGTCGACGATGTGCGCGGCCAGCTCGCGCAGCGCCGCGTTGATCACCGTCGCGTTTTCCCTTTCCAGCAAGCCGATCCGGCCGATCTCGTGGGACAGCGAGATCGCGACGTCCGGCAGCTGCGCGCCGATGATCTCCGCCGCGCGGGCCTCGAACTCGGCGTTGACCGGGGAGAAGACCGAGGTGATGGCGACGCTGCGCACCCCGGCCTCCCCCATGTCGTCGGCGGCCTTGCGCAGCTCGCTCTCGTCGAGCTCCGCGATGTGCCGTCCGTCGAACTCGTGTCCACCGTGGACCAGGTAGCTGCGCCCCGACACCGCGTCGACGAGCCGCTGCGGCCAGTCGACCATCGGCGGCAGCGACGCCCCGGCCGGCAGGCTCAGCCGCACGGCCGCGGTCGGCGCGAGCCGGTGGGCCTCGACGAGCGCGTTGATGAAGTGCGTGGTGCCGATCATCACCGCCCGCACCGCCGCCGGGTCGAACGCGCGTTGCCGCTGCAGGCCGTCGATCGCGGCGACGATGCCCGAGGTGACGTCCGCGGTCGTGCTGGTCTTGACCGAGGCGAGCACCTGACGGCCGTCGAGCAGGACAGCGTCGGTGTTGGTGCCGCCGACGTCGATGCCGATGCGCACGAAGGTTCTCCTTAAGCAGACTGGACGGCGGGAGCGGCCTCGGCGGTCCGGCTGCTGCCGATCCCCCGCACCAGGCCGAGCTTCCCGGCGACGACGTACAGGACGAAGGCCACGACGAGCGAGTTGATGCTCGGCAGGCCCCATTCGACGAACTCGCCGAACAACGCGGCGGCGACCCAGACGACGAGCGTCGCGGGCACCCACACCGGCGCGTCCTCGGGCACGGTTCCCCGCGCCCGGGCGGATTCCAGGTCGCCGCGCCACTTCTTCACGACGAAGTACTCGGCGACCATGATCCCGGCGATCGGCGGGAACGCGACCCCCAGCACGGTGAGGAAGTCGGTGAACTTCGCCAGGATCCCGGCCGCGGCGAGCACGCTGCCGGCCAGGCCGAGCACCGCCGTGACGACCCCGCGGTGGGCCTTGCGCCCCGACACCGTGCCGATGAAGTTCACGACGCCGAGGCCCGAGGAGTACAGGTTCCAGTCGTTGATCTTGATCGTGCCGGCGATGACGATCAGCAGCCCGATCCAGCCGACCGACGACGTCACGATGGTGGTGATGCCCGCGCTGCCGACGGCGTGCGCGAGCAGGACGCCGGACAGGCCGATGACGTACTCGCCCAGGGTGATCCCGACGAGCGTCTGCTTGACGACGTCGGCGGTCGTGCGGTTGAAGCGGGTCATGTCCGGGGTGATGACGGCGCCGACGATGAAGCCGCCGGCGACCAGCGTGGTGCCCTGCAGCAGGCTCAGCGACGGCCCGGGCGGGGCCGAGGAGACGAGCGCGCCGAGGTCGTGGCGGGTCAGCTCGGAGATGATCGACCAGCCGACGAGGATCAGGAAGGCCGGCACGGTCAGGTACGCCGTCCAGGCCATGGAGTGGAAGCCGCGCACCACGATCGCGGTGACGAGCAGGCCGAACAGCAGCGCCCAGCCCCATTCCGGCAGGCCGCCGATGAGCGCGACGAGACCTTGCGCGGACACCGCGGACTGGATGCCGAACCAGCCGATGAGGCTGATCCCGATGGCGAGCCCGATGAGCGCCGAGCCGCCGCGGCCGAAGCCGGTCCAGCGGGCGATCATGGACGTGGACAGACCTTCGCGGACGCCGATGACGCCGACGAGGATCGTGATGAGCTCCAGGATGACCGAGCCGAGCGTGAACGCCAGTACCGCGTTCCAGAAGCTCATCCCGAAGCCGACGGTGGCTCCGAGGAGGAACTGGGACAGGGCGGACACCTGGCCGAACCGCTGGACGGCGACCGACCACCACGAGTACCGGGCGTGGTCCGGCACTCTGGTGAGGGCATAGTCATCGACACCGACTGTTGAGGCCACGCCGACCTCCTAAGGGGACGGGGATTGGTTCCCCGCACCGTAAGCAGCGGTCCCGGCGACGTCACCGTGCGATGTGCACAGTCCCCGCCTGACGACTGTGCATTCAGCCCAGGGGGTCCAGCCCGGTCAGCGTGACACTTTCCGCCCACAGCCGCTCGGCGGCCGCGTCGTCGGTCAGGTTCGTCCAGCGCTCCTCGAGGCGGGGACGGCCGCGCAGGCCGAACACGCGCGGGCCCCACAGCTGCCCGCCGGTGACGTCCGGGCCGAGCACCGCGCGGACGGCGGGCCGCGCACCGGCGTCCTTGCCGTGCACCAGCGCACGCATGGGCAGGCCGCGCAGCCATTGACCCGCGCCGCGGACGTGCACCGGCGGCCGCGACGGTGTCAGCGCATCGAGTGCGCCGCCGGGATGGGCCACCACGCTCAGCCGCTTCGAACCGGCCTCGCGGAGCCGCCGGTCCAGTTCGAAGGCGAAGAGCATCTGGGCCAGCTTCGACCGTTCGTAGGTTCGCTTCGGCTGATAATCGCGCTCGCTCTGAAGATCGGCGAAGTCGAGCTTCGCGGACTTCGCGGCGAAGCTGCCGGTGGTGACGATGCGCGCGTCCGGCGCCAGCCGCGGCATCAGCCGGGCGACCAGGGCGAAGTGCCCGAGGTGGTTGGTGCCGAACATCAGCTCGTGGCCGCCCGCGGTCTCGCGCCGCGGCGGGTTGTCGAGCGCCACTCCCGCGTTGCAGACGACGGCGTCGAGCTCGCCGGCGTCGACCGCTTCGAGCGAGGCCAGGTCGGCGAGGTCGATCCGGACGTGCTCGACCTTCGCCCCGGCGACCCGCGACCGGATGGCGGTCCGCGCGCTTTCCGCCTTCGCCGGATCCCTGCTGCCGATCACCACTTCCGCGCCGGCCGAAGCCAGCTGTTCGGCGGCGAAGTAGCCGATCCCGGCGTTGCCCCCGGTCACCAGCACCCGCATGAACGTCCCCTCCCCGTGCCAAGCTGTCCCGCATGGAGAACGCTACCGGCTACCGGCGCTCGGCCGGCTCGGCCCGCGGCGAGACACGACGCCGGGAACTGCTGGCGACGATCACCGACGACGTCGCCGAGAACGGTCTCGTCGACTTCTCGCTGCGGCGCGCGGCGAAGTCGGCCGGGACCACGCACAAGGTGCTGCTCTACCACTTCGAAAGCGCCGAAGACCTGCTCCGCCAAGTGGTCTTTTCGTTGCGCGAGCGGCGGATCGACAACGCACTTACCGCGGTCGCCGCGTCGTCGGCGTCGCTGACCGACCGGGTCCGCGCCGCCTGGGTGAGCCTGCGCGACGAGGAGTCCGCACTGCGGCGGGTCCTCGACCAGGCGATGGGCCTGGCGATGTACGACCCGGGCCGGTACGCGGCGCTCGGGCGGGGCGCGTCCCAGCAGTACCTGCCGACGCTGGTGTCGTTCTGCCCGCCCGACTGGCCGGAGCAGCGGAAGTTCGAGGTCGCGTCGATGATCCTCGCGACGCTGCGCGGCTTCCTCGTGGACCTGCTGACCAGCGCGGACGGCGACAGCGCGGCCGCCGGGTTCGAGGCGCTGCTGCGGGCGGTCGAACGGGAGGAAGCGGCTTCCTGACGTCTCGACAGTTTGCGAACCACATGGTTCACTTTCGGCATGCGGATCGAGCTGACTGCGGGAACCGTCGAGTACACCGACACGGGCGGGCCGGGCCCGGTCGTCGTCTTCGTCCACGGCCTGCTGATGGACGGCACCCTGCGGGACGGGCCGGTCGCCGAGCTGACCGGCCACCGGTGCGTCGTCCCGACGCTGCCGCTGGGCGCGCACCGGCAGCCGATGCACGAGGACGCCGACCTTTCGATGAGCGGCATCGCCGCGCTGCTCGCGGAGTTCCTCGAGCGCCTCGACCTGCGGGACGTCACCCTCGTCGGCGTCGACACCGGCGGCGCGCTGGTGCAGCTGCTGATGGCGGACGGCGCGCCTCGGGTGAGTGGCGTGGTCCTCGGCTCGTGCGACGCGTTCGACAACTTCCCGCCCGGGCTCACCGGCAAGACGCTGGTCGCCACCGGCAAGCTGTCCCCGGGCCTGTTCGGCGTGTTCATGCAGCAGATGCGGCTGCGCGCGGCACGGCGGCTCCCGATCGCGTTCGGCTGGCTGACCAAGCGCGGTGACGCGGCGACGGCCCGCTGGATCCGCCCGCTCCTGGCCGACGCGGCGATCCGCCGCGACACGGTCCGCGTCCTGCGGGCGGCGGCCGCTTCGCCGGGCTTCCTGCTCGAGGCGGCCGAACGGCTGCCGAGCTTCGACCGGCCGGTGCTCCTGGCCTGGGCGACCGAGGACCGCGTCATGCCCCTCGACCACGGCCGGCGGCTGGAAGCGTTGCTACCGAAGGGGAAGCTCGTGGAGGTGGCCGACAGCTACACGTTGCTCCCGCTGGACCAGCCGACCGAGTTCGCCCGGCTGATCAGGGAGTTCACAGCCGGCTGAGGCCGTGGAGGATGCGTTCCATCAGCTCGAGGCTCGGCCGGTTCCCGGATCCCTTGCGGGCGGTGTGCACGGCGACGATCCCCCGGTCCGCCAGATCGGACAGCAGGACCCGCGCCACCCCCAGCGGGATCCGCCGGCGCGCGGCGACCTCGGCGACCGACTGCGAAGTCCGCAGCAGCGCGCAGATCTCCGTCTCCTCCTGCGTGCTGCCCCGCACCACGGCCCGCCCCCGCTGGGTGATCGACACCAGCGTCTCGATCGGGAGGTCCCGGGTCGGCCGGGTCCTGCCGTGGGTGCGGAAGTACGGGCGGACCATCCCCGCTCCGCTGTCTTCGAGTTCGAGCACGGACCCCCAGTGCACAGCCAGCTCCTCACGGCGATTAATCCTTGTCGGCGATTATTTGACCTAAAGATCGAGTAGGCCGCAATCGACCGAACAGAGCAACACCGGAAAAACAGCAGGTCAGCGGCGCGCGGGCGGCGCAGTACTGCCCCTAAGGACTAGTTGTGTCCCGAGAATCACCGGAGATGTCGCGATTTTTCCCCCGGACAATCGCGCCAGGAGGAGCCGGCCGGCCCGCTCGCCCAGCTCGGTGACGGGCTGCGAGACGGTGCTCAGCTCGAGCAATCCGGCCAGTTCGTGATCGTCGAACCCCATCACCGAGACGTCGCCGGGTACCCGCAGTCCCGCGCGGCGCAGCGTCCGCAGCGCCCCGAAGGCCATCTCGTCGGAGGCGGCGAACACCGCGGTCGGCCGGCGGGGCAAGCCGAGGAGGGCGCCCATCGCCCGCTCCCCACCCGAGACGGTGAACCCGCCCCCGGTCTCGAACGCCGCCTCCGGCTCGCGGCCGTCTTCGCGGCACACCGCGTGGTAGACCTCGCGATACGCGGCCAGCCGACGCAGCGGCGTCGAGAACCCGAGCGGGATCGGGGCGCTCTCGCCGATGAACGCGATCTCGCGGTGACCGAGCTGGACGAGGTGGCGCATCGCGGACACCGCGGCGCCGTGGTCGTCGATCCCGACGGAGTCCCCGCCGGGTTCCTCGGTGCCGATCGTGACGAGCGGAACGCCGAGGCCCAGCACCTGCTCGCGTTCGGCGTCCTTCAGCGGCAGGGAAAGCACGAGCACGGCGTCGACCCGGCGGCGCAGCGGGAGGCCGGCGAAGAACCGCGCGCGGCCCGGGTCGTCGCCGAGGTTGTAGAGCAGCAGGCTGGTCCCGGCGTCGCGCAGCACCCGCTCGACGCCGGAGATGAGGCGCGAGAAGTACCAGCGGTCGACGTAGGGCACGATCACCCCGACGGTCCCGGTCCGGCCCGTGGCCAGGCTCGACGCGGCGGGCGAGACGGCGTACCCGAGCTCGGCGGCGGCCGCGAGCACCCGCGTCCGCGTGCGGGCGGCGACGCCGGGCACCCCGCGCAGCGCCCGCGACACGGTGGCCGCCGAGACTCCCGCCAGCCGCGCCACGTCGTCGAGCTTCTCCGGCATCCCCTGCCCCATTCGTTGCAAGCGCTTGCAACCGGACGAGTTCCAGGCATTGACAGTGCCCTTGATCAAGGCTAATCATCGATGCAAGCGCTTGCAATGGCGTCGCCTGCCCGGCAAGGAGGCCGACATGCGCCTGTTCCTCCCCCTCACCGGCGCGGCCCTGCTGGCCGCCACCACGCTCAGCGCGTGCTCCTCCGCCGGCGGGCTGACGATCAACCTGTACATCTCGCCGGAGGACCACCTCCAGAACGTGGTCGACCGGTGCACACAGGAGGCCGGCGGCCGGTACAAGATCGTCTACAACAAGCTGCCGCGCGGCGCGGACGGCCAGCGCGAGCAGATGGTCCGCCGGCTCGCCGCGGGCGACACGTCGCTGGACGTGCTCGGCCTCGACGTCACGTGGGTCCCGGAGTTCGCGGAAGCGGGCTGGGCCGAGGAGTGGACCGGCGCGAGCGCGGCGGCGGCCACGCAGGACGTGCTGCCGGGGCCGCTGGCCACCGCGAAGTGGAACGGCAAGCTCTATGGCGCGACGAAGAACACCAACGTCCAGCTGCTCTGGTACGACGACCGGATCACGCCGTCGCCGCCGAAGACGTTCGACGAGCTCATGACGCAGGCGCAGCAGCTGAAGGCCGCCGGGAAGCCGTACCAGGTCGTGTTCACGGGTGCGCAGTACGAAGGGCTGGTCGTCTTCTACAACACGCTGGTGGCGTCCGCAGGCGGCCACATCCTGTCCGACGACGGCAAGTCCGTGGTGATGGACGACGGCGCGGTGAAGGCGCTTTCGCTGTTGAAGACGCTCACGACAGCGGGGATCACGGACCCGTCCCTGACGAACCAGAAGGAGGACGACATCCGCCAGGCCTTCCAGCGCGGCCAAGCGGCGACCGAGCTGAACTGGCCGTTCGTGTATGCGTCCTACGCGAAGGAAAAGCCCCAGGACCTGGCCCACTTCAAGTGGACGCGCTACCCGTCGGTGGTCGCGGGCCAGCCGAGCCGCGTCACGATCGGCGGGTTCAACCTGGCGGTGTCGACGTATTCCCAGCACAAGCCGGAGGCGTTCGAAGCGGCGCTGTGCCTGCGCAACGCGACATCGCAGAAGTACCAGGCCCTGGTGGACGGCATTCCCCCGAGCATCGCCTCGATCTACCGCGACAACGCGCCGTTGGATCCGGCGAAACCGGCGGACCCGAAGGAAAACCCGACCATGGCGGACCAGTACCCGATGAAGGGCGACATCCAGGCAGCATTGACGGACGCGGCGGTCCGCCCGTTGACCCCGGCGTACCAGAACCTGTCGACGGTGATTTCGAAGGTCCTGTCACCCCCGGCGGAGATCGACGTCCAGGCAACGGCTCAGGAACTGCGCGAGCGGCTGACGGACGCACTGAACTCGAAGGGCATCATCCCGTAGCGACTGCCGCAGGAACGGCGGCGATGGGCGGAGGGGACTCAAAGCCGAATAGGCTTCTTGTTCATGAACTCCTCAATCCCCAAAGGCCCCAGTTCCCGCCCAATCCCCGATCGCTTGATCCCCCCGAACGGCAAATCCGCCTCCGACCCACCCGACTTGTTGAGATAAACCATCCCAGCCTCGATCCGCCGGGCCACGCGAACCGCCCGCTCCCGGTCCGTTCCGAACACGCTGGCCCCCAACCCGAACGGCGTGTCATTGGCCAAGGCGATCGCTTCCTCCTCTGTCTCCGCGCGGAAAACCAGGACCACCGGGCCGAAGATCTCCTCGTGGTACGCCGCCATCTGCGGGGTCACGTCCGTGAGGACCGTGGCCTCCAGGTACGCGCCCGGGCCGGGCACCCGCCGCCCGCCGGCGCGCAACTTCGCGCCCTCCCGGACAGCCGTCGAGACCTGACCAGCCACCTCGTCGGCCGCCGCGACGGAAGCCAACGGCGGCAGCGTCGTCGCCGGATCAGCGGGGTCGCCCGGCACGTAATACTCCGCCACACGCTTGGCCAACCGGTCCACGAACTCGTCGTAAAGCTCACCCAAAACGATCATCCGCTTCGGCGCGTTGCACGACTGCCCGCAGTTGCGCATCCGGGCCGTTGCGGTGATCTTGACCGTCTCGTCCAGGTCGTCGGTGTCCAGCACGATCAGCGGGTCGGACCCGCCCAGCTCCAGGACGCACTTCTTGAGGTTCCGCCCGGCCTCGGCCGCGACGGAGATCCCCGCCTGCTCGCTGCCCGTCAGCGAGACCCCGACCAGGCGCGGGTCGGCGAGCATCCACGGGACCTGGCGGCTCGACGCGAACACGTTCACGTACGCGTCCGGCGGCACCCCCGCGTCGCGCAGCACGCTCTCGATCGCCGTCGCCGAGCGCGGGCAGATCGACGCGTGCTTGAGGAGGATCGTGTTGCCCAGCACCAGGTTCGGCGCCACGAACCGGGCGACCTGGTAGGCCGGGAAGTTCCACGGCATGACGCCGAGCAACGCCCCGATCGGCTCCTTCGTCAGCACCGCTTCGCCGCCGCGGATCGGGAGGGGCTCGTCGGCCAGCAGCTCCGGGCCGCGCTCGCCGTAGTACCGGAAGATGTCGACGACGACGCCGACCTCGCCGCGCCCCTCGTTGATCCGCTTGCCCATTTCGAGGGTCATGATCGCGGCCAGCTCGTCGGCGCGTTCGGCGAACAGCTCCGCCGCGCGCAGCACGATCGCGGCCCGCTCGGCGACCGGCCGGGCGCGCCAGGCCGCGAACCCGCCGTGGACGCGGTCGATCGCGGCGCGGACCTCCTCGTCGGTCGAGTTCGGGATCTCCTCCACGAGTTCACCGGTGGCGGGGTTCGTGACGGAATACATGGCGGTCTCCTCTGCCCAGGCAGGCTACTGCATACTGTATACACCATGAGATCACCGATCGACACCCGCGCGGCGGTACCCGTCGGCACGTGATCGACTATCGTTCCCCCATGACGCTGGAGATCACCGGCGGATCCTCTTTCTCCGCCCTGACAAGGGAAACCGGTCACTGGACCCGTCGCTACGAAGAGGGCGCGGTCACGTTCGGTTGTCCCGGGCGCACCTATGAACGCGCACCGCGGGTGTGGGGCGGGCGCGGTCTGGGCCTGCCCGAAGACGAACTGACGGCCTTCGCCGCGCAGCTCAGGCGCGTGATGAAGCACGAGGCGTACTGGCTGGCGCGGGCCGAGTGCCGGGACCGCCGGGCGGGCGACGCCACGCGCTGGTCACCAGGCCGTTACGACGACGAAGACGGTTTCGTGTACTTCACCGGACCGTGCACCCACGGCGATCCGTGGCCCGGGTACCGGCCGGCGCGCAGCTTCACGATCGCGCTGCCGCACGTCCGCGGCCTGCGCGTCCGCGTCGCCGCGTACCTGGCGGCCGGGTGAGCCGGACGCCGGGGTGAAAGGGCCGTTCACGGCGTCGGCTCGCCGGGCTTTCCGCGCCGGAGCCGTCGCCGCGGTCGTGAGCGGGATCCCGTCCACGGCCCACGCTCTCTTCACCGGGCGCGACCCGCTGACCGCCACCCGCGCCGCGGGCACCCTGCTGCCCGGCCGACGCGACCGGCCCGGCGTCGCCGCCGGGCTGATCGCGCACGTCGTCGTCTCGGCCGCCTGGACCGGGGTCCTCGCCGCGACCGCCCGGCGGCACCGCCTCGGACCGCTCCGAGGCGCGGCTGCCGGGCTGGCGATCGCGGCGCTGGACCTTGGCGTAGCCGGCCGGGCCTACCCGGCCGTGCAGACGCTTCCCCGCGTCCCGCAGGTCCTGGACCACCTGGTCTTCGGCGCCGTCACCGGCGCGCTCCTCGACCGTCCACACGGGACGGATCAGGGCACGACCTGGACGACGTCACCCGGGTGCAGCGAGTTGTAGAACGTCACCGCGGCCGCGTGCGAAAGGTGCACGCACCCGTGCGACTTGACCTTCAGGCTGCCCTGGTGGAACGCCACGCCGGTGTTCGTGAAGAACACCGAGTACGGCATCGGCCCGTTGAACTGCTTGCTGTAGTGGTCGATGTCCTTGTACTGCACGTGGAACGTCCCGAGCGGCGTCGGGTACTTCGCGAGCCCGACCGTGATCGGGACTCCGCCGTAGGTGACGTGGCCGGCGCCGTCCGTCAGCCACGCCGTATTCGAACTGCGCTGGACGCAGGCCTTCGCGGCGGCAGCGCACGGCGTCGATGACGCCGCTTCGGCCGTTCCCGCGAACGCCAAGGTCCCCGCCATCGCGGCGACCCCGCCCAGTAGTGCGATCATCCTCCGGTTCATCGCGTGCCTCCCGTTGTCGTTCGGCTACACGATGTAGGGTGCCCCGTTTTCCGATCTTCGAACCGGCGATCACTCCTGAGGTTGCGACAGCCGGAGGAACTCGTTCTGCTCGCGGTCGTAGCGCTGGGTCAGGCCGTTGCCGTAGCGGTCCCACCAGTTCGCGGTGTGCCCGCCCTGACGGGTGGTCGTGTCCCCGTAGATCTGGCGGTCGTACTCGATGCGCGCGTCGTGGAACTCCTGCTGGAACTGCTCCGGCGTGAGGCCCTGCGCGTGCTGCACGGCCGCGTCGCTGATCGCGCCCGAGCTGCGGACGATGTCGTCGCCCGCCATGTGGTTGAGGATCGCGCGGACGCCGCCGGCGCCCCGCATGTGCGCGCCGGACATGACCGCGGCCTGCGCGCCGGGGTCGGTGAAGTTGAGCGCGCCCGCGGTGCGCGCGTTCGCGGTCATCAGGTCCGAGACGACGGCGCGTTCTTCGGCGCTGCCGATGCCGTACTGCTCGCGCGCGGCGATGATCCGGTCGTAGCCGTTGTGCATGTTCTGCCGGAAGCCGTACGCCTCCGGCACGCCGCCCTGCTCACCGGTCGCACCTTCGGAGCGCATGATCGAGTCGACGACCCGCGCGTCGAGCTGCGGCGGTGCCGCCGCGGCCGCCGCTCCCCCGCCACCCTGAGCAGCGGCGTTCCGACCACCGCCGTAGGCCTGCGCGACGTCGGAGTCGGCGGCGTTGTAGCCGTTCGCGGCCGTCTGGACGTTCTGGTTGACGTTCGTGATGAGGCTCAGGAACTTCTGGAGCGCGCTGCCCAGCGAGGAGTGCAACGCCGAGTTCGCGGCGGCGACCCCGCTGCCGATGCCGGCGAACGACATCGCGTCCAGCACCAGGCCTTCCAGGTCGCGGGTGGTCGAGAGGAAGGACGACCCGACTTCCTCGACCGCCTTGGCGACCGTCCCCATTTCGGTGGTCTCGGCGCGGTAGGCCCCGGCACTCATGGTCTGCTCCCTCCGGATACCGGCTCTGCGCGGTCGAGAATTCCCCACCGGGCCGCACCGCCCCACGGCCGAATTACCCACTGGCCGAGCCTCACCTGTCGTTCATCTTCCGTTCACGTGGGGTTCTTCTGGCGCGGTACTAGAACTCCATGACCACTCAGACGCTCGACACGATCGCCTCCGAACAGCTCGACCTCCAGCTGCACGTGGTCGAGGACCGGCTGCGTCAGGACTACGCGGACCTGGACCCGACGTCCGCCCACAGCCTCGTCGAACGCGAACGGACCCGGTTCGCCGCCGCGCGGATCCACGCGTTCGTCCCGATCCTCGTCGAGCGGGCCGTCCGCGAGACGCTGGCGGACCCGGCGGGCCGCCACCGGCGCTAAGCTCGGAGCGTGAGCAAACCCGAGGACGAGAACATCGTCGAAGGCGAGATCGTCGACGAGACGCCGACCGCCGCGCTGGCGATCCCCTCGCCGCCGCTCCCCGACCCGGACTACAGCGAGGGCGGGGTGCCCAGCTTCGACTTCGTCCGCGACAAGATCGAGAACCGCTACACGACGTCGCTGGGCGCCGCCGACGTCGCGGGACTGGGCACGGAGAACACCGCCGAAGCCCTCGACAAGCAGATCGCCGACCGCGACCAGGCGGCCAAGGACCGGCTCGCCCAGATCCGCCGCTCGATGCGCGGCGAATAGCCGCCCCGGCCGAAGACACCGCGGGCGGGCAGCCGCGGCCGGGGTGGCTGGGCTGTTCCGGCGGCGGGCGCCCGGCGGCGAGGTGCGGCCGTCTGACGTCCGCGTGCGGGTCAGCCCGGCAGCCACCGCATCTCCACCGGCTGGCAGGCGGCGATCGCCGTCAGCCGGCTCGGGAAGACCGGGACCCGGGTGGCCAGCCCCGTCAGCCGCACCACCCGGTCGGCCGCGCCGCCCGGCGGGACGATCAAGCAGCCGGTGATGCCGCGGTCCCGGCAGCTCTCCACCGCCTCGAGCAACCCCCGGGCCCCGCGCACCGACAGGAACCGCAGCGCCGTCAGGTCGAGGACCAGCAGGTGCGGCTCCGGCAGTTCGCAGATGGCGGCTTCGATCACCGTCGTCCACCGCAGCACGGTGCCGATGTCCAGCTCGCCTTGGATTTCGACGACCAGCGCACCGCTGGTCCGCTCCGAGAGCGTCACGTCGTGGTCGCGCATCGCGCGCCTCCCCGGAACCGGATCGGGGACCGGCCCCGGCTCATCGTCCCACCCCCGCCGCCCCGAAGGAAAAGTTGCTCGCGGACGGCCCAACCGGCGCGGCCGTCCGGCTCAGCGTCCACTGTGGACGCTCAACCGCGCCAGCCACTCCTGTAGCAAGGTCACTTCGGCGGCCGTCAGGTCCCCCGGTACCGCGGAAGGCAGCTGAGCGGCGAGCGTCGTCGCCGTCGCGGCGACGTCGTCCGGCTCCGGCCGCGGCGCCGCGAGGACCGCGGCCAGCACGCTTTCGCGCACCCGGACGGAAAACCCGGCGTCCGGGTAGAGCTCCGGCCGCGTGATCATCGACAGCGCGACACCGGCGTTGGCCGCCATCACCATCTGCGCGGCGAGCGGCGGCGGCAGCGTCAGCCGTCCCGCCGCCGCGCAGCGCTCCAGGACCGCGAGCAGCAGGCCGTGCGCCTCGGCGGCCGCCCCCGGCGGCGTCGACAGGCCCGAGTACATCAGGCGGTAGTGGTTGGGGTGGGCGAGCGCGAACGCGACGTGGTTGTCCCAGCCGTCGCGCAGGTCGCGCACCGGGTCGCCGGACGGCTTCGCGGCCCGCTTGCCGGCGAGGTACCGCTCGAACCCGTGGTCGACGACGGCGGCGAGCAGGCCTTCCTTGTCGCCGAACTGCCGGTACAGCGCCGGCGCCCCGACGCCGGCCGCTTCGCAGACCGCCCGCGTGGAGAAGTCGCCGGAGTGCGCCAGCAGGTCGGCCGCCGCCTCCAGGATCCGCGTTCTCACGTCCACCCCCTCGACGCTACCAGCGAGTATCATCGATATCAAGTAGAGGGTAGCGTCGATTCGTCGCTCGTGTTAGCGTCGATTACGCAAGCACGAAACCATCGATAACAAAGGACGCTCACGATGCCGTTCGCCAACTTCAAGGTCCCCACCGGCACCCTCACCCCGGAGCAGAAGGAGCTGATCGTGACCCGCACCACCGACCTGTACGCCGAGATCTACGGCGACCGCGCCCGCGCGAACACGATGGTGCTGGTCGAGGAGGTCGCCGACGGCGGCTGGGGCATCGGCGGCGACGTCCTCACCCTGGCGAAGCTGCAGGCCGGGTGACGTCAGGCTTCCGTAACCCTCTCGTGGAATCATCGGTGTACCGCCGAAGTTGTACAGGTGGCAGCACCAGACGAGAGAAGGAGTGACGCCGTGAGCACGTCAACCGAAAGGGCCGTCCTGGCCGGCGGCTGCTTCTGGGGCATGCAGGAGCTGTTCCGCCGTCAGCCCGGGGTCATCTCGACCCGGGTCGGTTACAGCGGCGGCGACGTCCCGAACGCCACCTACCGCAACCACGGCACGCACGCCGAGGCCATCGAGGTGGTCTACGACCCCACCCGGACCACGTTCCGCGACCTGCTCGAGTTCTTCTTCCAGGTGCACGACCCGACGACGAAGAACCGTCAGGGCAATGACATCGGCCTGAGCTACCGCTCCGCGATCTTCTTCGAAAACGACGAGCAGAAGCGCGTCGCCGAGGACACGATCGCCGACGTCGAAGCGTCCGGGCTGTGGCCGGGCAAGGTCGTCACCGAAGTCAGCCCGGTGGGCGACTTCTGGGAGGCCGAGCCGGAGCACCAGGACTACCTGCAGCGCATCCCGAACGGGTACACGTGCCACTTCGTGCGCCCGGGCTGGAAGCTCCCGAAGCGCGAGAAGACCGCCTGACACACTCGTACCACGAAGGCCCCTTCGCCGATCCACTGGCGAAGGGGCCTTCGTCGTTTCGGAGGCGGGAAAGATCACCCGAACGGCGGTGATCCGGCTCCCGTCCTGAGTGGACGGTCAGCCGATCGAATCCCAATAGCGGGATATGTCCCTTTTGGGAGTTATTGCGTCCGGTAGATAAGACCGTACGTTAGTCGCTTGTTCACGAGGCTCCGGCACCGGATTCTGATTTCCGTTCCACAGCACCACCTCTCGTCCCCTTGATCCGGCCCGGTCTCGAACCCGGGTCTGGTTCACCCTGCCCGGAGGAGATCCCTCGATGGAACTGAGACGTCCAGTCGTCTTGGCAGCAACCGGCATACTCGTCGGCGCGCTCTGCATCACCGGTACCGCACAGGCGCAACCCACCCCGAACGCCACCCCGGACGCGGCTCCGAGCGCCCTGGCCCAGGCCACGACCGCGGCCGCCGGCCTCGTGGCGAGCAGGCCCGCCGCGCTGCACGCCAGCGCGGACGACGTTTTCCAGGCCCAGAAAGCGATTTCCTCGACGAACGGCCTCCAGTACATCCCCTACGAGCGCAGCTACAAGGGCCTGCCCGTCGTCGGCGGCGACTTCGTCGTGGCGACCAACTCGACGGGCCAGGTGCTCGGCACCTCCGTCGCGCAGGACCAGACCATCAACCTCGCCTCGACCACCGGCAAGGTGACGAAGGCCGCGGCCGAGGCGACCGCTCGGCAGCAGCTGTCCGCCGTGGACAGCGTGAGCCCCGCCCAGCAGGTCGTCTACGCGCTCGGCTCGCCGACGCTGGCCTGGAAGAGCACGGTCGTCGGCCGCGACGCCGAAGGCCCGAGCCGGCTCGACGTCATCGTCGACGCCGGCACCGGCAAGGTGCTGAAGACGCAGGAGCACGTCCTCAACGGTGACGGCACCAGCGCGTGGAACGGGCCGAACCCGGTGCACCTCGACACCACGCACTCGGGCAGCACGTACTCGCTGAAGGACCCGACGATCACCAACACGTCCTGCCAGGACGCGGCCAACAACACCACCTTCAGCGGGCCGGACGACCTCTGGGGCAACGGCACCGCCAGCAACCGCGAAACCGGCTGCGTCGACGCGCTGTTCGCCGCCCAGACCGAGAACAAGATGCTCTCGCAGTGGCTGGGCCGCAACAGCTTCGACGGCAGCGGCGGCGGCTGGCCGATCCGCGTCGGCCTGAACGACCAGAACGCCTACTACGACGGCACCCAGGTCCAGATCGGCAAGAACACCGCCGGTGGCTGGATCGGCTCGATCGACGTCGTCGCGCACGAGCACGGCCACGGCATCGACGACCACACCCCGGGTGGCATCTCCGGTGCGGGCACGCAGGAGTTCGTCGCGGACGTCTTCGGCGCCTCGACCGAGTGGTTCGCGAACGAGCCCGCTCCCTACGACCAGCCGGACTTCCTCGTCGGCGAGCAGGTCAACCTCGTCGGTTCCGGCCCGATCCGCAACATGTACAACCCGTCGGCGCTGGGCGACAAGAACTGCTACGACAGCTCCGTCCCCAACGGTGAGGTGCACGCGGCCGCCGGCCCGGGCAACCACTGGTTCTACCTGCTGGCCGAAGGCACCAACCCGACCAACGGGCAGCCGACCAGCTCGACCTGCAACAGCTCGACGATCACCGGCCTCGGTGTCCAGACCGCGGTGAAGATCTTCTACAACGCGATGCTGCTCAAGACCACCAGCAGCTCGTACCTGAAGTACCGCACCTGGACGCTGACCGCGGCGAAGAACCTCTTCCCGGGCAGCTGCACCGAGTTCAACACCGTCAAGGCGGCGTGGGACGCGATCAGCGTGCCGGCGCAGTCGGCCGACCCGACCTGCTCGGCGACCGGCACGGTCACCGTTTCGAACCCGGGCAACCAGTCGACCGTCACCGGCACCGCGGTGAACCTGCCGCTGTCGGCCAGCGGTGGCACCGCGCCGTACTCCTGGACCGCCACCGGCCTGCCGGCCGGCCTGTCGATCAACGCCTCCACCGGCACGATCTCGGGCACCGCGACCACCGCGGGCACCTCGAGCGTCACGGTGACGGCGAAGGACGCGGCCAACAAGACCGGCACGGCGTCGTTCTCCTGGACCGTCGGCACCACCACCGGCTGCTCCGGCCAGAAGATCGTCAACGGCGGCTTCGAATCGGGCAGCGGCAGCTGGACCGGCACCACCGGTGCCATCGGCCAGTGGGCGTCCTCGGGTGAAGCCGCGCACGGCGGCACGTACAGCGCTTGGCTCGACGGCTACGGCTCCACGCACACGGAGTCGGTCGCGCAGTCGGTCAGCATCCCGGCGGGCTGCCACGCCAGCCTGACGTTCTACGTGCACATCGACACCGCGGAAACGACCACCACCACCGCCTACGACAAGCTGACCGTCACCAACGGCAGCGCGACGCTGGGCAGCTACTCCAACCTGAACAAGGCGTCCGGGTACGCGCTCAAGACGATCGACGTTTCGTCGGCCGCCGGCGGCACCCTGGCGCTGAAGTTCACCGGCACCGAGGACAGCTCGCTGCAGACGTCGTTCGTGATCGACGACGTCGCGGTGACGCTGAGCTGAAACCGCTGAATCCGCACTGAAAAGGCGGGGAGACCGGAAAATCCGGCTCCCCGCCTTTTCGCTTTCCGCTGTCCGCGGGGGGCAGAATCGGCCCATGGACACCGAAGAGCTGCGCGCGACCCAGGCCCCGTTGAAGGACAAGTACCGCGAGCAGCCGGAGAGCGCCGTCGTCACGCTGCACGCCGACGCCGAGCTCGACGGCCTCGGGATCTCCTGCAAGGTCGAAACGGGCCGCGCGGTCGTGGAAGCCGGCCTGCACCCGGCGACCGGCGGCGACGGCACCCTCGCGTGTTCCGGCGACATGCTGCTGGAAGCGCTCGTCGCGTGCGCCGGTGTGACGTTGCGGGCGGTGGCGACGTCGCTGGGCCTGGAGGTGCGCGGCGGCCGGGTCCGCGCCGAAGGCGAACTGGACTTCCGCGGCACTCTCGCCGTCGCGAAGGACGCGCCGGTGGGCTTCCGCGCGATCCGGCTGTCGTTCGCCCTGGACACCGACGCTTCCGAAGAGCAGCTCGCCACGCTCGAAAAGCTGACCGAGCGCTATTGCGTCGTGTTCCAGACGCTGCGGACGCCGCCGGAACTGGCCGTCACGCTCGCGGCGGCTCAGGGATAATCCCGGACGACAAAGCGGGCGCCGTGGCCTAGCTTGGCGGGGTCACGAGAGGGGAACCGCCATGCCGGAACCGGACAGCGCCGTCCAAGTGCGCGGGCTCGTCAAGACCTATGGTTCGACCCGCGCGCTCGACGGGGTCGACCTCGACATCCCGGCCGGGCGCGTGCTCGGCCTGCTCGGCCCGAACGGCGCCGGGAAGACCACGATGGTCCGCATCCTGACGACGCTGCTGCGGCCGGACTCGGGGTCGGCGCGGGTGGCCGGGTACGACGTCCTGACCCAGCCCGACGAGGTGCGGCAGCGGATCGGCCTGTCCGGCCAGTACGCGGCCGTCGACGAGAACCTCACCGGGTTCGAAAACCTCTACATGGTCGGGCGGCTCTACGGCAGGCGGAAGTCCGCCGCGCGCTCGCGCGCCCGGGAGCTGCTGGCCCGGTTCGCGCTCGAGGATGCCGCGGACCGGCCGGCGAAGGGCTATTCGGGCGGCATGCGGCGGCGGCTCGACCTGGCCGGCGCGCTGGTCGCCGAGCCGACCGTCGTCGTCCTCGACGAGCCGACCACCGGCCTCGACCCGGGCGGGCGCCTCGACACCTGGGGCGTCATCAAGGAGCTGGTCGCGGACGGCACGACCGTGCTGCTGACCACCCAATACCTCGAAGAGGCCGACCAGCTCGCCGACTCGATCGTGGTGATCGACCACGGCCGGGTGATCGCGCGCGGCACGGCCGACGAGCTCAAGGCGCAGATCGGCGGCGAACGGCTGGAGCTCGTCGTCGCCTCGGCCGCCGACCTGCCGGCCACCTTGGAAGTGCTGCGCGAGGTGGGCACCGGCGAACCGTCCGGCGACGACCACACGCGGCGCGCCGAGATCTTCGTCGACACCGGGCCGAAGGCGCTCATCGAAGCCCTGCGCCGGCTCGATTCCCACGGCATCGCCGTCCAGGACGTCGCCCTGCACCGGCCGACGCTCGACGACGTGTTCCTGTCCCTGACCGGCCACGGCGCCGAACCCGCCGAGGAGGTGGCGAAGTGAACGCGATCGCGAAGGGCATCTCGGACGGCCGCATCATCACGTGGCGCAACCTGATGAACGTCCGCCGCAACCCCGACTGGCTGATGGCCGCGACCCTGCAGCCGATCATGTTCGTGCTGCTGTTCGCGTACGTCTTCGGCAACGCGATCGGCGGCGAGTCGGGCGGCGCGGCCTACCGCGAGTTCCTCATCGCGGGCATCTTCGCCCAGACGGTGGCGTTCAACTCGGCGTTCACCGTGATCGGCTTCGCGAACGACCTGCAGAAGGGCATCATCGACCGGTTCCGCTCGCTGCCGATGTCTCGCATCGCGGTGGTCCTCGGCCGGACGACGTCCGACCTGGTGGTCAGCGTGGTGGCGCTGGTCGTGATGTCGGCGTGCGGCCTGATCGTGGGCTGGCGGATCCGCGGCAGCTTCTGGGACGCGCTGCTGGGGTACCTGGTGATGCTGATGTTCGCGTGGGCCCTGTCGTGGGTCGGCGCGCTGATCGGCCTGGCGGCGCGCAGCGTGGAGGTGGCGCAGAGCCTGGGGCTGGTCTGGATGTTCCCGCTGAGCTTCATCTCGTCGGCGTTCGTCCCGACGCAGACGCTGCCGCCGTTCCTCAAGGCGATCGCGGACTGGAACCCGTTCACGGCGGTGATCAACGCGACGCGCGACCTGTTCGGCAACCGGTTCGGGCCGGCGCCGACGGGGTGGCCGGCCGAGAACGCGGCGCTGTACGCGATCCTGTGCTGCGTGGCGATCATCGCGGTGTTCGCCCCGCTGGCCACGGCGAAGTACCGGCGGGTGGCGAGCAAGTAGTCCCGGTCCGAAGAGGACTTCAGCCGAGGTCCTCTTCGGACAGTTCCACGATCGGGATCACCCGCTTGGCCTTCCGGGCCTTCGCCTGGTGGTCGACCAGGAACGGGTAGTGCTTCTCCAGCTCCGTCCACGTCCGCACGTAGTCCGCCCCCAGCAGCGGCAACGCCTCCCCGTCGAACGTCGCGCCGTCCACCTCCACCTTCACCCGGGAATCCGCGATCAGGTTCAGGTACCAGCCCGGGTGCTTCGCGGCCCCCATGTTCGAAGCCACGACCAGCAGTCTGTCGCCGTCGCGGTGGTACATCATCGGCACCGTGCGCCGCTTACCGGAGCGCCGGCCCGTCGTCGTCAGCAGCACCAGCCGCTCGCGGTGCATGCCTTCGACCTCGCCACCCGCCCGGAACTGCTCGATCACGCGGCGGTTCGTCGTCCGCACGTCGGCGGTGTCCACGCTCACTGGTCGTAGTAGCGGGTCGTCGGCGGCGGCTGTTGCGGGTACTGGCGCGTCGGCGGCGCGGGTTGCTGCTGGCTGCGGCGCCGGTGCAGGGTGCGCGCGCTGGCCGCCATGCTGTTCACCACCGTGGCGATCACCAGCCCGATGACTAGGTTGATGGCGGCCGTGGCGATCTTCGCGCTCGGGGCGACGGTCAGCGTCAGCGGCAGGACCACCGCGATCAGCGTCACCAGCACCATGATCCAGCCGAAGAACTGCGACGGCGCGGGGGTGGCGACGCTGAGCAGGTGCATCAGCCCGGTGGCGAGCAGGGCCACCGCGGCGGCGACCAGCGCGTACGTCGTGGTGCTCGCGTTGCCCCAGACGCCCTCGCCTTTTGGGGCCAGCACTTCGACCTCGAAGACGCCGCGCGCGATCAGCAGCCCGACCACCGCGAGCAGGGCGGCGATCACCGCCGTCGCCACGCCGCCCGCCCACAGCCTGCGCGCGTCGATCCCCGGGCGGACGTCCTGGGGCTGGTTCCCGTAGTAGTCGGCCATCAGAGCCTTCCTAGGTCGGCGGCGCCTCTCGGCGTCGATTGTCCCCTGTTTCGGCTCCGGCCGCGCGACTTGCGCTGGAGTGCGCTCCAGCTCTTACGGTCGGGGCATGAGCACCGCACAGCACAAGATCGGATCGGGCTTCGGCGCCACCACCACGGCCGCCGAGGCCATCGCGGGCGCCGACCTCACCGGGAAGCTCGCCGTCGTCACCGGCGGCTACTCCGGGATCGGCCTCGAAACCACCCGCGCGCTCGTCGGCGCCGGCGCCCACGTCGTCATCCCGGCCCGCCGCCCCGAGGCCGTCCTCGACCGTGCCGGCGTCGAGGTCGACCGCCTGGACCTGGGCGATCTCGACAGCGTCCGCGACTTCGCGGACCGGTTCCTGGCCACCGGGCGGTCGATCGACCTCCTCATCGCCAACGCGGGCGTGATGGCCTGCCCCGAAACGCGCGTCGGCCCGGGCTGGGAAGCCCAGTTCGCCACCAACCACCTCGGTCACTTCGCGCTGGTCAACCGGCTGTGGCCGGCCGTCGCCGAGGGTGCCCGCGTCGTCTCGCTGTCCTCGCGCGGCCACCACTACTCCCCCATCCGCTGGGACGACGTCCAGTTCACCCGCGGCTACGACAAGTGGGCGGCCTACGGGCAGGCCAAGACGGCCAACGTGCTCTTCGCCGTCCGGCTCGACGAGCTGGGCGCTTCCCGCGGCGTCCACGCGTTCGCGCTGCACCCCGGCGGCATCATGACACCGCTGCAGCGGCACCTGTCGGAGGCCGAGAAGATCGAGCGCGGCTGGATCGACGAGGCCGGGAACTACCTCGTGCAGTTCAAGACCCCGGAGCAGGGCGCGGCGACCACGGTCTGGGCGGCGACGTCCCCGCAGCTGGCCGGGCTCGGCGGGCTGTACCTCGAGGACTGCGACGTCGCCGAGCTGTCGCCCGCGGACGCCGTGGGCATGACCGAATCGGGCGTCCGCCGGTACGCCGTGGACCGCGACGAGGCCCGTCGCCTGTGGACGCTGTCGGCGGAGCTGACCGGTGTGGACGCTTTCGCGTGATCTTCTGACGTTTGCCGGCCACGCGTTCGGGGTACATGGCGGCCGTGGCCGACGACGCCGGTGGAACGGGGAACGCGCCGATGAGCGACGCGGACGACGTCACGTGTGCTCGTTTCGCTCTCGGCGAGTTCGCCCTCCACCCACGCTCCCTTCCCGACCGTCCGCCGGAGCTGCTGGCCGGACGCTACGAGGTCGGCCGGCTGATCGGCAGCGGCGGCACGGCGCGCGTGTACCGCGCCTACGACGTGCGGCTCGCGCGGGAAGTCGCGGTCAAGATCTACGACCGCGAAGTGGTCGCGCTGGACCAGCGCCGCCGGCTGCGCGAGATGAGCATCCAGGGCAGCATCACCCACCCGGGCGTGGTGGCGCTGCTCGACAGCGGGGCCACGCACGGCCGGACGTACCTGGTGATGCAGCTGGTCGAGGGCGAGAACCTGGCGGAGCGGCTCCTGGGCGGGCCGATGCCCGCGGCCGAGGTGACGGCACTGGCGGACGGGCTCACCGACGCGCTGGCCCACGTGCACGCGCGGCGGGTGGTGCACCGGGATCTGAAGCCCGCCAACGTGTTCCTGTCCGCGCACGGCCCGCTGATCGGTGACTTCGGGATAGCGCACGCCCTCGACACGACGCACATCACGGGAACGGGCGTGGTCCCGGGAACGGCGGCGTACCTGGCCCCCGAGCAGGTCGGCGGTGAGCCGGCGGGCCCGCCGGCGGACGTGTACGCGCTGGGGCTGATCCTGCTGGAATGCCTGACGGGCCGGCGCGAGTACCCGGGCACGATGATCGAGGCGGCGATGGCGAGGCTGACGAGGCCGCCGCGAATCCCGGAGGGGCTTCCCCCCTCGCTGGCCCACACGATCCGCCGGATGACGCACCGCGAACCGGCCGACCGCCCGACGGCGGCGGAGGTCCGGCAGCTGCTGCACGCCCCGGCACCGCCTTGGACGACGGGACGCCTCGCCGCGGCGGGGGTGCTGCGGAGATGGCACCGAGCGGCCCCGGCGGATCGCAGGGGGCGTGGCCGGTCGGGTGCGGTGGGAGGCCGTGGCGCGGCGGATGACGGCGGGCAGATCGGCGAGTCCGGTTCGCTCGGCGCTGCGGCAAACGACCTCGGCCCAGGCAGCGGCGGCCACGGCCTGCTCGAACCCACCGCGAGCGACCTCGCCGCGGGCAACCCCGGCCACCGCGACCCCAGGTCGGACCGCTCCGGCCGTCTCGGCCCCTTCGACCCCACCGTGGCCGACACCGGCATCCCCCACCGAACCGCCCCCACCGGACCCCGAAGGATCCTCGCCGCCGTCGGGCTCTCTTCGGCGAGCCTCCCGGCCCAGCGCCGCCGGTTCACCGCGGCTGCCGGGCTTACCGCCGCGGCCGTTGCCGCCGTCTCCGCCATGCTGCTCTCCGCTCAGGAGCCCGGGACCACGCCCACGACGCCGGCCCAGCCGCCCGCGCCCAGTTCCGTCGCTCCCACCCAGGCGCCGCTCGCCGGGTCCGGGACTCCGGATCCGCGGCCCGGCGCCACCGAGACCGCCGCGCTCGAGCCCGCCGCCGTCACCCACGAAAGCCCCTCGAAGACCACGAAACCCGGCAAGCCGCCGAACCCCGGCTCGCACGGCACCGGCAAGGGGAAAGGCAAGGGCCTCGGCCACGACTAGGACCACCGGCCGGGCCGATCCGGGCCCAACGGCCCTAGCGTCGGACACCCATTCGCAATAGAACGTAAGCCGTCTCGAATTGTTTCCCCGAATTCGGACTCGAAGCAATAACGACCGGTAACCGGAACCCGTTGCGGCCCGACACACACCACGTGTCCGCACCGGCCGCGTTCCGGCCACGGACATCACCGCCGGGAATCCCCTTCCGGCCGGCTCGACGACTTTCCGGAGGTCTTGATGAGTGTCCACGCTGCCCTCGTGCGGCCGGTTTTCGGAACACCGCGCGGGCGGCACGCCAAGCCCCGCTCCGCGTGGCCGCGCATGGCCGTCAGGACGCTCTTCCTCTTGTGCGCGGCGATCTCCACCGGTGCCGTCGTCGGGGCCGGCTGGCCGCCGGTGCTGCTCGTCGTCCCCGTCGCCGCGCTCCTGCTGCTCGTCGCCGGTGCCGTGAAACTGCGGACCGCGGCCCGGAAGATCGACACCATCTTCGCCGAAGAACTGACCCGGGAAACGCCTGCCGAAATCGGCGAGAGCATCGAGATCTCCTGACCGGAAAAGATCTTTTCCCGGCGCCACAAAACTGCTCCTCGGCAAAGGGATGACGACTCTGGTGACCTCGACCGGCGCGAGAGTACAACGGTCGGGCACGGTCACCGAAGCGCCGCATGAGGCGTCCGAATCAGGGAGTCACCATGGCCGATCCCGGTACCCCCGCGTCGCCGGTCGAGCTCGACCGGGTCCGCACCGAACTGGCCGCACAGGGCCATCCCTGGGTCATGGGCGAGAACTCCATGACCATCCTCGAAGAGGACCAGCGCCGGCACCGCCTGGGTGTGCCCCTGCCGCCGGAGAGCGACCGGCGGGACCTGGAGTCGCGGGCGAAGTCCCTCGCCGCGGGCGAAGCCGCCCGGGCGACCGCCGTTTCCGGGGCCGGCGCCCCCGCTCAGTTCGACAGCCGCAACGCGGGCGGCGCCAATTACGTCACACCGATCAAGGACCAGGGCGACTGCGGCTCGTGCGTCTCGTTCGGCACGGTGGCCACGATGGAGACGGTCGCCGCGTTCACCCGCGGGCAGCCGGGTCTGAAGCTCGACCTGTCCGAGGCGCACTTGTTCTACACCCACGGCGCGAACGACAACGCGACTTGCGACACCGGCTGGATGCCCGACCGGGCGCTGAAGGCCTGCCACGACGTCGGCATCACCTACGAGGACTACTTCCCGTACAGCGCCCGCAACCGCTCCGGCGCGAAGCTGAACGCCGACTGGCCGAACCGGCTCGCGACCACGCCGTCCTACGCCGCGCTGACCGGCGACCCGGCGGCGATGAAGGAGAAGCTGGCCGCCTGCGGCGCGCTGATCGCGTGCTTCCTCGTCTACCAGGACTTCTTCTCCTACCAGACGGGCGTGTACCGCCACGTCACCGGCGAGCTGGCCGGCGGCCACTGCGTCACGCTGGTCGGCTACGACGACGCCCAGGGCTGCTGGATCGCGAAGAACAGCTGGAACACCAGCTGGGGCGACGGCGGTTTCTTCCGGATCGGCTACGGCGAGTGCGGCATCGAGACCTGGCAGGTCGAGCAGGTCGGCGCGGTGAACCTGCGCTCGTGGACCGGCACGACGTCGGTGCTGGGCCTGTGGAGCAACGACCAGGACCGCAACACGTGGGCCTACCTCAAGGACCTGGGCTGGCTCCACCTCGCTTCGGACGACGAAGTGATCAACAAGGCGATGCTCACCGAGCTCGTCACCGCGAAGCAGGGTGGCCGTCCGGTCAACGCGTTCAACAACAACAGCACGATCATCGAGACCTACGTCTTCTAGGAGCCGCGAGATGGCCGCATCGAAGAGCCCGTCCAGCGCGCCCGCGGCGGTGGCGCCCACCGCCAGCCCGGACAACGCTCCCCAGCCCCTCAGCCTCGACCAGCTGAACGCCGCGACGACGACCGTGACCACCGAGCCGAGCGTCGCCCCGGTGCTCAGCCCGCCGGGCGCGCCGCAGGCCGCCGCCCAGGCCACGACCGCCGCGGCCTGGCAGTCGACCAAGAAGGTGCTCGCGCTCTGGACGAACAACGCCGACCGCAACGGGTACGCCTACGTCGACGGCGTCGGCTGGAAACGCCTCGCGACGAACAGCGACAGCGTGCACGAGGCCCTGCTGACCCTCGCCTCGTCGGGACGGCTGGCCGGTTCGATCACGTATCCCGAGGCCGCCGACGGGCTGATCCACGAGATCTACCTCTGGTGAAGGTGCTCACGCTCGAAGCCGACGGCGCGGCGGCCGACGTCGCGCCCGGCGAGCGGCTGGAGCTGCGGTTGCCCGAGAACGCGGGCACCGGCTACCAGTGGGTGCTGGACGGTCCGGAACCGCCGCTGCGGGTGGTCGAGGAGACTCTCCACCCGGCGACGGACCGGGCCGGCGGCACCGGTGAGCACCGCTTCGTCCTGCACGCGGACGCCCCGGGCGAGACGACGCTGGTGGCACGCCACGCCCGCCCGTGGGAGCCGGGGAGCGAGCTGAGCCGGTTCCGGCTGACAGTCCGGGTGCGCTGAGGGCCTCAGCCGGCGTCCTGCCAGGGTTCGAAGCTGCGCAACAGCAGCCTGACCTGCGCCGGGTCCCGGATCTCCGCCTCGACGCCGCCCGGCATCGCGATGATCAGGTGGGTGCCGCGCGCCGCGCAACCGGCCGCCGTCGCGGCCAGGACCGCCGCTCCGCCGCCGTCGACCGCCGTGGCCATCGTCAGGTCCACCACCAGGCGGCGGGCTCCGGCGGCGTAGGCGTCTTCGACCGCTTGGTGGTACGCGGGGGCCAGGCCGCCGTCGAAGAGACCGTCGACGGTCAGGATGACCTCGTCTTCCAGGAGAACGCTGCGAAGTGTCATCCCGACCTCCTGCCGACCGGGTTTTTCCCACCGGTCCGGGTTCTTCGTAAAAGGTTACGTCACGTCCACGGGCGGCCGCAGGCTGAGAGCGTCACGGCTCGACGTCGAGACGGAGCCGTGTGGATCAACGCGTACGACGGCCCCACGGGATCCGTTCACCCGGGCCGAAGACGTGGCGAAACGCTGAAGGTTTGCCTCTCCCCATTCCAAGATATAGCGGACCCCGGGGCTTGTGGCAAGACCCGGGTGCGGGTCCACAATTCGGGCTCACCATTTCCTGCCGAGGGGATTCCTTCATGCGTGTGCTGCTGTCCACGATCGGCTCGCGGGGCGAAGTGCAGCCGGTGCTGGCGCTGGCCTCGGAGCTGAGAGCGCTCGGGCAGGACGTCCGCCTGTGCGTGCCGCCCGATTTCCGGGAGTGGCTCGAGGACCTGGGTTTCGACGTCGTGCCGATCGGTCCCGAACTGCGGGGGACCGCGGCGGACCACCACGGAAAGCCGACGCCGGACCAGATCCGGAAGTCCACCGAGGACACCGTCACCACCCAGTTCGAGACGGTCGCCGTCGCCGCCGAGGGGTGCGATGTCCTCGTCGCCTGCGGTGCCCTGCAGTTCGCCACCCGCTCGATCGCCGAACGGACCGGCGCCGCCTACGTCTACGCGAGCTTCTGCCCCATCACCTTGCCGTCCGATTCGCACGCGCCGCCGCCGATGCCGTGGCGGACGCCCGGAAAGGCGGGAAACCGCGCCCTTTGGGACGAAGACGCGCGGCGCTGGAACGCCTTTTTCGGCGGCAAGGTCAACGAATACCGGGTGGCGGCCGGGCAGGCCCCGGTCGATGACCTGCCGAGCCACGTCTTCGGTGACCGGCCGTGGCTCGCCGCCGACGCCGCGCTCGCGCCGTGGCCCGAGCCGGGCGATCCGCGGGTCGTCCAGACGGGCGCCTGGATCTGGCCGGACGAGCGGCCGCTGCCGGACGAGCTGCTCGAGTTCCTCGACGCCGGCGAGCCGCCGGTGTACTTCGGGTTCGGCAGCATGCGCGCGCCGGGCGAGGTCGCCGTGGCCGCGCTCGCCGCGGCGCGGGCACACGGCCGGCGGGCGGTCGTCGCCCGCGGGTGGGCGGGCCTCGTCGCCGGCGACGCGCCGGACTGCCTCGGCATCGGCGAGATCAACCAGCAGGCCCTGTTCCGGCGCGTGGCGGCCGTCGTCCACCACGGCGGCGCGGGCACGACGACGACGGCGGCCCGCGCGGGCGCGCCGCAGGTGGTCGTGCCGCAGATGTACGACCAGCACTACTTCGCCGGCCGGGTCCGCGACCTGGGGCTCGGCGCGGCGACCGAGCCGGGCGTGCCGACGGCTGAAGCTCTGACGTCGGCACTCGACGTCGCGCTGCGGCCCGAGGTGGCGACGCGGGCGCGGGCGTTCGCGGGGCAGGTGCGCGCGGACGGCGCGAGCGTCGCGGCGCAGAACCTGCTGGCGACGGTCCCGCTCGCGCCGGCGTGAGCGGGTCGGTTTCCCGGGGTGCCGGCGGCCCGTTCGGCGAAAGCCGGGCTACGGCAGGTACGGCCGGAGCGTCGCCGCCGTCACCCGGTCGAGGATCCGGTCGGGCAGGACGCGCGTGAGGCGGGTCAGGAAGGCGGCGTCCCGGCCGATCGTGTAGCGGGTGCGCGGGCGCCTCGCGGTGGCGGCCTCGACGATGACGGCTCCGGCCTTCTCCGCCGGCAGGCCCGCCCGGGTGAAGCGCAGCGAATGCGCGACGACGGCGTGGACGAGCCCGCCGTACCGCTGCCGGTGTTCGGGACTCATCTTCTCGGCTAGACCGGTGGCGGTGGCGGCGCCGCGGTCGCCCATCTCGGTCCGCACCGCGCCGGGCTCGACGACCACGACCTGCACGCCGTGCGGGGCGAGTTCGCGGCGGAGCGAATCGCTGACCGCTTCGAGCGCGAACTTCGTCCCCGCGTACGGCCCGTACGTGGCCATCGCGACCTTCCCGCCGACCGAGCTGATGTTCACGATCCGGCCGCGGCTGCGGTGCAGGAAGGGCAGCAGCGCCTGGGTGACGGCGATGTGCCCGAACAGGTTGACGTCGAACAGCCGCCGCCATTCGTCCAGGGGAAGCGTCTCGACCGGCGCGTTGACCGAGATGCCCGCGTTGTTGACGAGGGCGCGCAGCGGGCGGCGGTCCGCGTCGGCGGTGACGCGCTCGACGAGGGCCTCGACGTGCTCGGGTCGCGTGATGTCGAGGATCACCGGCTCGACGCCGGCGGCCCGGATCGTGTCGCCGTCGGTTTCGCGGCGGACGCCGGCGAGCACGTGGTAGCCGCGGGCGGCCAGCTGACGGGCGGTCGCGGCGCCCATGCCGGTCGAGGCGCCGGTGACGACCATGGTCTCGTTTCGATGTGACAGTGTCATATGAACCACTATGCGTCGTTCATGTGACACTGTCAACTATGCTGGGCGCCATGGTGACGCGAGCCGAAACCGCCGCCGCGACCCGGAGCGCCCTCGTGCGAGCCGCGTCCGAACTGCTCGACGAGGGCGGCCCCGAAGCGGTGACGCTCCGCGCGGTCGGAGCTCGCGCGGGCGTCTCACGCGGCGCGCCGTACGGGCACTTCGAGGACAAGCAGCACCTGCTGACCGCGCTCGCCATCGACGCATGGAACTCGGTGGCGGACGAGGTGCAGCAGCTCCGGGCCGACCTCGACGCGACGCCGGCCGCCCGGCTCGAGCGCGGCCTGCTGGCCCTGATCGGGGTCGGCCGCCGTCAGCCGCACCTGTACGCGCTGATGTTCAGCACCCCGGTGGGCGGCGACCCGGTGGCCGCCGCGGCCGCCACCCGGGTGGAGAACGAGTTCCTCACCCTCGTGGCCGACGTGGTCGGCGAGGCCGACGCCCGCCGCTACGGCGCGCTGCTGATGTCGAGCGCGCACGGCATCGCCGGGCTGGAGCTCAGCGGCCACCTGGCCAAGGAGAAGTGGACGATCGGCGGCGACGAGGTCGTGCGCCTGCTGGTCGACGCGATCCAGGCCGGCTGATCACCCCGGGCAGCAGGCGGGCGGGACCTCGCACGACCACCGCACTAGGCGCTGATCGCCGCGCAGAGTTCCGGGACCACCGTCTCGATGTCACCGCGCAGCACGAAATCAGCGTCCTCGTCGTACGGTGTCGGCTGGTGGTTGACGATCACCAGCGTCGCCCGGGCTTGCACCGCGATCGCGCACAGCGACGCGGCCGGCTCTACCTGCAGCGAGCTGCCGATGGCCAGGAAGACCTCGGCGGCCGCCGCGACGTGGCGTGCCCGCCCGAGAACCTCGCTGTCCAGCCTCTGTCCGAAAAGGACGATGTCGAGCTGGAGAACGCCCCCGCACTCCGGGCACCGCGGTTCTTCCTCGCCGCGCTCCAGCACCTCGGTGGTCGGCACCCGCAGCGGGCAGGACGTGCACCGCGTCATGTGCATGGTTCCGTGCAGCTCGAGGACTTTCCGCGCGGCGAGGCCGGCTTTCTGGTGCAGGCCGTCGACGTTCTGGGTGAGCACGCGGACCGCGGCCCCCGAACCGTCCAGGTCCGCGAGGGCGCGATGAGCCGCGTTCGGCTCGGCTCGCCACGCGGCGTGCCCGGCGTAGCCGCGCCAGAACTCCCGGCGCACAGCGGCATCGGCCATGAAGTTCTCGAGCGTGAAAGCGTTCACCGCACTCGGTGAGCGCGTCCAGACGCCGTCGGGCCCGCGGTAGTCGGGAATACCGGACGCCGTGGAGATCCCGGCGCCGGTCAGCACGCCGATCAGCCGGGCACCGCGGATCCGGTCGTGGAGCTTCATAGCAGCGAGGTTAACGACCCGCCCGCGACGCGACGACCGGATTTCCCTCGCCGCTCAGTCCTTCCGGAGCCGCAACGCCAGCGCCGGGCACGCGGCCGCCGCGCGCCGGGCCTCCGCCACCAACCCCGGCGGCACCGGGCCGGACGCCACGATCGGGTAGCCCCACTCGTCCAAGCGCACGACCTCCGGCAGCAGGTCCGCGCACAGCCCGTGCGCGCGGCACCCGATCGGGTCCACCGTCACCTTCACGCCACACGCTCCGGGACCCGGCACCGGCCACCGGCCGCGTGCGCCGCCACATCGGCGCCGAACACCCGCAACGCGCTCGTCGCGAGCCGGGCCGCGCCGTCCGGGTGCGCGCAGGCACCGCGGCCGGTGAGCAACGGGAGACGGCGCGCCAGCCGGGCCGTCGACGGGCCGCCGCGCACCAGCTCCGCGAAGTCCGCCGCGATCGCCGGGAGGCCGAACATGCACGGCCCGCACTGCCGGGCCGACTCCGCCGCCAGGAACGCCAGCACCTTCGCGGTGTACTCGAGCCCGCACGCCCGGGCCGGAAGCGCGTACACCGCCGGAATCCCGGACACGCCGGCCGTCAGGTCCGACGTCCAGCTCCCGCCGTAGCCGCCGGCCAATACCGCTTGGACCGGCTCGGCCTCGCCGCCCGCCGTGGCGAGCACCGCCGCGAGCGACGCGCCCGGCGCCGTCTCCACGACGCCCGGCCGCCGGACCGCGCCGGTCACCGTGACCAGGTCGGCCCGCGCCGCGCGGTAGTGCTGCGGGCCCAGCAGGATCACCAAAGCCAGCTGGGCCAGCGTTTCGACGTTGTCCACGAGCGTCGGACGGCCGCGCACCCCGCGTTCGCCGGGCCGCGGCGACTTGCCGAGCGGCCGCGCGTCCCCGGACGTCAGGTGGTGCACGAGCGCGGTCTCCTCGCTGGCGACGTACCGGCGCGGGATCTCCTCGACGCGCACCGGCACAAGATCGTCGCGTTCGGCGAGCGCCGCGAAGACGCTCGGCAGCACCGGGCTCCCGGCGTGCACGCAGAGGATGGCTTCGCCCGCGCCGACGGCGTGCGCGGCGAGCTGCAGGCCGTCCAGCACCAGGTGCGGGGACAACGCCAGCAGCGCGGCGTCCTTGTGGCTGAGCGGGTCGCCTTCGCAGCCGTTCGCGACGACGATCGAGCGCGGTTTCCGGGCCGAGCGCAGCTTGACCGCGGTCGGGAAGCCCGCGCCGCCGCGGCCGCGCAGGTCCGCGGCGGCGACCGCTTCGATCAGCCGGTCGCGGCCGTCGTCACCGTGGTAGGCGACCCACGGCACGACGCCGGTGCGGCGCCGGTGGCCGGCCAGGTCGAGGCGGTGGGGCGGCAGGATGGTCATCGGGTACCTCCGAGCGGCGAAAGCTTGCGGGTCGCGGTGTCGGCGTCGTGGCGGGTCGCGCGGAAGGCGACGGCGCCGAGGACGGCCAGCACGCAGAGCACGTCGCAGGCGACGATCCAGCCGTACGCGGCGTCGTCCTCGGCCATGCCGAAGCCGTGCACCAGCGCGACCGGCCAGCAGAGGTAGGCCAGCCAGTGGACGGCACGCCAGGCCCGCGGCGGGATGCGCGTGCGCAGCAGGCTGGTGACGACGATCGCGACCAGCAGATCGATCGCGACGGCGCCGAAGCCGACCCAGAGCGGCTGGTAGGCCGAGCCGAACGGCACGACGACGTCGAGCCAGCTCAGCGAGACGTAGCCGTCGAGGATCGCCGACGCGATGTGCGCGACGAGGAAGGCGAGGCTGGTCAGCGCGAGGTTCCGGTGCAGGGCGGCGACGGTGAACCGCGGCCACGCCGGGGTCGCGAACCGGCCGGCGCCGAGCGCGCCGAGGACGACAACGCCGGTGAAGAGCACGAGCGACACGAGGCCGGTCGCGCGGCTGAAGTACCAGACGGCGGAGCTCATGCGGCTTTCCCTTCCGCGGGCCAGCCCGGCGTGGTGACGACGTCGCCGTCGTCGGACGTGAGTCGCGCGGGCAGCCGTCGTTCTTCCAGCCAGGCCGGTGCTTCCGCGCCGAGGACGATGGCGGCGGTGCTCGCCGTGTTTGCGTCCACAGTGGACTTCGCGACGACGGTGACGGTGCGCCACAGCGGTTCCGCGACATCACCGGTGCGCGGGTCGACGATGTGGTGCACGGCGCGCCCGCGGTGGCGCCAGCGCCGGCGGGTGGTCCCGGAGGTGGCGAGACCGCCGGCGTTGAGGGCGACACTCGCGGCCGAGTGGGTGACGGCGTCGGCGTGGTCGTCGCCGAGCGCGACCTGCCAGCCCCCGGCGGGTTCCGGCCCGGCGACGCGGAGGTCACCACCGAGGTTGACGAGAACACCGCACCCGAGAGCGAGGTGAATCCGGCGCGCGGCCCGATCGGCGGCGAGCGCTTTGGCGGTGGCGCCGAGGTCGAGGTGGACGCCGCGCGGGAGGACGACCAGGCGGAGAGCGGGATCGAAGAGCACCCGATGCCACCCGGGCGCGGGAACCAGGCCGGCGGTCGAGCGGTCTGCAGCGGCAGGTCGTGAGTGGGAAACCGGGTCAGAACACTGTTTCCCACTCACGACTTCCGCGAAGTCCCGGTCGTACCCGAGTGCCCGCACCGCGGCCCCGACCGTCGGGTCCACCAATCCCCCGCTCAGCCGAGCCGCGCGCAACGCCGCTCCCAGCGCCTCCGCCAGCAGCACCCCGACCCGGACCTGACGCCCTGACTGCTCGTGCAGCCGGGAAATCTCCGAGTCCGCGCGGAACCGGCTGCACGCCAGGTCGATCGCGTCGACTTCCGCCCGCAGGAGCGAAGCCGCCTCCGCCACCTGCCCCGGGTCGGTGACGACCACCGACGCCGTCGTGCCCAGCGCGGGGAACGTCCTCGCCGCCGTGGTCACGACGCGCCCGAGCCCGTGTGCGCGCTGCCCGAGCCGGCGCTCACGCCGCTGTCCGACGACTGGAGCTGGTCCTGGGTACCGGTGGAGTCGGAAGTGCTGGTCGAAGTGGTGGCGGACGCCGTCGAAAGGCCGAAGCCGATCGCGCCGGCGGTGGCCGCGCCCAGCACCGCCACCGTCGCCGTGACCAGCGCGGCCTTGCGCCTGCCGTGCTCGCGGCGGGCCGCTCCGCCTGTCGTGGTGGGTTCCATGGGACCGAGTCTCGGCGCCGTTCCTTTGAACGACCTGGGAGCGACCTGTCAAGTCCCTGGCTGTCCACAGTAGACACCTACCTTAGGAGGTTGACAGCGGAAAGCCATTAACCCACTCTTTCCGTTGTCCGCCGGAGGTTTCCTGGTGTTCACGAACCGGACCACGACACGCCCACGTTCCGGCCTCGTGGAGTGGGCACCATGAGGCGCCCTCACCCGCCACCGTTGGAGGACCCATGATCCGCAAGCGGATCTTCGCCGCGTTCGCCGCCGCCACCCTGGTCACAGCCGGTGTCGTCACGGCAGCCGTCGTCACCGGAACGGACGAGCCGACCGCGGTCAAGCCCACCGCTTCGACCGTGCCGGCGTTCGACCACATCGTCCTCGTGATGTTCGAGAACAAGAAGTACTCGTCGATCAACGGCAGCTCCAGCGCGCCCTACTTCAACACCCTCGCCTCGCAGAGCGCGAAGTTCACCAACGCCTTCGCGATCACCCACCCGAGCCAGCCCAACTACGTCGCCCTCTTCTCGGGCGCCACGCAGGGCGTCACCGACGACTCCTGCCCGGCCAACCTCGGCGCCAAGGCCAACCTCGGCCAGCAGCTGATCGGCGCGGGCAAGACCTTCACTGGGTACTCCGAGGCCATGCCCTCGGACGGCTACACCGGCTGCTCCAGCGGCACCTACCGCCGCAAGCACAACAGCTGGGTCGACTTCTCCAACGTCCCGGCCGCGAGCAACGTCCGCTACTCGAGCTTCCCCACCGACTTCACCCGGTTGCCGACCGTCGCCTTCGTGACGCCCGACATGTGCAACGACATGCACGACTGCTCGATCGGCACCGGCGACACCTGGCTGAAGAACCACCTCGACGCCTACGCCCAGTGGGCCAAGACGCACAACAGCCTGCTGATCACCACCTTCGACGAGGACAGCGGCACGTCGGTGAACCAGATCTTCACCAGCTTCACCGGCGCGCACGTCAAGGTCGGCAGCTACAGCGAGTCCATCAACCACTACACCGTGCTGCGCACGATCGAGGCGTCCTACGGCCTGCCGGGCATCGGCGGCGCCGCGAGCAAGTCGCCGATCCTCGACGTCTGGCAGTAACCCGCGTGTACCTCTCCACCATCGGCCGCCGAGAGCACGCCGCGAAGGGCAAGCTCTCGGCGGTCGGCGCGAACGTCTTCGCGCTCGGCGCGGTCAGCCTGGTCACCGACGTCTCGTCGGAGATGGTCACCGCGGTCCTGCCGGTCTACCTCGTGCTCGGCCTGCACCTCGGCCCGGCCGCGTACGGCCTGGTCGACGGCCTCTACACCGGCGCGACGGCGTTGCTGCGGATCGTCGGCGGGTACGTCGCCGACCGGGTCCGCCGCCGCAAGGTCGTCGCCGGGGCGGGCTACGCGCTGTCCGCGGTGGCGAAGCTCGGCCTGCTCGCGGCCGGGGCGTCGGCCGCCGCGATCGGCGCCGCGATCACCGTCGACCGCACCGGCAAGGGCCTGCGGACGGCGCCGCGGGACGCGCTGATCACCCTCTCGGCGCCGGAACCGCTGCTCGGCCGCGCCTTCGGCGTGCACCGGGCGATGGACAGCATGGGCGCGTTCGCCGGGCCGCTGGTCGCGCTCGCCGTGCTGGCCGCGGTCGGCGCGACGGACCCCGAGGCGTTCGACGCGGTGTTCGTCGTCAGCTTCTGCGTCGCCGCCATCGGCGTGCTGCTGCTCGTGCTGTTCGTCCGCGACCACCGGACGCCGAAAGCCGCGGCGAACACGGTCTCGCCCCGCGCCGCGGCGGCCCTGCTGCGCGGCAGCGGCGTACGGCGCCTGCTCGTGGCGGCGTGCGTGCTCGGGCTCGCGACGGTCGGGGACGGGTTCGTCTACCTCCTGCTGCAGCACAAGGAGGACATCGCGACCGGCTGGTTCCCGCTACTCGCGGTCGGCACCAACCTGAGCTACCTGCTGCTGGCCGCGCCGCTGGGCGTACTGGCCGACCGCGTCGGACGGCTGCCGGTCGTGCTCGGCGGTTACGGCGCGCTCGCGCTGGTCTACCTGCTGCTGGCCGGCCCGGTGTCCGGCTGGCCGCTGTTCGTGCTGGCGCTCGCGCTGTACGGCGCGTTCTACGCGGCGACCGACGGCGTCCTGATGGCGCTGGCCGGTCCGCTGCTGCCGGAGTCGTTGCGCACCACGGGGATTTCCCTGGTCCAGACGGCGCAAGCGCTTGCGTACTTCGCCTCGTCCGTCCTCTTCGGACTGGCCTGGCAGTTCTGGGGCGCCGGGCTCGCGGTCGGCGTCGCCGCGGGCGGGGCGCTGGTCGCGATCGCCGTGACGTTCGTGGTGCTCTCCCCCGGGAAGGTCGCCGCGTGAAGACCCGGATCCTGATCGCCGTCGCCGGCGTCCTCGTGCTGGCCGGGGCGGCGGTCGCCTACGTCGGGTTCGCGAGCGCGCGCAGCCACGACGCCGCCAACACCGCCGCCACCGGCGCGGTGAGCCTCTCCCCCGGCCCGCGGCTGCTGTTCCGCAGCACCGCCGACGCCGACCGCGGCCACGTCGCGACGGTGTCCGTCACCGACCCCGGCGGCTCACGGACGGTGTCGCCGCTGTCGTGCGCACGGGTGTACGCCGCCGGCGGCACCGGGCTCTGCCTGCGCCAGGACGGCGACCTGACCACCTACCAGCTGGCGGTGCTCGACGCGGGCCTCGCGGTGAGCCGGGAGATCCCGCTGGTCGGGCTGCCGAACCGGGCGCGGGTGTCGGTGAGCGGCCGGATGCTCGCGTGGACGGTGTTCGTCACCGGCGACTCCTACAACGGCGGCATGTTCTCCACCCGCGCCGGCATCCTCGACACGGCGACCGGCGACCTGGCCGGCACCCTCGAGGACTACGCGGTGACGCTCGACGGGAAGCCGTACCAGGCCGCGGACCTCAACTTCTGGGGCGTCACGTTCACCCGCGACGACCGTCACTTCTACGCGACGATGTCGACGGCCGGGCACCGCTACCTCGTCGCGGGCGACTTCGCCGCGCACACGATCCGCACGCTGCGGGAAAACGTCGAATGCCCGTCCCTTTCCCCGGACGGAACCCGCGTGGCGTTCAAGTCCGCTGTGGACGACGACCCGGCGAAGGGCTGGCGGCTGTCCGTCGTGGACCTGGCGACGTCGAAGGTGACGCCGCTGGCCGAGACCCGCAGCGTCGACGACCAGCCGGCGTGGCTCGACGACCGCACCATCGGCTACGGCGTGCCCCGCGGGCCGGGCCACGCGGACGTGTGGTCGGTCCCGGCCGACGGATCCGGTGCGGCCCGGCTGCTGATTCCGGAGGCGGAGTCCCCCGCGGCGCTCAGCGACGCTCGTACCGGGCGATGATCACGCCCTTCGTGGTGGTGACGCTGCCGGTGAGCGTGAACTCGGTCAGCGGCGCCGGCCCCTCGAACAGGCGCCGGCCGCCGCCGAGCGTCAGGGGGTGGATCAGCAGCGTGTAGCGGTCGACCAGGCCGGCGGCGTGCAGCGAGTGCACGAGCGAGGCGCTGCCGATGACGGACAGGTCGTTCCCGGGACGGGCCTTCAGCTCGGCGACGGTTTTCTCGGCGTCGCCGGCGAGCAGCACGGAGTTCTGCCAGGCATCGGCGTCCTCGAGGGTGGTCGAGGCGACGTACTTGGTGACGGCGTTCATGTGGGTGGTGAAGGGGTTACCGTCGTCGCGCCCGGCCCAGGCGCCGATGAAGTCTTCCCAGGTCCGCCGCCCGAAGAGCATGTCACCGGGGCGGCTCATGCCCTGGCCCATCTCGCGGGCCATGACCTCGTCCTGGTAGCGGTTGCCCCAGCCGCCGTGGGCGAAGCCGCCGCGGGTGTCTTCGTCGGGCCGGCCGAGGCCCTGCACGACGCCGTCGAGGGTGACGCTCATGGTGACGCTGATCGAACGCATCGGGTGTCCTTTCGTCCAGGGGTGGTTCCCCTCCTGAACGAACGGCGACGCCGCGGATCGACAGCGGGGTCAGTCCAGCTTGCGCAGGCCCTCGAGGATGCGGCGCATCAGCTCGCCGTCCGGGGCCGCGAACGCCAGCCGGGACGCCGGGAAGCGGCCCGAGGACGGGCCGGCCGGCGGGATCGTGCGCGGCACGCGCCACGGCAGCCGGTCCGGGGACGTGTCGCGCCCGGTCTGTTCCGGGATCGGGAGGGTCGGCAGCGCGATCGTGCCCGCCTCGGCGAACCGCCGGGAGGCCTGCTCGAAGCGGAGGCGGGCCTGGATCCCGGCGACGGTCCAGTCCGGCTCGGGGTCCGGCTCCGAGCCCGCGGTCGCCCGGCGGGGCCGGCGTTCGAGCGTGATGGCCCAGGCCGCCGCGGCGAGCGCGGGCAGCAGCAGGCCCGCGATGATGGCGAAACCGGACAGGGCCGCGGCCATCAGGAGGCCTCGGCGACGGGTAGCAGCATGGCGTTCACTTCCGGACTTGCGGTTCTTCCGAAGCATGGCCGACACCTGGATATTCGACGTGAACGAATGTTTCGCGGACCCCGGAACCCCATCATGAACGACGGGCGACGCTCCCGCAAGCGGCCGAACGGGGTGGTCCGTCCGGACGGTGAAACCGCAGGTGGGAACCGGTTTCAGGGTAGCAGCGACGGGGCCCCTCACCCAGTAGTACGGGCGCCGGCGCCGTCCGGTTCACTTTTCTTTTCGTACGTTCCCTGTACGCCGCCACGGCAAACTCGCGAAATGCGTATTCCGACCATCCTCGTGGCCGCGACGCTGGCGCTCGCCGGGCTCGCGTCCCCGGCGCTCGCCGCCGGCGGCAACCCGCTCGAGAAGACGAACGGCTTCTACGTCGACCCGGGCTCCAACCCGGCGGCGTGGGTCCGCGACCACCCGGACGACAGCCTCGCCGGCCCGATCCGGACGGCCATCGCGACCAAGCCGGGCGCCCGCTGGTTCGGCAGCTGGAGCGGGGACGTCCGCGCGGCGGTCGACGAGTACACCTACGCCGCCGACGTCGCCGACAAGCTGCCGGTGCTCGTGACCTACAACATCCCGGGCCGCGACTGCGGCGGCGAGTCGACCGGCGGCGCGGGCAGCCCCGAGGCCTACCGCGACTGGATCTCGGCGTTCGCCGACGGCATCGGCGGCAAGCCGGCGGTGGTGATCATCGAGCCGGACGCGCTCGCCCAGCTCGACTGCCTCCCCGGTGACGCCCGCCAGACCCGCCTCGACCTGCTGAACTACGCGGCGGCGCAGTTCGCGGCCAAGGCACCCACCACCTGGGCCTACCTGGACGGCGGCAACGCGACGTGGATCCCGGCACCGACGATGGCTTCGCGCCTGAAGTCGGCGGGCGTGCAGTCGATCCACGGGTTCGTGCTGAACGTGTCGAATTTTCTCACGACCGCCGACTCGACGACCTACGGCAAGGCGGTCGACGCGGCGCTGGGCTACGCGGCGCCGTTCGTCGTGGACACCAGCCGCAACGGGAGCGGCCGGTGCTGGCCGCCCACCTGATCAAGGGTGACTGACTCAGCCCAGCGTGCAGGTGCGGGCCAGGTCGGCCGGGGTCGCGCCGGGCGGACGCGCGATCGTCCCCGAAGCCGGCGGACGGACCCCGCGCAGCCATCCGCCCAGCGCGTCGAACGCCGTCCGGAAGCATGGGCCCAGCGGCCGCAACCGGTCCGGGTACGCGTCGACCAGCCCGTCGACGTGGTTGCCGCCGACCACCCGGTAGTACCGGTGCAGCGACCCGCGTCCCGCGGAATCGATCATCTTCTCGTACACGTCGGAGTCCCGCGTGATCGGCAGCAGCGTGTCCAGCGTCCCGTGCAGCGTGAGCAGCGGCTTGCCGATCCGCCCGGTCAGCGAGATCCGCTCCACCGCCCGCGTCACCGAAGCGGGCCGGGACGCGTACGCGTAGTCCGCGTCACACGACGGCGTTCCCGAAGCGCAGAAAGGAGTTCCGGCCGAAAGGGCACCGTCGAACGAGGGATCCACCTCTTCCCGGTAGATCCGCTGGGTCAGGTCCCAGTAGACGCGGTAGTGGTAGTCCCACAAGAACTCCGACCCCGGCGCGAACCCGGCGTCCAAAATGGACTGGTGTGCCGAGGACGACCCCGCCGCGTAAGCCGGGTACGCGCGCAGGGCCGGTGGCAGGAACGTCAGCAAGTTCGGTCCGTCGGCACGCCACAGCGTCCCCTCCCAGTCGACACCCCCGTCGTAGAGCCACGGCCGGTTCTCCAGCTGCCATCGCACGAGGTACCCGCCGTTGGACAGCCCGGCGGCCAGCGTCCGCGTGACCGGACGGTGGTAGTGCCGGGCCGCCGCCGAACGAGCGGCCAGCGTCAGCTGCGTGACGCGCGTGTTCCACTCGGCCAGCGCGTCGCCCGGCCGGACGCCGTCGTCGTAGAACGCGGCGCCGGTGTTGCCCTTGTCGGTCGCGGCGAACGCGTAGCCCTCGGCCAGGGCCTGGTCGCCGATCGCGCGGTCGTTCGCGTACTGCCGCCGCACACCCGGCGAACCGGAGACGACCAGCCCGCCGTTCCACCGCGCGGGCAGGCGCAGCACGAACTGCGAGTCGTGGTTCCAGCCGTGGTTGGTGTTCGCCGTCGAGGTGTCCGGGAAGTACCCGTCGACCTGGACGCCCGGCACCCGGCCGTACGTCGGCAGCCCGGCCGACGTCAGCCCGGCCCAGTCCGCCTCGACGGTGTGCCCGGACGCGAGCGTGCCGGTCGTCGTCAGGTCGTCCAGGCACACGGCGACCTGCCGCTGGGCCCCGGGCACGTCCACCCGGCAGCTCCCAGCCGACGCCGACGCTGACGCGGGCAGCGCCGCCGCGAACGCCCCCGCCAGAACCACAACCAGCCATCTGCGCACGGTCCACCTCCGGTCTCGATGCACCAGAACCCAAGCGCGTGCGCCCGGGGAGAGCCATCCCGCCGGTCACCATGAATCGCCGCGGGGATGTGGTGGACGGCCACATGGTCCGAACCAGCGGGCCGATTTAGCGTCGCTGTAAACCCTCTCAACGACGAGAAGGACTCGCCCATGCGCAAGCTCGCCCTCGCCGGACTCGCCGCGATCACCGCCGCCGTGCTCACCACCGTCGGCGTGGCCTCCGCCGACCCGCCACCGTCGTCCCTGGTCCAGGTCGCGAACTTCGGCGCCAACCCGGGTGCCCTCGCGATGTACACCTACACGCCGTCCGGGCTCGAAGCCGGCCGCCCGGTGGTCGTCGCCCTGCACGGCTGCACGCAGAGCGCCGCCGACTACTACGCCCACTCCGGCTGGCCCGAACTGGCCGACCGGTGGCGCTTCGAGGTCGTGTTCCCGCAGCAGTCGACCGCGAACAACTCGCTCAAGTGCTTCAACTGGTTCTCCACGGCCGACGACACCCGGGGCAACGGCGAGGCCGCGTCCGTCAAGTCCATGGTGGACAAGGCGATCGGCGACCACGGCTCGGACCGCTCCCGCGTGTTCGTGACGGGCCTGTCGGCCGGTGGCGGCATGACGGCGGACCTGCTGGCCGCGTACCCGGACGTCTTCGCCGGCGGTGGCATCGACGCCGGGCTGCCCGCGCAGTGCGCCACGAGCGTCACGCAGGCGACGAACTGCCAGCAGAACAACCAGAACCTGACCCCGGCGCAGTGGGCGTCGAAGGTGACAGCGCAGAACCCGGGCTACAGCGGGCCGTGGCCGCGCGTCGCGATCTGGCAGGGCACCGGCGACTACACGGTCTACCCGGTCAACGGCACCGAGCTGCGCGACCAGTGGACCGCGGTCCACGGCGTCTCCCAGACGCCGACGAGCACGCAGTCCCTGCCCGGCGGCACGACGTTGACGAACTACGCCGACAAGGTCCAGCTGTACTCGATCGCCGGCATGGGCCACGGCACCGCGGTCGACCCGGGCACCGGCACGACGCAGTGCGGCAGCACCGGCGCGTACTTCCTGGCGGGCATCTGCTCCAGCTACTACACGGGCGTGTTCTGGGGCCTGGCTTCCGGCGGCACCACGACCACACCACCGACGACGACCACGACCACGCCGACGTCCACCCAGCCGTCGGGCACCTGCGTGAACGCCAGCAACTACGCCCACACGCAGGCCGGCCGGGCGCACCAGAGCGGCGGCCAGACGTACGCGAACGGCTCCGACCAGGCCATGGGCCTGTGGAACACGTTCACCACGCACGCCCTGCGCGAGACGTCCCCGGGGTACTGGGTCCTCGCCGACGGGCAGTGCTAGAGGAAGATCGGGAACGGGTTGAGATCGTCGTAGCCGTGCGGCTCGGCCAGCCGGCCGAGGAGAACCTGCGGAAACGGCTCGCCGTCGCGCCGGTCCCGGTGTTCACGCGCGAGGAGCTCGGCCAGGTGGCGCGCGCGTTCGACGCGGTGCACGGCGAAGCCGTCCGGCTGGCCGGCGAGCAGGCGATGTTGCGCGAGAACGTCAACGCGATGTTCGTCAACCTCTCGCAGCGCAGCCAGGACCTCGTCGAGCGGCAGCTTTCGGTGCTCGACCGGATGGAAGCCGACGAGCAGGACCCGGACACCCTCGCCGGGCTCTTCGAGCTCGACCACCTCGCGACGCGGATGCGGCGCAACAGCGAGAACCTGCTGGTGCTCTCCGGCCAGGACTCGGCGCGCGAGGACGCCGGCGCCGTCTCGGCCGACGAGATCATCGGCGCCGCGCTCTCGGAGGTCGAGCACTACCAGCGCATCGAGCTTGGCCCGGCGCCGCAGGTGGCCGTGCGCGGGGAGGCCGTCAACGACCTCGTGCACGTCGTTTCGGAGCTGCTGGAGAACGCGACGAGCTACTCCGGCAACACGACGGTCACCGTCGCGAGCGCCGAAACCCACGACGGCGACTGGCAGATCGAGATCATCGACCACGGCGCCGGCATGCCCCAGGCCGAGATCGACCGCACCAACGCGCGGCTCGCGCACCCCCCGGACGTCGACGTCGAGGTGTCCCGCCGGATGGGCCTGTTCGTGGTCGCGACGCTCGCCACGCGCCACCGCATCGACGTCAGCCTGAGCGCGGGCCCGGACGGCGGGCTGATCGCGACCGTGCTGGTGCCGACCGGCCTGATCGTCGAGCTGCCGCCGATGCCCGGGCCGCCGCCGCCTGCCGAGCCGGCCGCCGCCCCCGAACCGGAGCTGCTGGCGCCGCTGGCCCCGCTCACGCCGCCGGAACCCGAGCCCGAGCCGGAGCCGGAGGAGCTGACGCCGCCGTCGATCGAGGCCGGGCCGCCGCGCCGGGCGCCGGTGGTGGCGCGCGACCAGAGCCCGCAGTGGCCGACGGCGGATGACGACTCGCACCTGGACCTCGACGCCCCGACCGAGCGGATGCCGGCCTACCGCGACGTGCTGTCGCGCTGGTTCGACGCGTCCGCGGCGCCCGGGGCGCCCGAGACGTCCCGGCCGGCGGTGGAACCGCGTCCGGTGGCCGAGCAACCGCGAGCCGTCCAGCCTGAGCCGCGCCACGCGCTGGCGGCCGCACCCCCGCCGCCGCCTCCACCACCTCCGCCGCCGCTTTCACGGGAAAGCTCCGGGCCGAGCCCGGACGACGAGGACACCGAGCCGCGGCTCACGCCCGTCGCGCCGCCGCCGGCCGCGATCGAGCCCGACTACGAGTGGCCGACGCCGGCCGAGCTGGAGCAGGAGGACGGCGCCGAGGACACCTGGCCGTTCCTGCAGGCCGCCGATTCGGCGGCGAGCCCCGGAGCGGTGCCGGAGCAGCGGCCGATACTCTCTCTTTCCCCGGAAGCGGTGCGCGAGCGGATGACGAGCCTTCAAGGCGGCTTCCGGCGAGGGCGTCATGCGAGGGGAGACGACACCCGGAACCAGTGAAACGGATGAGGCATGAGCTCGAAGACGCCCCTGCTGGAAGTGATCGCGCTGGACGCGGCGGACGCCGAAGGCGCGCAGGCGGGCGGGGCCGACCGCCTCGAACTGGTGACGGACATGGCGCAGGACGGCCTGACGCCGACGATCGAGACCCTGCGCGACGTGCTTTCGGCGACCGACCTCCCGGTGCGGGTCATGTTGCGGGACAACGGTTCTTTCGCCGTCGGCGACCTCGAAGGGCTGCGTGCCGACACCGCCCGGCTGATCGACGCTGGCGCGCGCGAGTTCGTCTTCGGGTTCCTCAACATCGACAGCGAGATCGACCTGGACGCCTGTGAGGCGCTCATCAAGGAGGTCGACGGTCTGCCGTGGACGTTCCACCGCGCCATCGACCGCACGCGGGACCCGTTGCGCGCGTACGACCAGCTGGCCGAGCTGGGCTGTGACACGGTGCTCGCGGCCGGGCACCCGAACGGGGTAGGCAGTGGGCTTTCCGTGCTGCAGCGGCTCGCGCAGCGCGACAGCGGACCGGACCTGCTCGTCGGCGGCGGCCTGCGCGCGCAGCAGGTGCACCTCTTGCGCGCGGGCGGGGTACGCGGGTTCCATGTCGGGAGTGCGGTCCGGCCCGGCGGCTGGCAGGCTCCCGTGGACGCCGAATCGGTGCGCACGTGGGTCGAACTCGTGAAATCCTGATCGACTTCCGGAATTCTCGGAACATCGGCGGGATAAAACGATTTCCGCCGATGTTTTCGTGTGCGGGTAATCAGGTTCTTTACGATGAAATTGCATTCTGCGCGTGCAGGCGCCGAACCGGCGCCGCGCGTGCGGCTGCACGCGCATTTCAGGATATGACCTGGTTGGTGGCTGATTTCGGGGCGATCGGCTGGCTACGGTGGTCCGGAATTTGACGATCCGGGCGATCATCAGGAATCGATCTGCAGTGCGGGAGGCGGCGCCGTGTGCGCGCGTATTCAGTTCGAGAACTCGTGGCGTGGACAACAGGAAACCAGGACTTCGACCATGCGGTGGATTTCTGTCGCGCGGCAGCGGTTGATTCTCCGCGGCTGTCGCCCGACGGTGTCCGGACCGGGCCGGAAGGCCGGATCGTGACCGGCGCGCTGCCGCGTCAACGCGGAACCGGACCCTCCGAAGACGAGTTCGCGAAGCTGGGGCTCGGCGGCTCGCTCGCCCTCACGGGCCTGCTGGCCGCCGTCAAGATCGCGGAAACCGCCACGGGCGTGGTGCTGACCGCCGCCGGGGTGCTGCCCGGCGCCAGTCCCTCGAAGGAGCGGGCTCCGGCCTGGCCTGGCGGGGAATGAACGGGAGCTGCCCGGCAGCTCTCTACGGACGGAGGGCTGCCATGGACGGCAGTGGAGGGCGGGACGACCGGCGTGGCGCACGCGTGGGTCTCGCCGACGCGCGACGGCTCGAGGACGTCGTCGCCGAGCTCAGGGGCTTGGACTACCGCTACGGCGGCGGTGCCTGCCAGGCGGCCGTCGAGTCGCGGCTGCCCGCGGCCGTCGCGCTGCTGGACGGCGTGACCAAGACCGTCGTCCTGGCGAGGCTCTGCACCGCCGTCGCCGACCTGTACAACCTGGCCGGCTGGACGAACTTCGACCAGGACCGCCCCGCCGCCGCGCTGGCCGCGTTCGCGCGGGCGCTGGACCTGGCCGTGCAAGCCGGGAACGACGATCTCCAGGCCAACATCCGGTACCGCGTCGGGCGGCTGCACCTGCACTACGGCGCGGTCGACGCGGCGCTGGCGGAGTTCGCGCGGGGCCGGGAGGCCGCGTTGCTGGCGCACTCCAAGCTCGCGCTGGCGATCCTGTCGGCCAACCAGGCGTGGGCGCACGCCAAGAAGGCCGACGTCGCCGAGGCGCTCACCTACCTGCGCCGCGCCCGCGAGGAGTTCGCGGAGGCCGAGGGCCGCGAGCCGTCGCCGTGGGACGCGTTCTTCGGGGCCGCCGACATGGCGGCGATGGTCGGCACGGTGCACGGCGAACTGGCGCAGGTGGTCGACATCCGGCACGGCCGCGACGGCATCCCCGCGCTCACCGACGCGATCGCCGGGTACGGCCGGGGCATGACGCGCAGCCGTTCGCTGACCTTGATCTGGCTCGCCACCGTGCACGCGCTGGACGGCGACCTCGACGTCGCCACCGCCGTCGGCGAGGAGGCGATCGAGCTGGCGGTCGTCCTGCGGTCACCGCGGACGCGGCACCGGCTGCACTCGCTGTCGGCGGCGGCCCGCCGGTTTTCCGGCAATGCGGACGCAAGGGAGATCGTCGACCGCGTCGGCGATCTCGGGCAATCCGGACGATAATCGAATGGCCATGGCGAGGTAAACCGTCCGGAAAATGAAAATGGGAACCGCGAAAGGGCAGACAAAAGTAGGTTCCTCGGTGTGACAGCGGTTTCTTATGCTTCTCGGCAACCTGCGGCGAGTATTGCGACGCAGGCCCGGTCCCCACCGCCGAGAGGAAATTCCCCATGCGCTTGCGCAAGCTCGTCGCGGCCGCCGTGCCGCTGCCGGCGTTGCTCGGCCTCGCCGTGGTCGTCCCCGCCGCCGCGGCGACGGAACCCCTGGTCACCCTGGCCGACAACGCCGCCCCGCTCGTCGGCAGCGCCCGCGCCGGAGACGTCGCGGACGGGCAGTGGATCACCGCGGCCCTCTCCCTGAAACTGCACAACCAGCAGGCGCTGGAAAAGTTCCTCGCCGACGTCCAGAACCCGGCATCTCCGCAATACCACCGTTTTCTGACCCCGGATCAGTTCAATGCGGAGTTCGGTCCGACCCAGGCCGACGTCGGCAAGGCCGTCTCATTCCTCGAGAAGGCGGGTGCCACCGGGATCGAGGTTTCCGGCAACCGTCAGGCCATCACGTTCACCGGCTCGGCGGCGCAGCTCGAATCGGCGTTCCACACCCGGATCGGGACCTACCACGACCAGGCCTCCGGCCGGAACTTCTTCGCCAACGACGCCGCGCCGACCGTGCCGGCGGACGTCTCGAGCGTCGTGGGCAACGTCGTCGGCCTCGACAACCACGCCCTGCGGACGCACACTGCCGCCGTCGCGAAGCCGAACGTCGTCAAGGCGGTGACCCCGCCGGTGCTCAAGACCGCTTACGGCACCAGCGGTCTCTCGGCGACCGGCAGCGGCGTGAAGGTCGGCTTCGTCGAGTTCGACGGCTACAAGAAGGCCAATGTCACCCAGTACGACAGCACGTACGGCCTTTCGGCGGGCTCGGTGACCACGGTTCCGGTGAGCGGCGCGAACTACGACTCGGCGCCGGGCGACGGCCAGATCGAGGTCGAGCTCGACATCGAGGTCGTGCACGCGCTGGCGGCCGCGGCGAACGACTACGTGTACGAGGCGCCGAACACGAGCGCCGGCGAGCTGGCGATGTACCAGAAGATCGCGTCCGACCACACGGTCAACGTCGTCTCGATCTCCTGGGGCGCTTGTGAATCCGCGGAGGGTTCGAGCGCGGCGAAGAGCGTCAGCAACGCGATCGCGACGGGCACGGCGGAGGGCATCTCGTACTTCGCGGCGGCGGGCGACGACGGCACGACCGACTGCTACCGCCAGACCGGGTCGACGGCGAAGGCCGTGGACTTCCCGGCGTCGAGCCCGAACGTGACGGGCGTCGGCGGCACGCAGCTGACGGTGACGTCGTCGAACGCGTACAGCAGCGAGAAGGCCTGGAACGACGGCGCGTCCAACGGTTCGACGGGCGGCGGCATCTCGACGGTGTTCACGGCGCCGTCGTGGCAGTCCTCGCAGAGCACGACGTACCGCAAGGTCCCGGACGTCTCGGCCGACGCGGCGAGCGGTTCGGGCTACTACATCTACACGGCGGGTTCGTGGGAGACGGTGTGGGGAACGTCGGGCGCGGCCCCGCTGTGGGCGGCGTTCGCGACGCTGCAGAACCAGGTCCACGGCGGCGGCCTGGGCAACCTGAACCCGAAGTTCTACTCGATCGGCAACGGATCGTCGTACGGAACGGGCTTCCACGACGTGACGACGGGCAACAACACCCTGCACGGGACCACGGGTTTCAGCGCGGGCACCGGGTATGACCAGGTGACGGGCTGGGGGTCGTTCAAGGGCAGCGGCTTGTCGGGCCTGATCGGCTGAGTTTCGGTTGTGGGCCGGGGCTGTCGCATGGGCGCGACAGCCCCGGTTCCGGTTTTTGTCGGTGCCCGGTGACAGACTGCGCACATGGCAACACCGGTAGCGACACCGAGGTCCCGCGCGCTGGGCTTCGGCCTCCGCGCGGCGAGGGTGGCGCGCGGCCTCGGCCTGCGCGAACTGGCGCGGCTGGTGGATGTCGCGCCGCAGGTGCTGTCGCATTGGGAGAGCGGGACGAGGGTGCCCCGGGTGGAGCAGGTGGGCTTGCTGCTCGGGGCGATGCGGGTGGAGCCGGTGGAGCGCGGCCGGTTGCTCGAGTTGGCGGAGTACGCGAAGGAGCCCAACTGGCTCGAGCGCACGTCGTTCGCACTCGGCAGCTACCTCGAGTACGAGCGAGCCGCCAGTGCGATGGTCAACTGGGAGCCGCACCTCGTCCCGGGGCTGCTGCAGACACCCGAGTACGCCCAGGTGATCTTCGGATCGCACGGCTTGCCGCGTCAGGAGGTCGATCGGCTGACCCGGATCCGCCTGCGTCGGCGGGAGGTGCTCACCGGTCGGCACAGGCTGAGTTGTTCCGTGTTGGTCGGCGAGGAAGCACTCCGCCGCACTCTCGGCGATCCCGAGACCATGGCTGGCCAGCTCCGGCACCTGGTGCAGGCGGCGCGACTCGAGAACATCAGTCTCCGTGTGGTGCCCTCGGACTCCGGGTACCACCCAGGCCTCAAAGGATCGTTCGTGCTGTTCGACTTCGCGCAGCTCCCACCGGTGGTGCACATCGAGCACCTGCGCGGGAACTCGCACCTTTACGACCGCGAATACGTGACCGACTACCGAGAGGCGGCCACGACCATGACCTCCCTCGCGCTGACCGAACTCGATTCCCACCGGTTCATCCAGACGGTGCTCGTCGAGCTGGGGCGGTGATCGATCAATGCGGCCGCTTGGCGGGCTTTCCTTCGCAAGACTAAGCATTAGTCTGAGGGCATGATCAAGCGAACGGTGCTGGACGCCACCCGCGAACTCCTCCGCGAACTCGGCCTCACCACGGTGTTCGGCAACCCCGGTACGACCGAGGTCCCGTTCCTCACCGACTGGCCGGACGACTTCGACTACATCCTCGGCTTGCAGGAGTCGGCCGTCGTGGCGATGGCCGATGCCTACTCCCAGGCCACGCGCCAGGCCGTGCTCGTCAACCTGCACTCCGCGGGCGGCGTCGGGCACGGGCTCGGCAGCCTCTTCACCGCCTACCGCAACCGGACGCCGCTCATCGTCGTCGCCGGGCAGCAGAACCGGTCACTGCTGCCGCACGATCCCTTCCTCGGTGCCGTGGACGCTCCCGAGTTTCCCAAGCCCTACGTCAAGTGGTCGATCGAGCCCGCCACCGCCGAGGACGTCCCGGCCGCGCTCGCCCGGGCCTACCACGTCGCGACGCAGGCGCCCGCCGGGCCGGTCTTCGTGTCCGTTCCGGCCGACGACTGGACCGCCACCACCGAACGCCCGATCATCAGCCGTCCGCGGATCCGTGGCTTCGCACCGGATCCCGAGGCGATCGACGAGCTGGCCGCCGCGCTCGAAACGAGTGAGCGGCCGGCGATCGTCGTCGGGGGAGCCGTCGACCAGGACGCCGCCGTCGTCGAAACCGTCGCGCTCGCCGAACGCCTCCAGGCGGCCGTGTACGTCGCGCCGATGTCGTTCCGCTGCTCGTTCCCCGAGGACCACCCGCTGTTCCAGGGCTTCCTCGACCCCGAGCGCGGTGCCGTCTCGGACAAGCTCGCGGCGCACGACCTCGTCGTCGTGCTCGGGGCGCCCGCCTTCACCTACCACGTCGACCGCGGCCGCGGGGAAGCTCCGCTGCCGCCGCTGTTCATCGTCAGCGACGACGAGCAGATCCTCGCGCGCGCCTTCGAAGGCACCGGTATCCGGGCGACGCCGAAGCTCGGCGTCCGCGCCCTGCTGAACGTCGTCGACCGGAGCACGCGGCCCGCGCCGGCGCCGATCGAGCGCCCCGCGAAGCCCGGCGGCGAGAAGCTCACCGCCGAGTTCGTCTACGCGACGCTCGCGGACCTGTTACCGGACAACGCGATCGTCGTCGAGGAGGCGCCGAGCCACCGCGGCATCCTGCACGACCACCTGCCGATCACCCAGACCGACACCGGCTTCCTGACGATCGCCAGCGGCACGCTCGGCTACGGCGTCCCCGGCTCGGTCGGCGCGGCGCTCGCCCGGCCGGACCGCAAGGTCGTCGGCGTCGTCGGCGACGGCTCCAGCATGTACGGCATCCAGGCCCTCTGGACAGCCGCGCGCCAGGAGCTCCCGGTGACGATCCTGATCATGGACAACTCCGAGTACGCGGCGGTCCGCATCCTCGGCGAGACGATCGGCGGCGCGAAGCTGCCGGGCACCGACCTGGGCGGCATCGACTTCGCGGCGCTGGCGGCGAGCATGGGCTGCCAGGGCGTGACGATCACAGAGCCGTCGGGCCTGGTCCCCGGCTTGACCGCGGCGCTCGCCGACCTCCGGCCGACGCTGGTGCACGTCCGGGTCGCCGCGTCGGAGCGGACGCTCTACTGACGTGAAACGAAAGCCGCGGCGGGGGATCCCGCCGCGGCTTTCGTGTGTCTCTTGTGGACGGTCCGGTCAGCTCCCGGTCTTGGACCCCGTCACGTTCTTGGCCCGCTCGGCCAGGTCCCACTCGGCGGCGTCCGACGCGGCCGCGACGGCGTCCGCCGGGGTGCCGCCCTGCAGCAGCCGCGCCACTTCACCGCGCAGCGTCACGAACTCCGCCGACTCGCGCGTGGTGATCTGGTTGCGCTCGGCCGGCAGGCCCACGCGGAGATCCGCCACGATCGACGCCGGCGACTTCGACAGCACCAGCACCCGGTCGGACAGGTAGACGCTCTCGTCGATGTCGTGCGTGACGACCAGGATCGTGGTGCCCTGCTCGCGCTGCACCCGCCGGGTCAGGTCCTCGAGCTCGAAACGGGTCTGCGCGTCGACCGACGCGAACGGCTCGTCCATCAGCAGCAGCGACGGGCGGCTGGCCAGCGCGCGGGCGATCGACACCCGCTGCTGCATGCCACCGGACAGCTGCCACGGGAACTTCCCGCCCACCGTGGACAACCCGACCTGCTCCAGCGCCTCGGCCGCCCGCGAACGCCGTTCCGCGCGGGAGATCGACCGCCAGCGCAACGGGAACTCGACGTTCTTCTGCACCGAAAGCCACGGGAAGAGCGACCGGCTGTAGTCCTGGAAAACGACGGCGAGGTCGTCCGGAACGCCGTTGACGCGGTCGCCGTGCAGGCTCACCGTGCCCTCGGTCGACGGGGTCAGCCCGGCGACGCAGCGCAGCAGCGTCGACTTCCCGCAGCCCGACGGGCCGACGATGCTGGCCAGCTGCCCGGCCTCGACGGTGAACGACAGGTCGTTCACCGCGATGTGCGCTTTCGCGCCGGTGCCGTAGCGGTGACTGAGGCCGGAAACTTCGAGCATGGTTGACATGGGAGAGGCCTTTCCAGCGTCAGTCGCGGCCGAGACGGGCCGGCTGCCAGGCCAGCACCCGCCGTTCGGCGGCCAGGAAGATCGTGTTGAAGAGGTAGCCGAGGATGCCGAGCAGCACCAGCCACGACCACATGGTCGGGAAGTCGAAGTCCTGCTGGGCGTTCATCAGCGACCGCCCGATGCCGTTGTACGCGCCGACCAGCTCGGAGACCACCATCAGCAGCAGCGAGATGGACAGGCTCACCCGCAGCCCGGCGAAGATCTTCGGCGCCGCCGCGGGCAGCACCACCATCGTGATCCAGTACCGCTTCGGCGTGCGGAAGGACCGTGAGGTTTCGACCTTCACCTGGTCGACCGAGCGGACGCCGTCGACCGTGTTGAGCAGCACCGGCCAGATCGAGCCGAAGATGATCGACCCGATCTGCATCCCGGAGCTCAGCCCGAACAGCACCGCGAACACCGGGATCAGCGTGGGCGGCGGGATCGAGCGGAAGAACGCGAACAGCGGGCCGAGGTAGTCCATCGCCTTCGCGGACCGGCCGACCAGCACACCGAGCGTGATGCCGACGACCGCGGCGAGCGCCCAGCCGCCGAGCATCCGGCCGAGGCTGGGGAACACGTTGTCGAACACCGCGTCGGTGAGGAAGAGGTGCGAGGCCGGCCCGGTGAACCACAGTTTCGCGGCGGCGACCGCGATCTCCGTCGGCGGCGGGAAGAACTTGCTGCCGCCCGCGCGGGCGGCGAACTCCCAGACGACCACGAGGATCGCGAAGAGCAGCCAGTTGCGGACGATGGTGGCGGCACCGCGCGCGGCCCGCCTGCCGACCCGGCCGGTGAGTGTCGCCGCGGTCATGCGATCGCCTCCCGGTCGACGGTGCTCCACCGGAACAGCCGCTTGCCGAGCTGTTCGAGTCCTTCGTTGATCAGGTACCCCAGTACCCCGGCCACCACGGTACCGGCCAGGACCAGGTCGAACCGGATCGAACCGGAGCTGGCGACGAGGATGAAGCTGCCGAGCCCGACTTCGGAGCCGGCCAGGAACTCCACGCTGACGACGGCGATCAGCGAGATGGTCGCCGACAGCCGGAGGCCGGTGAAGATGAACGGCGCGGTCTGCGGCAGCGCGACCGACGACAGGATGCGGAACCGGCTGGTCCCGCACGCGCGCGCGGTCTCCATCAGCACCGGGTCGATCTCGCCCATGCCGTAGATGGTGTTGAACATGATGGGCCACAGCGAGGCGTACACCGCGAGGGAGATCTTGGCGTCGGGACCGGAGCCGATCACCAGCAGCACCAGCGGCACCAGCGCGGTGACCGGGATCGGGCGGAGGAATTCGACGATCGCGGCGGTGGCGGTGCGCAGCACCGGGACACTGCCCAGCAGCAGCCCGGCGGGCACGCCGACGGCGATCGCGATGGCGATGGCGATCAGCCAGGCGAGCATCGTCGCGACGATGTCGCGGATGAAGTCGGGGTCGCCCAGCAGGTCGCCGACGGTGACCAGGACGACGCTCGGCGGGGGGATGAACGTTTTACTGACGAGGCCGACCTGGACGACGACCTCCCACAGCAGGAGGAAACCGACCAGGCCGGCCAGGCCGCGAAACAGCTTCGTCACGTCAGTTGTTCGCCTGCGGCGCGATCATCGGCGCGGCGTCCACCTTGCTGGTGATGACGCCCATCTGCAGCAGTAGATCGGGGACCCGCTGGAGGCGCCGGGCGTCCAGGGTGGAGCCGTAACCCGGCAGGGTGAGCAGCTTGGCCGTGTCCTGGTCGATCTTCGCGTACTTCACCAGCAGCGGCTCGACCTTCGCGCGGTCGTTGATCGCGTCGAGGGTGGCCTTCTTCATGGCGCGCTGGAAGGCCGCGAGGGTCTTCGGGTTCGCCTGCACCCACTTCGTCGCCGCGCCGTAGCCCGTCAGCGGGAAGTCCTGGGTGGCGCCGGTGTTGATGTCGATGATCGGCGTGGCGCCGGCCACCTTCGCCGCCTGCGAGAGCTGCGGCTCCGGCATGTAGGCCGCGTCGACCTGACCCTGCTGCAGCGCGGCCGCCATGTTCGGGAGCGGGATCGGCACCCAGTTGACCTTGGAGTAGTCGACGCCGTGGTCCTTCATCACCGACTTGGTGAGGATGTCGGACGCGGTGTTCTTGGCGGTGATCGCGATGCGCCTGCCCGCCAGGTCGGCGACGGTCTTGACCGGCGAGTTCGGCACGGTCACGATCGCGTTGCTCTTGGCGTTCACCGAAGTGCCGTCGGCCACCAGCTGCACGTCCGCGGCACCGGTGCTCTTGGCGACGAAGAACGGCGTGTAAGTCGAAAGAGCGATGTCCGCTTCCCCGGAAATCGCCTTCGTCATCGAAGCTTGCCCGCTCGGCGCGATGACCTGCTCGACCTCGAGACCCTCGGCCTTGAAGTAACCGCCGTCCTGGGCGAGCCAGAACGGCGCGAGGTCGGTGGTCGGCAGAATCGAGACCTTGATCTTCGACTTCTCCAGGCCGCCCCCGTTCGACGAGGCGTTCGAGTCGTCCGAGCCGAGCGCGCTGCAGCCGGTGAGGGCTGTCGCGGCTGCGACGGTGAGGGCGAGCCCGAGCGCGGCGCGGCGAGTGCGAACCCGGCCACTGCTCATGGCGTTTCCAAGCAAGGCCTGCTCCTTGAGTGAAAATTGACGGTTGGTGGACCGAATCCCGGGGAAGTACGTGACTCATTCTCGGGAGTACGCGGGTCACTGTAGAGGCGGTGACAGCTCGCTCACAACGGGTGGGTTAAATACCCGAGAGGGTGGTGCAGGTCACTCTTTTGGCCTCTGGTCTAGACCCACTGCTCCACTCGCCGTAGCTGTTCACCCAGCGTAGGGCCGAGTTCCTGATTAAAGGATCACCAGCTGTGCGCCGACTGAGCGAACGCTGTGCAACATCGGGCACGAAGCGTCGGGAGGGTTACATCTTCCCCGGCCGTTCGCTACCCTCTGCACCTGCGGGGAGGTATCAACCTCCGATGTAGTGAGAGAGAGTGCCTGGATGGCCGATCAAGTCGATCCCCGGTTTACCAGGGCACGCTGTGCTTTTCCTGAGAGAATCTCCCCCGCAGAGACCGCCGCCTGGCCGTGCCCCGCCGCTGTGCCGGTGGGCTAGGCGAACGAACCAAGACCGATGCAGGACCAGCGCAGGGACCCCACCGTGATGCTCGAGCTGAACCGATTCCGCCCGACCGGGCGGGGTTCAGGAACCCCCGTCGAAGACGATCTTTTCACCCGTACGGGTAGCGTCTCGCGCTGGGCTCCTACCGATCGGTCGATGAGCCGGAGCGCCGGGAGCGTGCTGACGAGTGGCTGAGGAGAACGCGATGCGCCCTGGCGGGCGCTGGACCGACCAGGGTTTCACGAGCACGAACGATGATGGTGGTGCGGCGGTGCCGAACGAAGACGCCGCGGGGGTAGGAGGGCCCCCCGCGCAGTCGCCCGGAGATGCTCCGGGCCGGAAGGCCGGGCTGTTCTCCGGCATGCGCGACTGGAGGGTGCGGTCCAAGCTGGCCGCGATCCTCCTGATCCCGACCTTGACCGCGCTCGTGCTGGGCACGTTGCGCGTGGTCGACGACGCTCAGCAGGCGACGGAGTTCCAGCAGACCGCCGACCAGGTCGCGTTCGCCGTCAAGGTCACCACGGTCGTGCACGAACTGCAGAACGAGCGGTCGCTGGCGGTCGCGCGGATCTCGTCCGCGAACCCGCTGCTGCAGACCGGGCTCGACTCGCAGATCGCGAAGGTCGACCGAGAGGTCACCAACCTGCGCAGCGCGGCCTCGACCCTCACCTACGACGACCAGGCGACCAAGGACCGGTACGCCCGCGGTATCCAGCGCCTCGACGCGCTGCGTCCGCTGCGGGCGGCGTTCAACACCGCGAACGGCCTGCCCGACATCACGGTGATGACCGCCTACTCCGGCATCCTCGACGCGCTGATCGAACTCGGCCGCGAGGTGACCACCGCGGTCACCGACCGGGACGTGCTGCGCCTCGGCACGAGCACGCAGGCGATCAGCGAGGCCAAGGAGTTCACCACCCGCGCCGACGCCGAGCTGCAGATCGCGGCGTTCCGCGGGAGCTTCCCCGGTGACCTCCTGGACCAGACGCGCGCCTCGGCCTCCAGTGCGGACGCCTCGGTCTCGGCCTTCCTCGCGAACGCCGACGACGACCAGCGCCAGCTCTACAACGACACCTACTCCGGCCCGGAGGTCGACGACCGGCGGCGGATCCAGACCGCGGCGTTCGCCTTCGCTCAGACGGGTGACGCGCCGAGCATCGACACGACGGCGCTCGGCAAGGACAGCACGGTGTCGGCGGACAAGCTGCACGCCGTCGAGTCGAACCTGCTGGCCCAGCTGAAGACCCGGGCCGACGACCTCGCCACGGCGGCGGTCAACTCGGCGTGGGTCGGCGGTGGCGTGGTGCTCGCCGCGCTGGCGGCCGCGATCGCGCTGATGCTCGTCGTCGCCCGCCTGATGCTGCGCCCGCTGCGGGTGCTGCGGAAGAGCGCGCTCGACGTCGCCTACACGCGACTGCCCGAGACGGTGCAGGCGATCCTCGACGACCCGGACCCGGTCGGCGCCTCGAGGAAGGCCGTCCAGCCGGTGCCCGTCACCTCCCGCGACGAGATCGGCGAGGTCGCGCGGTCGTTCGACATCGTCCACGAACAAGCCGTCAAGATGGCCGCCGAGCAGGCTCTCCTGCGCGAGAACGTCAACGGCATCTTCGTGAACCTCTCGCGGCGGTCGCAGCGGCTGGTGGAACGCCAGCTCGGCGTCATCGACCGCCTCGAGGCCGACGAGCAGGACCCGGACCACTTGGCCAGCCTGTTCGAGCTCGACCACCTGGCCACCCGGCTGCGGCGCAACGGTGAGTCCCTGCTGGTGCTCTCCGGCGCCGGCCTGGCCAAGTCCGTGCCCAAGCCGGTGCCCGCCGCCGACGTCATCGGCGCCGCGGTGTCCGAGATCGAGCAGTACGCCCGGATCGAGGTCGGCATCGTGCCCGACGTCGCGGTCCAGGGCCTGGCGATCCACGACCTCGTGCACGTCCTGGCGGAGCTGCTCGACAACGCGACCTACTTCTCCGAGCCGGAGACGAAGGTCATCGTGCGCGCCGTGGTGACCCGCCGGAAGGCACTGGCCATCCAGGTCACCGACCACGGTGTCGGCATGAGCGAGGAGCGGCTGGCCGAGGTCAACGGCCGGCTCGCCGAGCCGCCGGACCTGGACGTGTCGGTGACCCGCCGGATGGGCCTGTACGTGGTCTCCCGGCTGGCCAAGCGCCACGGCATCGAGGTGCGGCTGCGCGAGAACGAGGACATCGAGGGTGGCGTGATCGCCCGCGTCGTCGTCCCGGCCGAGCTGCTCACGCACCTCCGCCCGGGCATGGCGCGGCAGACCCCGCTGCCGCCCAACCGCTCCGAGACGTCGATGTCCATGCCGAGCATCCCGATCCCGGCCGCTCGCTCGGACTTCGACCAGACGCAATCGCACACGCCGGTCCCGCCTTCGGCACCGCCGCCCCCGCCGGCACCGGTGCACGAGCCGGTGGCGAACCAGGGCGGGCTGGTCCCGCTCGACCAGCCGATCAGCCTGGACGACCTGGTCAGCGGCGGCCGCGCGGCGGGCCCGTTCCTGTCGCCCGAGCTGCCGAAGCCCGAGACGCCGGCCTGGCCGACCGCCGAGGACCTCGCCCCGCTGACGCCGTCGGCGAACGGCGACGGGGCCAGCTCCAGGGCGGGCGACACGCAGTTCGCACCGCTGGTCCTGCCGAAGCGCGAGCCGAAGTACGTCCCGCCGGAAGAGCCGCCACCGCCCCCGCCGCGTGCGGAGGAGGTCGGTCCGTCGGCCCTCGAGGACGATGTACCCACCCGGCGGCTGCCCATCTACCAGTCGGTGCTGTCACGCTGGTTCAGTGAGGGCGACGACTCGCCGGCCGACCCGGTTCCGGCGCAGAGTGACGGTGAAGACCCGAACCTGCCGCCGCTCACCGGCTCCTCCGAGCCGGTCGCGGAGCGGACCGTCGTCGCCGAACCGGTCACGCGGCGCCAAGAGCGCGAGCAGCGCGAGCCGCGCGAACAGGTGGACGAGCTGCTGCCGACCGCGGCGACCCGGCACCCGCTCCTCCCGCCCGACGACGGCTGGCACAGTGCCTCCGACGACGGCTGGCAGAAGGCGCAGTCGCTGCTCGAGTCCAAGAACGAGGAGATCACCACGGCCGGGCTGCCCAAGCGCGTCCCGAACGCCTACCTGGTTCCGGGGTCGATCAACAGTCCTTCCGCCGGTGCGCCGGCCCAGAACAACTTCGCGGACAACACCGCGGGCATGCCCGGAACGGGTGCGATCACCCGCTCGGCGTCCGCGGCGCGGAGCAGGATGGCAAGCTTCCAGCGGGGCTACACCTCGGGACGGCACGCTTTGAAGGAGCTCCCGGCCGAAGAACAGCTGGAAAGCAGCAGGGTTCCGGGGCGTGGCAACACCACAGACAGCAGTGAGGAGCGAAAGTGACACGGGCGGGTGCAATGCAGCCGGGTGGCTCCGCGCAGCCGAACGGCCAAGCGCATGCCAAGACGAACAACGCCGGCAGCTTCGCTTGGCTGATCACGGATTTCGTGCACCGGGTGCCCGGCGCGGCCCACGCGGTCGTGGTGTCGGCCGACGGCCTGCTCCTGGCGGCTTCGCGAGGCTTGCCGAAGGACCGGGCGGACCAGCTGGCGGCGGTGGCGTCGGGGCTCACGAGCCTCGCGCGCGGCGCGGCCAAGGTGTTCGAAGGCGGGACGGTCGCGCAGACCGTGGTCGAGATGGCCAACGGCTTCCTCTTCCTCATGCAGGTTTCGGACGGCTCGTGCCTGGCGGTGCTCGGTTCGCCGGAGAGCGACATCGGCCTGGTCGTCTACGAGATGACCCTGCTGGTGGAGCGGGTCGGTCAGCAGCTGACACCGGAGATGCGGGCCCAGCTGCAGGGCTCGGCAGTCCGCCGCTGAGGACACGGGAACCGAGGAGAGAGCCGTGGACGACGGGCGCTTGAGGGGCGATGGCCGGCTCGGTGACGACTTCTCCGGCGGGTGGTCCGAGCAATCGGACGACGGCCGGGAGGACTGGCAGTCGTTCCGGGAACGGGTCGACCGCGAGTGGCGGTCACGCCGGGTGCAGGCGTCCGACAACGACCCCGTGCGAGAACCCCCGAACTGGCTGACCGACAGCAACGCCGGTCAGGAACCGATCCGGCCGATCCAGCCCGGGAGCGGCGAATACCGCGACCGGCTGCTGGGCGGCCCGGGAGCCGAGCTGTTCGGCGGGTCGAGCGGGCCGTTGTACGACGCGCACGACTTCGCCGCGTACAGCAACGGCCGCGACCGCGACTACTCGCAGGGGCCTGACTCCGGCGAGTTCGCGGCGGCCCTGCCGCGGCAGGCCAACCAGGAGTACGTGGACGAGCCGGCACCGACCGAGATGGAGACCTCGGGCCTGGTCCGGCCGTACTTCCGGACCCGGGGCCGGACGAAGGCGACCCTCGACCTGGCGATCGAGGCGCTGATCTCGACGAGTGATCAGGGCCGGATGCTCGACCGGGTCCGGGTGCCCGAGCACCGGTCGATCTGCGACCTGTGTCTCGACACCCGGTCGGTGGCCGAGGTGGCCGCGCTGCTGCGGCTGCCGCTCGGCGTGGTGCGGGTGTTGATTGGTGACGTGGCGGGCCTCGGGCTGGTGCTGGTGCACTCCAGCAGCCCGACCGTGGGCGACCGCCCGAGTATCGAGTTCATGGAAAGGGTGCTCAGTGGGCTTCGGAGAATTTGACTCCGACGCGAACGCGCCGCAGGTGACGGGTCCGACCTCGTCGGCCAAGATCGTGGTCGCCGGCGGGTTCGGTTCGGGGAAGACAACAATGGTCGGGGCGATCTCGGAGATCGATCCGCTGACCACCGAGGCCATGATGACCGAGGCGAGCGTCGGACACGACGACACCACGGCCACGCCCAACAAGACCACCACGACCGTGGCGATGGACTTCGGGCGCATCTCGCTGGACTCGGACCTGGTGCTGTACGTGTTCGGCACCCCTGGTCAGCACCGGTTCTGGTTCATGTGGGACGACCTCGCGGTCGGCGCCATCGGGGCGGTCGTGCTGGTGGACACGCGGCGGCTCGCCGACGCGTTCCCGTCGATCGACTTCTTCGAGAACCGGAAGCTGCCCTACGTCGTGGCCATCAACTGCTTCGACCGGCTTCTGCACCACCAGATCGAGGACGTGCGGCACGCGCTCACCATCGCGCCGTCGGTCCCGATCATGGCGTGCGACGCGCGTGAGCGCGACTCCGCCAAGCAGGTGCTGATCTCCGTCGTCCAGCACGCGATCGCGCACGATTCGGCGCTGCGCGCAGGCTGAGGGTGCGGATGCCCCGGAGCGGATGCGGCCGTTGGAGTGAACTCCACGGGCTTCACCCACTTCGGGGAGCCTTGCCGCCGTCCGGAGGACGGAACGGTCGCCGCGGTTCGGTAACGTCGAAGGGGGCGTCCCCGGCCGGGCCCACCGTCCACCGGGCTGACCTGCGCGGACACCCCGCCACCGCGGGCCGCGGACCGAGTTCCGGCCGCACCGGCCGCACCGGGCCGGTGCGGAGCGCGGTCGCGCGCACACGTAGGGTGCGCACCGGCCGGTCGGTGGTCGGCTCGACACCACCGGCGGGGCGAATACGCTTGAGCGTGGGCCGTGCCGGCCACTCCGGGGTGCGGCGTGCGGCGCCGCAGGAGCAAGGAGGGGCAGTAGTGACGGCATCCGGCCAGGGCTCGTTCGGCTGGCTCATCACGGACTTCGTGCGCCGGGTACCCGGCGCCGCGCACGCCGTTCTGGTGTCCGCCGACGGCCTGCTCCTGGCGCCGTCGGAAGGCCTGCCCCAAGAGCGCGCCGAGCAGCTGTCCGCGGTCGCGTCCGGGCTGATCAGCCTGACGCACGGGGCCGCGCGCTGCTTCGAAGCGGGTGGCGTCAACCAGACCGTGGTGGAGATGGAGCGCGGTTACATGTTCCTGATGTCCGTTTCGGACGGTTCGTCGCTGGCGGTGCTGGCCGCGCCGACGTGCGACATCGGCACGGTCGCGTACGAGATGACGCTGCTCGTCGAGCGGGTCGGCCAGCAGATCACCCCTGAGCTGCGCGCGCAGCTCCAGGGCGGCGTGCGTGGGTAGGGCGAGATGAGGATTTCGGGATTCGACGATCCGGACTCCAGCGGCTGGGACGCACTGCACCGCGGTACCGAGCGCGAGGGTTTCGATTCGCCCAGCAAGTTCGACATGTCGACGCTGTCGACGATCATGCCCAAGCGCAAGCCGGCGCGACCCCAGCCGGACCCGCAGGGCTACACCGACGAGGACACCCGCGAGTGGGGTTCGTCGTCCGACTTCGACGAGGGCTACGACGACGACGGCGGTTACGACCCGGCCGCGCCCGAATGGCAGGACGAGGAGACGTACGAGCCGGAGCCCCCGCCGCTGGAGCCCGCGTGGACTCCTCCGCGCGGCGCGCGCCCGCCGGCCCCGCCCCGGCCGCCCGCCCCGCCTCGCCCGCCGGCACCCCCGGTGCCCCGGCCGCCGGCCCCGAGGCCCCCGGTGTCCAGACCCCAGGCGGCGCCCCCGCCTTCGTGGGCTCCGCCGATCGACCCGCGCACCGGCTGGACACCCCCGCCGGACCCGGAGACCCGCTGGATCCCGCAGCCGGAGCCGTGGGAAGAACCGGCCCGCGTGCTGAGCCCGCCGCCGGTCGCCGCGGCGCGGTCCCGGGTGCGCCCGTACACGCGCACCGGCGGCCGCACGCGGTCCGACCACAACCTGGCGCTGGAAGCGCTCGTCTCGACGTCCGACGACGGGCGCCGGTACCGCGGCGTCCGGTCGGTCGAGCACCGCCGGATCTGCGACCTGTGCCTGGACACGCGCTCGGTGGCCGAGATCGCGGCCCACCTGCGGCTGCCGCTGGGCGTGGTGAAGGTGCTGGTCGGCGACATGGCCGACATCGGCCTGGTGCTGATCCACCAGACCGAGCTGATCCTCGGGGACCGCTCGTCCCGCGAGTTCATGGAACGCGTCCTGGCCGGCCTGCGGGCGCTCTAGTCCCCGCGGACGGGGCCGAGGCGATCCCCGGCCCCGCGCGTCGTCAGGCCTTGGGCCAGGTGAGAGCGAGCGCCAGGGTGTTGCCGGGTCCGGGCACCGCCGCGTTGACGAGGGCTGTCGCCGATCCGCAGTTAGCGAAGTCGCCGATGGTGTACGTCGAGGTCAGGTGGCCGCCCTTGTCGAGCTGCCAGTCGGTCGACGTCAGCTCGGTGGTGACCGGCTCGGCCGTCCCGCACGCCGGGCCGACGTCGTGGGGCTTGCCGTTCACGGTCACGTCCGAGACCTTCACCGGCCACTTCGCGGTGGCGGTGAACCCGCCGAAGGCCTGCCCGGTGACGGCGCCGGGGCCCAGCGTGAGCTTGCCGCTGACGGTCCCCACCCCCGGCACGGTCCGGGTGATCGTCACCGGCGGCAGCGTGATCGTGCCGGAGAAGGAGTACGGCCCGATGTCGGTGTACAGCTCGGCGATCCCCGGCCCGAGCGTGACGTTCGCCTTCGGCTTGGCCACGTGCGTGGTGCCGTTGACGTCGTACTTGGTGTAGACGGGTGGCCCGATCGCCTCAGCCGCCCCGGCGAACCCGACCCCGCCGACGACGGTCGCCGCGGCCAGCGCGGTCACGCGCGTTCCCCACTTCATGGTCCCTCCCTGGTTCCCGAAGATCCGGAGAACCAGGCATACCACGTGGTCAGGCGTTCCGTCGGTGATTCACCGAATCCGGCGCTACTCCTCGACCAGCGCCGCGGAGGTGATCCGGTGCAGCGAATACCGCTGGTTGTCGTCGCCTTCGAGGACACCGCCGCCGACGCGCACGGGCCGCACGACCCGCTGGCTGGCGGTCCCGCGGGAGTCGACGAACCCGATCCAGACCTCACGGCGTTCCAGCGTCGCCCGCGACAGCAGCTCCAGCGTCGCCGACGTGTCGGCTCCGCCGCCGACCGGCGCCCGCACCGCGGACCCCCGGCGCCGGGCGGACGCGGCGTCGCCCGCCCGCAGGTTCGAAACGATCCGGGTGGCCTGGTCGGACGTCAGCACCGCCTGCTCACCCGGGTTGCGCCGGGCCGCGCGGGCCTTCGCCGGCAGCCGCCGCCCGCCCGGCCGGATGTCGACGACCCGGCCGTCCGGGCCCTCCGCCGCCGGTGCGAACCCCGCCGCGCGCAGGCCGGTGAGGACCTCGTGCAGCGGGTCCGGGCTGATCACGACGGTCGGCGCGATCAGCCGCAGGTCGTGCTCCGCCGCGACCGGGTGGGCCAGCACCTCGGCCAGCAACGCCTCGTCGTCGCACCGCAGGAACGACGCCGCGACGCCGCCGCGCAGCCGGCCGTGCCGCCGGGCGACGTCGTCGACCAGGTAGCTCAGCGACTGCGGGACCGGTGTCGCGGACTTCTTCCTGAACAGCGCGTGCAGCTCGTCCGCGGTCCGGCCGGTGTCCAGCGCGCGCCGGACGGACGTCTCGGTGATCCGGTAGACCGTCGCGTGGCCGGCCGACTCGACGTTCGCGACGGCGTCCATCTCCGCCGCCAGCTCCGGTTCCAGGGGGCCCGGCGCGACGACCGTCAGGTCGGCCTGCAGCAGGACGTGGTCCACCGGCGCGGGCAGCGCGTCCATGATGGCCTCGACCGCGCCCGGCCGGTCGTCGTCGAGCAGCGCCCGGGTCGCCGTCGTGAGGCCGCCGAGCCCGACGATCCCCAGCGCCGAGGCCTCGGACATCGTCCAGCGGACGGTCTCGTCCCGCAGCCGGCCGCCGCGCCGCGGGGCCCGCCAGGCCAGCACCGCGACGAGCTCGTCGACGCTCTTCACCCCGGCGCCGCGCGGCAGGTCGGCCAGCGCGGCCAGCACCCGCCGCCGCGCGACCGGCGCCAGCGGGCGGCGCAGCTCCTCCGACAGCGGCGCGATCGGCTTGTCCTTGGCGTCGCGCCCGCCGGCCATCCCCGGCAGCCGCGGCAGCTCCAGCCAGGCCTGGGCCAGCGTCATCCACCGCTGCGCGGTCGGCGACGCGAGCCACGAATCGGTCAGCGTCGTCGGCACCCACTCGGGCACGGTCGCTTCGCTGTCCGCGACGAGCCCGGCGCCGACGACGAGCTCGGCCAGCAGGATCGCCTGCGTCTCGTCGATCTCGAGGTCCTTGGCCAGCTTCTTCAGCTCGCGCACGCCGAGCCCGCCCGACTTGAGCACCGGCGGCGGCGCCGCGGACCACGAGCGGAGCAGGGATTCGGTGTGGCGCAGGAACTCCATCGCCTCACCGGCCGCTGCTTCGTCCAAGGTGGACGGCTGGTGCGGGTGGACCGGCAGCCCGGGCTCGGTGAGCGCGTCCGGGGCGAAGACCCCGCCGCGCACCGCGACACCGAGCTCGCGCGGCAGCTCGACGGTCTGGTCGTCGCGCCGCAGCAACAGCCCGCGGGCCAGCAGCTTCTGCACCGGTGTCCCGGCCTTCTCGAGCGTCAGGTCGGCGCCCGCGTCGCGGGTGCGGCCGATCGGCGGGCCGGCGGCGAGGGCGTTCAGCACGCCGCGTTCGTCGTCGGGCAGCTCCGCGAGCCGCGCCCCGAGGTCCTCGCCGGCCAGCGACGGCGACGACGCCCCCAGCCCGGCCGGGAACGGCCCGAGCACCTCCCGGACCGCGGGCGGCACGCGCAGCGCGTCGTCCGGGCCCCAGGCCAGCGCCCGTGCGCGCAGCCGGGCCAGCGGCCGGGTGATGTCGGTGCCGACGAGGTCCGTGACCTCGGCGACCGGCACCGGGTCGCGGTCCGCGCCGGCCAGCAGGCACGCTTCGAGCACGGCGATGGCGACCGTGTCCAGGTCTTCGCAAGCGCGCGCGACCGAGCCCGGCGTGCCGGCGCGGGTGGCCAGCACGGTGCTGTCCGAGGGTGGCGGCGTGGACAGGTCGCGGCGCGTGCGGAGCAGCTCTTCGAGAGCGGCGTCGGACTCCGCGCGCAGCCAGTCCGCCAAGGAGGTCGCGGGCATAGAAGGCCAGCGTACCGGGCGGTTGAGACAAGCCGCCGCGGCTCAGGCAGACTGTCCAGGCTGGAACCGAACGCGGCTGTGGAGGACGTTGTGGCCAAGGGTGAGAAGAAGCACAAGGGCGTCGACCCGACCTGGCCGGGGGAGGCGGGCGAGCACCCGGTGACCGAGCTCGCGTCCGACCGCCAGGGCTCGCTGTCGCCGTTCGGTGACATCACCTTCCCCCTCGACACGGTGCCGTACGTGCACCCGGAGACCGAGATCAACCGCTAGCCCGGCAACCAGCGGCAGAGCTACTGGTCAGTACCGGTATCGGGGCCTCGTGAGGGCGGTCACGGGAGTAGGTTCGCTCCCGTCCCAACCCACCTTTCCCACGCGGGGGTAAGCGCCATGCCGGTTCCCGGTCCCGGATACTCGATCACCGTCCGGGTGGAGGCCCCGGCCTCGTCCAGCGCGGCCGGTGACCTCACCACGGCCGTCGGGCGCGTCGGCGGCGTCCTGACCGCGTTCGACGTCGTCGAGTCCCACTCCGACTCGATCGTGGTCGACATCAGCGCCAACGCGCTGTCGGAGAACCACGCGAACGACATCACCCAGGCGCTCGACTCGCTGCCCGGCGTCAAGGTCCGCAAGGTCTCCGACCGGACGTTCCTGATCCACCTCGGCGGCAAGATCGAGGTCACCCCCAAGGTCGCGCTCCGCAACCGTGACGACCTCTCCCGCGCCTACACGCCGGGCGTCGCCCGCGTCTGCCAGGCGATCGCCGCGAACCCCGAAGACGCGCGCCGGCTGACCATCAAGCGCAACACCGTCGCGGTGCTCACCGACGGCTCCGCGGTGCTGGGCCTGGGCAACATCGGCCCGGCCGCCGCGCTGCCGGTGATGGAGGGCAAGGCGGCGCTGTTCAAGAAGTTCGCCGACGTCGACGCGTGGCCGGTCTGCCTGGACACCCAGGACACCGAAGAGATCATCCTGATCGCGAAGGCCCTGGCCCCGGTGTACGCCGGGATCAACCTCGAGGACATCGCCGCGCCGCGCTGCTTCGAGATCGAGAAGCGGCTGCGCGAGCAGCTGGACATCCCGGTGTTCCACGACGACCAGCACGGCACCGCGATCGTGGTCGTCGCCGCGCTGCGCAACGCCCTGCGCGTGGTCAAGAAGAACATCGAAGACTGCAAGATCGTGGTCAGCGGCGTCGGCGCGGCCGGCTCGGCGATCATCCGGCTGCTGCTGCACAAGAACCCGGGCGACATCGTGGCCGCGGACATCGACGGCATCGTCCACTCCGCGCGCGGCAACCTCGACGACAACCTCGCTTGGATCGCGTCGCACACCAACAAGGACCAGGTCAGCGGCACCCTGCACGAGGCGCTCGTCGGCGCGGACGTCTTCATCGGCGTCTCGGCGCCCAACCTGTTCGGCGCCGAGCAGGTCGCCACGATGAAGGACGACGCCGTCGTCTTCGCGCTGGCGAACCCGGACCCGGAGGTCGACCCGCTCGAAGCGCAGCAGCACGCCGCCGTCGTCGCGACCGGCCGCAGCGACTTCCCGAACCAGATCAACAACGTGCTGGCGTTCCCGGGCGTCTTCCGCGGCCTGCTCGACGCGCACGCGAACAACATCGACGACACGATGCTGCTCGCCGCGGCCGACGCGATCGCCGACGTCGTCGACAACGGCAAGCTCAACGCGTCGTTCATCGTGCCGAGCGTGTTCGACAGCGCGGTGGCGCCGGCGGTCGCCGAGGCCGTGCGGAAGGCCGTGCGCGCCGAGCGCTGAGTCGTCCGTCCGGCGGACACCGGGAGCACGGGCGTCCCCCTACGCTGAGGTTTCGGCTCGCGTGGGGGGAGTTCGGAATGCGCAAGATCATGACGGCCGCCTTGGTGGCGGCCGTCGCGGTGACCGTCGCGCCGGGGGTGGCTTCGGCGGCGCCGGACGCGGTGACTTGGGGAGCGTGCCCGGCGGACGTCACGGCGCCGGGGTTGCGGTGCGCGACGCTCGAAGTCCCCCTGGACTACCGGAAGCCGGACGGGGCGAAGATCCAGGTCGCGATCTCGCGCCTGGCGAGCACGAACCCGGCCCGGCGGCGGGGCGTGCTGCTGACGAACCCGGGCGGTCCCGGCGGGCCGGGCCTGGACCTGCCGGCGGTGCTGGCGCGGATCGGGTGGCCGAAGAGCGTGCTCGACACCTACGACGTCATCGGGTTCGACCCGCGCGGCGTCGGCCACAGCACCCCGGTGACGTGCGACCTGACGCCGGCGCAGCTGCGGAGCAACGTCCCGCCGTACGCGCTCGGCCCGGCGGACGTCACCGCGCAGGCCGAGTACGCGAAGGGCGTCGCGCGGCAGTGCGGCGCGTCGCGGACGGCGTCGACGCTGCCGTACATCACGACGGCGAACACGGCCCGCGACATGGACCGGATCCGCGCGGCGCTGGGCGAGCCGAAGCTGTCGTACTACGGGGTTTCCTACGGCACGTACCTCGGCGCGGTCTACACGACGCTGTTCCCGCAGCGGAGCGACCGGATCGTGCTGGACAGCAACCTGGCGCCGGGCGGCCTGGACGTCACGGGGTCACGCTTGCTGGCCCAGGGTTTCGACGACCGCTTCCCGGACTTCGCGGCCTTCGCCGTCGCGCACCCGGAGTACGACCTCGGCCGGACACCGGCGGAGGTGAAGGCGAAGTACTCCGACCTCGCCCGGCGGCTGGACGCCCAGCCGAACTCCCAGGGTGTCGACGGAAAGCTGTTCCGCCAGATCACCTTCGGGATGTTCTATTACGACGCGACCCTGCCGTACCTGGCTTCGGCGTGGCACGCGCTCGACACCGGCGCGCCGATTTCGCAGCCGCCGGGCGGAACGGTCCCGGACGTCGGGAACGTGCTGTCGAGCCAGCTGCACGTGGTGTGCGGCGACTCGGACTGGCCGGAATCGGTGTGGACGTACCAGAAGAACGTGGCGGTCGACCGGATCCGCCACCCGATGTTCGGCCCGGCGGCGGCGAACGTCTGGCCGTGCGCGTTCTGGCCGGCCGAGCCGGCGGAACCGCGGGTTCGCATCGGCGACCGCGGCCCGTCGGACGTCCTGATGCTGCAGAACCTCCGCGACCCGGCGACGCCGTTGACGGGAGCGCTCCGGCTGAGGCAGGCGTTCGGCGACCGGGCGCGCCTGGTGACCGCCGACCAGGGCGGCCACGGAACCTATCTGTTCGGAGCGAACACGTGCGCCAACGACGCGGCGACGACCTTCCTGGCCACTGGCGTCCGTCCCTCGCGGGACCTGGCGTGCGCGGCCGAGCCGGCGAGCCGGACACCAGGGCCGAGAATCGACCCATGGACACTTCGGAGCTTCTTCGCCGCGCCACCGTCCTGATCCCGGACGACGCCCGAAGCGACGCCGGGTTCGGGGCCGTCGACGTCCACGACTGCCTCCGCCAGGACGAATGGGAAGTCGCGCTCGACATCCTCGAGGACTTCGATGGCGTCCCATGGCAGACCGTCGAGTACTGGGACCTTCTCGCGGAGGCCGCCCGGCAGATGTACCTCGAGCGGAAGGCCGCCTGGTGCCGGTGGCGAGGATGGGAAACCCGCCACGGCGTCATCAGAGCCGACCTCCGGCTGGTCGCCCCCGAAGCCGGCGGCCGTCGCATCCCGATTCCCGGGGACGGGCGGCTGCGGCCGATGTGGGCACTCGGCCAGTCCGCTTCCGGCGGGCCCGGTGACCTGCATGTCGCGAAGATCTGGGTCGAGTTCGCGCCCGCCCTCGAGCCTGGCGGACGAGGCTCGGTCAGGCTCGCCCCGCTCACGCCTCCGAGCTGGCGCCACCTCACCCCCGGGGACTCGATCACCATGCACGAACGATCGCCGGTCGCGGGAACCGCGACGATCACCGAGATGCGGCGTCCCGCGGTCATCGCCACCGGCGATGACCGCGTCCTTCGTCGCGGTGGTGCCGACACCGTCCGCCGGCGTCGGAAGTAGCCTCGCCGTGTGAGTGAACTCAGCCACGTCGACGAGACCGGCGCCGCCCGGATGGTCGACGTCTCCGGCAAGACCGCCACCGCGCGCACCGCGCTCGCGGCCGGCACCGTGCGGACCACCGCCGAGGTGCTCCGGCTGCTGGCCACCGACGGCCTCCCCAAGGGCGACGCCCTCGCCACCGCCCGCATCGCCGGGATCATGGGCGCCAAGCGGGTGCCCGAGCTGATCCCGCTGTGCCACCAGATCGCGCTGTCCGGGGTCAAGGTCGAGTTCACCCTCGGCGACGCCGAGGTCGGGATCCGCGCGACGGCGAAGACCACCGACGTCACCGGCGTCGAGATGGAGGCGCTGACCGCCGTGGCCCTCGCCGGGCTCACGCTGCACGACATGATCAAGGCCGTCGACCCGGCCGCGACGCTGGACGACGTCCGCCTGCTCCGCAAGGACGGCGGCAAGACCGGGACCTGGGAGCGGCCGTGAAGCGCACCGCACGCGTCATCGTGGCGTCCAACCGCGCCGCGAAGGGCGTCTACGAGGACAAGACGGGCCCGGTGATCGTCGCCTGGCTGGCCGGGCGCGAGTACGACGTGCCGGCGCCGGTCGTCGTCGAGGACGGCGACCCGGTGGGCGTCGCGCTGCGGGCCGCGCTGGCCGACGGCGTCGCCGTGGTGCTCACCACCGGCGGCACCGGCATCTCGCCGACCGACCGCACCCCGGACGTCACGCGCGCGCTCCTGGACCACGAGCTGCCGGGCGTCGCGGACGCGATCCGCGCGGCCGGGCTGCCGAAGGTGCCGACGGCGGTGCTCTCGCGCGGGGTCGCGGGCGTGACCGGGCGGACCCTGGTCGTGAACCTCCCGGGCTCCAGCGGCGGCGTGAAGGACGGCCTGGGCGTGCTCGACGGCATCCTCGACCACGCGGTCGACCAGCTGGCCGGCGGCGACCACCCGCGTCCCGCCACCCGGACCCCCGAAAAGCCTGAGGTGCGCGTCGCGCGGGCGCTGGTGACCGAGGACCTGCTGTCGGTCGAGGAGCACGCCCGCCTGGTCGAGGACGACGCGGCGGGCGCGGTGGTGACGTTCGCCGGGGTGGTCCGCGACCACGACGGCGGCAAGGGCGTCCGCGACCTGACGTACGAGGGGCACCCGAGCGCGGGCCAGGTGATCGCGGACGTGGTCGCGGAGCTGGCCGCGCGCTGGACCGGCGTCCGGGCGGTGGCGGTGAGCCACCGCATCGGTCACCTGGCGATCGGGGACGTGGCGCTGGCGTGCGCGGTGGCGGCGGAGCACCGCGGCCAGGCGTTCTCGGCGTGCTCGGACCTGGTGGACGAGGTGAAGGCGCGGCTGCCGATCTGGAAGCACCAGCACTTCACCGACGGCACGGACGAGTGGGTCAACTCGCCGTAACCCGGAAGGCGGCGACGCCGGGGCGGGCAAAGGCGGCTGAGAGGGTCCGCACGCTCTGCGGGCCGCCAGAGGCCCAGGCGGCCCCGTGGGCGCGCTGAGAGCCGCTCAGAGCGCTTTGCGCGGGCAAGAGCGGCAGGAGGCCCACAGCGCAAACGCACGAGCCCTCCACCGCCCGGGGGATCGGCGGTGGAGGGCTCGTGATGTCACGGCACCAGGCCGGACCTACGCATCACTGCGCGATCGTCACTTGGTGGCGATCTTCTGCCCGACGAGGATCAGGTCCGCGTTCGGGATGTACTTCGCGTTCAGGTCCTGCAGCTTCTTGAAGCCGCCATCGACGTTGAACTGCTTGGCGATCTTGGACAGCGTGTCGCCCGCCACGACGGTGTAGTCACCGGCCGGGTTCGAGCTGGCCACACCGGTCGCCGCCGGAGCCGCCGCCTGCTTCGGGGCGGTGCTCTTCTTCGGCGCGGTCGACTTCTTGGCGGTGCTGGTGGTCGACTTGTGGGTGGCCTTGGGGGCCGACGAGCCGCCGCCCTTCTTGCCACAGACCGGCCACGCACCGATGCCCTGACCCTGCAGGACGCGCTCGGCGACGGCGATCTGCTGGTCGCGCGAAGCGCCGGCCGCGCTGCCGGTGCCGCCGTAGGCCTTCCACGTGCTCTGCGAGAACTGCAGGCCGCCGTAGTAGCCGTTGCCGGTGTTGGTGCTCCAGTTGCCGCTGCTCTCACACTGCGCGATGGCGTCCCAGTTGGTCGCCGACGCGGGGGTCGCGGCGATAGCGAGGGGCGCGCCGACCGCAATGCCCGCGATGGCGACGCGAGCGACGGTGCGGGTGGCAGCGGACATCTTGCGGTGCTTGCCTCGGTAAGACATCTGAATGTATCTCGCTCCCTGCGCCTACGAGCCTGTGCTGAGGGTCAGGATCGGGGTCCTGGCGCCGGCCGTCTCAGACCGGCAGACGAGTCCGACGCACGGCGCGTCTTCTTCGTCCCCTCGTCCCTGTCCGGAAATGCTTTCGCTCGGGGTATGGGTCCGGGGATCCGTCGGACAGGGCTAGGCGCTACGGATTCCCGGTCGTGCTGGTTGGTCGGGGCCAACCGAAAAGCGACGGTACGTAACGAGAGCCGTGATCGGAAATTATTCGAGGCGTGACCTACGTCACAGTAACAGCACGCAACCCCCGTCGATGTGGGTATCTGCGCAGGTCAGCGGGCCGTTATCTGGCCGTTTCCTAGTCGAGATAAAACACGGATCGTGAGGCTTGCATCACGTGTTTTGCGCAGCGAATGGCCCATTCGCAACGCCCTCCGCGCGATTGAAGCGCGCATCTTATGGCCGCTCGCGAGAGAGCGCCAGACTTGACAACTGCGCCTCAGGAGCCCCTTGCGTCACATTGGTCCCACCCCTTCGGGGGGTTTGAACCCCCACCTGGAGCGACTCCGGCCGGTGCCGGTGCCGAAGTGGGGCAACGCACCGCGACGGAGCAGGCGAAACCCGTCACCGGATGGCGTCGCGGCGGGACGGGATCAGTTCTCGCGAACAGCCGGATCCGGTGACGCGCCACACCGGGGAGCCGGAAACGCCTTCGCCGAGCGGTCGGCTGCCGTACCCGAACGGTCGGCGCACATATAGAGAGGACGAACTCAAGTACTCAGACGGACGGCACGCGTCCCCAGGAGGACGACACGCGTACCTGGCTGGACGACACACGTGATTGAGCGGTCGACTCGCGTGTCTGGGAGGTCGACACGCGTGATCAGGGGGTCGACACGGGCAAACCGGGGCACTGGCGCCGTGTCGACTCTTCAATCACGCGTGTCGACCTCTGGATCACGCGTGTCGACCGTTGGCGCACGGCGGGTCAGCCGCCGGCGAAGGGCGGGAGGACGTCCAGCTCCGCGGCGTCCCGCAGCGGGCGGGTGAGATCGCGCACCGCGATGCCGTCGAGCAGGTAGCTGGCGGCGTCCAGGACCCGCGGGAGGCCGTCCGGGTGGAGCCGGCGCAGCTCGGCCACGGCGTCGCCGACCGACGCGCCGGCCGGCAGCTGCACCTTCTCCTCTTCTTCGCCCGCCGCGGCCCGCGCCGAGGCGAAGTACCGCACCACGATGGTCCAAGTCGACATCTCAGCCGCCGATCGCGCTCATCGGCCGGATCGGCTGCGCGAACCCGGCTTCGTTGATCTCGTGTCCCGCGAGCTTGCCCCACATCGTCGCGCGCCAGGCGTCGGCAATCTCTTCATCGCGCGCGCCCGCGCGCGCGAGGGAGCGAAGATCCGTCTCGTCGTTGCTGAAGAGGCAGGAGCGCACCGCGCCGTCCGCGGTGAGCCGCGTCCGCTCGCACGCCGCGCAGAACGGCCGGGTCACCGACGCGATCACGCCCACGTCACCGGGCCCGCCGTCGACCAGCCAGCGCTCGGCCGGCGCGCCGCCCCGGGCGACCGGGAACGGCGTCAGCGTGAACTCCGCCTCCAGCATCTCGAGGATCCCGGCCGCGGTGATCATCTCGCCGCGGTTCCAGCCGTGCTGGGCGTCCAGCGGCATCTGCTCGATGAACCGCAGGTGGTAGCCCTCGGCGAGGCAGAACTTCAGCAGCGGCACGGCTTCGTTCTCGTTGAGCCCGCGGATCAGCACGGCGTTGACCTTCACTGGCGTCATCCCCGCGTCCCGCGCGGCCGCGAGGCCCGCGACCACGTGGGAGAGCCGGTCGCGGCGGGTGATCTTCACGAACGTCTCGGGGTCGACGGTGTCGAGCGAGACGTTGATCCGGTTCAGCCCGGCCGCCGCGAGGCCGGCCGCGCGCTTCGCGAGCCCGATCCCGTTGGTGGTCATGGACAGCCGGGGGCGCGGCGTCAAGGCCGTGACCCGCGCGATGATGTCCTCGAGCCCGGGCCGCAGCAGCGGTTCGCCGCCGGTGAGCCGGATGTCGGTGACGCCGAGCTGCTCGACGGCGATCCGCATGAGCCGGACCAGTTCGTCGTCGGTCAGCACCTGCTCGCCCGGCATCCAGTCGAGGCCCTCCGCGGGCATGCAGTAGGTGCAGCGCAGGTTGCACCGATCCGTCAGGGAAACCCGGAGATCGGTGGCCACCCGGCCGAAGGTGTCGATGAGTTGCGGGTTCTCGGGCCTGGGCACGCGAGATGACCCTCGTGTACCGGGGACGCGAGGAAACCCGAGATCCACTGCTGTCATTACGCACAGAGTAGCTCCGGAACGCACGATCCCGTCGCGCCAAGTAGGATCCTTTGCCGAGTGAGTGGTTCAGTTGCCGAACTAACGAGGGCCTGTGACGGAAAAGACTTACCCGGTCACCGAAGAGGAGCTCTTCCGCTTCGCGGAATTGGGTCGCGCGGGCAGCACGTTCACCGTCCTGCGGCACGCGCGGATCGCCGAGCGGATGGGTCTGTCCGGCACCGACCACAAGACGTTCGACCTGGTCATCCAATCGGGCGGACCGTTGACCGCGGGCCGGATCGCCGAGCTGACGGGCCTGTCCACCGGCGCCGTGACCGGCGTCATAGACCGGCTGGAGAAGGTCGGCCTGGTCCGCCGGGTCCGCGATCCCGAGGACCGGCGCAAGGTCCTCGTCGAGGTCGTGCCGGGGGCCGCCGACCGCTTCGCGCCCCTCTTCCAGTCGGCCTTCGACAACCTCCGCGAGACGCTCGCGCAGTTCTCCCCGGCCGAGCGGAAAGCGATCGAGCGTTATCAGAATGTCATCCTCGAACAGCTGCGCGCCGAAGTCATGCACAATTCCCGCCCCGCGTAGCTTTTCCTCAACTGCGGAGATAATGTCTGCGGCATGCCGCAATTTCGGTTGTCCGAGGCCGCGCGTCTGCTCGGCGTCAGTGACGACACCGTCCGGAGGTGGGTGCGCGCGGGGCAGCTGACCGCGACCGACGACGCCGCCGGGCGCAAGGTCGTCGACGGCGCCCAGCTGGCGGGCTTCGCCCGCGCCCAGGCCTCCGGCCCCGAAGACCCCTCCACCGTCGGCCGCTCCGCCCGCAACCGGTTCGTCGGGCTGGTCACCGAGGTCATCGCCGACAAGGTGATGGCCCAGGTGGAACTGCAGTGCGGGGCGCACCGGGTGGTGTCCCTGATGAGTACCGAAGCCGTCCGCGAGCTGGGCCTGCGGCCTGGGGTGCTCGCGGTCGCCGTGGTCAAAGCGACCACCGTTGTGGTGGAAACACCGGAAGGAAGTCGATGAAGAAGCTTGCTCTCGCCGTGGCGGCTGTGGCCCTGTTCGCGGGCGCCTGCAGCAGCTCGGACCAGCCCAGCACGCAGACCGGCGGCGCGTCGGCCAGCGCGCCCGCGCCGAAGGGCAGCGGTGACGCCGGCTCCGGCACGCTCACCGTGTTCGCCGCCGCGTCCCTCACCGAGTCGTTCACCGAACTCGGCAAGCAGTTCGAGGCCAAGCACCCCGGCGTCACCGTGAAGTTCAGCTTCGCGGGCTCGTCCGGCCTGGTCCAGCAGCTGACCAACGGCGCGAAGGCCGACGTCTTCGCCTCGGCCGACCAGGCCAACATGGACAAAGCCGTCCAGGGTGGCGTGATCGACGGCCAGCCGACGGTCTTCGCGACCAACAAGCTCGCCATCGCGGTCGCGCCGGGCAACCCCAAGGGCATCAAGTCCTTCGCGGACCTGAACAAGGCCGGCCTGACCGTGATCACCTGCGCCCCGCAGGTGCCGTGCGGCTCGGCCACCAAGAAGGTGGAGACCGCGACCGGCGTCACGCTCAAGCCGAAGAGCGAGGAGCAGGACGTCAAGCAGGTCCTGAACAAGGTCGCCTCGGGTGACGCCGACGCGGGCCTGGTCTACGTCACCGACGCCACCTCGGCCGCGGGCAAGGTCGACAAGGTCGACTTCCCCGAGGCGAGCGGCGCGATCAACACCTACCCGATCGCCGTGGTCAAGGGCGGTCAGGGCGCGCTGGCCAAGGAGTTCGACGACTTCGTCCTCGGCGCCGAGGGCAAGGCCGAACTGAGCAAGGTCGGGTTCGGCCCTGCGCAGTAAGCGTCCCTCGAGCGGCCGGCCGGGATCCGTCCCGGCCGGCCGTTCGCGCGTCCCGTGGGTCCTGGGCATCCCGGCCACCCTCGCGCTGGCGTTGGTCGTGCTGCCGGTCGTCGGGCTGCTGGTCCGCTCGGACCTGACGCGGCTGCCGTCGCTGGTCGCCACGCCGTCGTCGTGGCACGCGCTGCGGCTGTCGCTCATCACGGCCGCTTTGTCTACCTCGGCCTGCGTGGTACTCGGCGTCCCGCTGGCCGTCGTCCTCGCGCGCGCCCGGTTCCGCGGGGTCCGGCTGCTGCGCTCGATCGTGCTGCTGCCGCTGGTGCTGCCGCCGGTCGTCGGCGGCCTCGCCCTCCTCTACCTCCTCGGCCGCAAGGGCTTCCTCGGCGCCTTGATCACCGCGCTGACCGGGGAGTCCGTCCCGTTCACCACGACCGCGGTGGTCATCGCGCAGACGTTCGTCGCGATGCCGTTCCTCGTGGTCAGCCTCGAAGGCGCGCTGCGCGGGTCCGGCGACCGCTACGAGCAGGTCGCCGCGACGCTGGGCGCGCGCCCGTGGACGGTCTTCCGGCGCGTGACGCTGCCGCTGCTGCTGCCCGCGCTCGGCTCCGGCGTCGTCCTCAGTTTCGCTCGCGCGCTCGGCGAGTTCGGCGCGACGATCACCTTCGCCGGCAGCCTCGAAGACGTCACGCGCACGCTGCCGCTCGAGGTCTACACGCAGGCCGAAGTGGACATCGACAGCGCCGTCGCACTCTCCTTGCTGCTCATCGTCGTGGCCGTCGTCGTCATCGCCGTCGCGCGCCCGCGATCGTGGGAAGGCGGCCTGCGGTGAGCCTGACCGCCCGGATCGAAGCCGTCCGCGGCTCGTTCTCGCTGGACGTCGGCTTCGACGTCCCCGCCGGCTCGGTGCTGGCGCTGCTCGGCCCGAACGGCTCCGGCAAGTCGACGGTGCTGGGCTGCCTCTCCGGGCTGATCACGCCGACGTCGGCGGAGATCACCGTGGCGGGGCGCGCCCTAGCCGGCGTGGCCCCGCACCGCCGGGGGATCGGCCTGCTCTCCCAGGACGCCCTGCTCTTCCCGCACCTGTCCGCGGCCGACAACGTCGCGTTCTCGCCGCGTTCGACCGGCGCCGGCCGCCGCGCCGCGCGGGAGCGCGCCTTCTACTGGCTGGCCGAAGTGGACGCCGTCGCGCTCGCCGACCGCCGGCCCGGCCAGCTGTCCGGCGGCCAGGCCCAGCGCGTCGCGATCGCCAGGGCGCTCGCCGCCGAGCCGGACCTGCTGCTGCTCGACGAGCCGTTCGCCGCCCTCGACGTCGACGCCGCACCGGCGATCCGCGGCTTGCTGCGGCGCGTCCTCAAGACCGGGCCGACGACCGTGCTCGTCACGCACGACCCACTGGACGCGCTGGCCCTCGCCGACCACGTCGCGGTGATGAACGGCGGACGGATCGTCGAACGCGGACCGACCCGCGAAGTGCTTTCGGCCCCGAGGACGGCGTTCACCGCGCGGATCGCCGGCCTCAACCTGGTCGCGGGCACGGCGGTCGACGACGGCTTGCGGACGACGTCCGGCTCGATCGTGAGCGGGATCCCGGCAGCCGATGTCGTGCTGGGGGAGCCCGCGGTGGCGGTGTTCCCGCCGAACGCCGTCGCGGTCTACCCGCACGACGGTGACCACCGCGGCAGTCCGCGCAACACGGCCGACGCCGTCGTCGCGGCCCTGGAGCCGCACGGGCCGGTGATCCGCGTCCGCACCGAGGGAGATGGCTGGGCGCACGGCCTGACCGCCGACCTCACCCCGGCCGCCGTGGCCGAGCTCGCGCTGGAGCCCGGCTCGGCGGTGACGCTGTCGGTGAAGGCCGCGACCGTGGTGGTGCACCCGGCCGCGGCCTCCTAGCCCGACGGGGCTCAGCCGTCGTGGTGGTGGCCACCGCCCGGGTGGACGTGGAACTTCGCCACCTCGGGCGGGTGGACGACGAACGGCCGCATCATGCCTTCGTCCTCGTGGTCGAGGATGTGGCAGTGGTACATGAACTCGCCGGTGCCACCGCCGAACCGCCCGGCCACGCTCACCCACTGGCCCGGGTTCACGATGATCGTGTCCTTCCAGCCCTCCTCGTACTTCTCCAGCGGGACGTCGGTGAAGCCGCCGATCGGCGCCGTCGTCCGCTCGGTCGCCTGGTCGAACGTCGTGGTGAACTTCCGCCGGAACAGCGCCTGGAACTCCGTCAGGTGGATGTGGACCGGGTGCGCCGGGCCGCCGTTGGCGACGTGCACGAGGTTCCACACCGCACACCGGTCGTGGTCGATGAAGATGCCGGTCGTGTCGTCGAAGAGCCGTCCGATCATCCGGAACGTCTTCAGCCCGCCGGCCGGGTCCTGGACCTGGATGATCCCCGCGCCGCCCGGGTCCGCGTCGACCTGCTCGAGGTCCCACATCTCCGGGTGGCCCTCCGCGTTGAGCAGCAGCGCGACCCAGACGTGGTCGTGGTCCTCCGGCAGCGTCGAGCCGTGCACCAGCCGCGTGTAGGACGTCGAGACCTTCTCCGGCAGCGTGAAGGAGTCGTGCTTCGCGCGGCCGTCGACCCGGAACTCCATGAGGTCCGGCTCGATCCCGCCCAGCCGCGGGTCGGCGTTGCGCAGCCTGAGCTTCTGCCCCTTGAAGCGGCTGAAGTCGATCAGGACGTCGAAGCGCTCGGCGGGGGCGACGGTCAGGCCGTTGGCGGGCAGCTGCGCGGGAGCGGGCAGCAGGCCGCCGTCGGTGCCGATCAGGCGGACGGCGTCGTTCACCGGGGTGTTGTTCTCGTCGACCAGGTTGAGCGTGAAGAACCGCGAGTTGGCCGCGTTGAGCAGCCGGAAGCGGTACCACTTCGCGTCGACGTCCAGGTGCGGCCAGATCACGCCGTTGACCAGGCTGAACGGCCCGGAGAACGGGATCATCGGGCCGTTCGGGACGTACGGGAACTTGAACAGCAGCTGCCCGGTGAGCGCGCCGGTCGCCGGGTCGGTGTCGAGGTTGCGGTCGGTGATGATCAGCGGGATCTCTCGGTCGCCGTGGGGCAGCTCGAGCGCGTCTTCCTCGTCGTCGCGGATCAGGTACATCCCGGCCAGGCCGGTGTGGACGTTGAAACGCGTGATCGCCATCGCGTGGTCGTGGTACCAGAGGGGCATCGCCTGCTGGCGGTTCTGGTACTCGGCCAGCTGGGACGTGCCCTTGAGGCCCGCGTTGTGCGCCCAGCCGTCGTTGCCCGCGTTGGTGCGCGCGCCGTGGAGGTGCACGACGGTCCACGCCGGCAGGTCGGCGACGCCCTCGACGATCGAGTAGCCGGGCCGGTCCAGCTCGCGGCCGGGGCGGCTGGTCGGCGCGTCCGTCACCGGGCCCTGAACGGCGACCAACGGAAACTCGCCGTCGATTTCGTTCGACCACGAAATCCGCAGCTGCTTACCGCTGCGCACTTCGATCGTCGGACCCGGGAAATGACCCGCATAGGTCCACAAGGTACTTTCGGGCAATTGCGAGTGCAGCCGCTGCTTCTTGGTCACCATCGGAATGGTGATCGTCTCCCGGCCGCGGGGCCGGAGCACCGGTGGAACCGGTAGCGCGTCGAGGAACTTGGTGAGTCCCCAGTTCGGCCCGGTGACGGCTTCGGCCGTGGCCGGACGCTCGATGATTTCGGTCATGCGGTTTCCCCCTCCATGTTCGGGGGCAGGACGAATTGCGCCCCGGCGATTACGCCGGTGACGTCGAAAAGAATTCCCCCGAACCCCCTCGGTGGCCGAGCACGCGACTCCCCTCGCGATACCGGCAATTCCCACTGTAGCCGTTTTCGTCGTGGGCCGCAGGTGCCTCGCGCGCGTGATAGGTTCCGCGCATGAACGAACGCCGGTGGACGTATCTCTCCGACATGGACGGCGTCCTGGTCAAGGAGGAGCACCTCGTCCCCGGGGCCGACGAGTTCCTCGCCGAGCTGAAGGCGAACGGCATCGACTTCCTGGTGCTGACGAACAACTCGATCTACACCCCGCGTGACCTGCGGGCCCGGCTGGAACGCACCGGGCTCGACATCCCGGAGGAGTCGATCTGGACGTCGGCGCTCGCGACCGCGAAGTTCCTCTCGTCGCAGCGTCCGAACGGCTCGGCGTACGTCATCGGCGAAGCGGGCCTCACGACGGCGCTGCACGAGGTCGGTTACGTGCTCACCGAGCGCGACCCGGACTACGTCGTGCTGGGCGAGACCCGCACGTACAGCTTCAGCGCGATCACGCGCGCGATCCGGCTGATCGAGGGCGGCGCGAAGTTCATCGCGACCAACCCGGACGCGACCGGCCCGAGCGTCGAGGGCTCGATGCCCGCCACCGGGTCCGTCGCGGCGCTGATCGAGAAGGCCACCGGGCGCTCGCCGTACTACGTCGGCAAGCCGAACCCGCTGATGATGCGCTCGGCGTTGCGCCGGTTGGGTGCGCACTCGGAGTCGACGCTGATGATCGGCGACCGGATGGACACCGACGTGCACTCGGGCATCGAGGCCGGGCTGCAGACCATCCTGGTGCTCACCGGCATCTCCACCCGGGAGTCGGCCGAACGCTATCCGTACCGGCCCACGCTGGTCCTCGACTCGATCGCCGACCTGATCGGGCGAACCGGCAACCCGTTCGGCGAAGGCTGACGGTGGGCTGGGTGGCCGGAGGGCTTATCGTCACCGGATGAGCAAGTCCACCTACGTTGTGGGCGACGTGCACGGCCACCGTGACGAACTGGCCGAGGCACTACGCGCCGAAGGCCTGGTCGACGACGAAGACAACTGGTCGGGGGAAGAGGACCAGCTGTGGTTCCTCGGCGACTTCGTCGACCGGGGCCCGGACGGCGTCGGCGCGATCGACCTGGTCATGCGGCTGGAGGAGCAGGCCGCCGAAGCCGGCGGCCAGGTCCAGACGCTGCTGGGCAACCACGAGATCCTGGCACTGGGGATGTACCACTTCGGCGACGAGCCGGTGCCGTCCGACTTCGGCCCGCGCAGCTTCGCCCGCAGCTGGGAGATCAACGGCGGCCTCCTGTCGGACCAGGACCGGCTGACGCCCGAGCACATCGAGTGGCTGGCGGCCCGCCCGCTGGCGGCGGTGGCGGCCGATCACCTGCTGTTGCACTCCGACACTCTGGAGTACCTGGACTGGGGGTCCACGGTCGAGGAGATCAACGCGGCGGCGACGGAGATCCTGACGGGCTCCGACATCGAGGCGTGGTGGGACGTGTGGCGCCGCATGACGACGCGCTACGCGTTCCGCGGCCCGGACGGCGAGGAGAACGCCCAGAAGCTGATGGACGCGCTGGGCGGGTCCCGGATCGTGCACGGGCACAGCGTCATCGCGGACCAGCTCGGGATCCACCCCACGCAGATCGAGGGGCCGTTCCTGTACGCGGGCGGGAAAGCCCTCGGCGTCGACGGCGGCCTGTTCGTCGGCGGGCCGTGCCTGGTGGTGGAGCTGCCGTACGAGCCGGAGTCCTAGGGGATCTCGACGATCTCCTTGCCGAGCGGCATCAGGGACACCGGGATCATCTTGAAGTTCGCCACGCCCAGCGGGATGCCGATGATCGTGATGCACAGCGCGATGCCCGTGAACACGTGCCCGATGGCCAGCCAGAGCCCGGCGAAGATGAACCAGATGACGTTGCCGAGGAAGGAAGCGGCGCCCGCGTCGCGGCGGTCCACCACCGTGCGGCCGAACGGCCACAGCGCGTAGTTCGCGATCCGGAACGACGCGAGCCCGAACGGGATCGTGACGATCAGGACGCAGCAGATCACGCCCGCGAGCAGGTAGCCCAGTGCCATCCAGAAGCCGCACAGGACGAGCCAGATGATGTTCAGCAGCGTGCGCATCAGACGTGCAGCTCCCCACTCACGATGGTGACGGCTTGGCCGGCGAGGTGGACGCGGTCGCCGTCCTGACGGGTCCGGACGACCCCGCCGCGCGCCGAAATCTGATGTCCGGTGAGTTCTTTCTTCTGGAGCTTTTCGGACCAGTAGGGCGACAGGATGCAGTGCGCCGAGCCGGTGACCGGGTCTTCGTCGATGCCGACGCCGGGGGCGAAGAAGCGGCTGACGTAGTCGTCGCCCTTCGCGGTGACCAGCAGGCGGCCGGTCCAGGTCGTCTTGAGTTTCGCCAGGTCGGGTTCGAGTTTCTTGACCGTCTCGGCGTCGGGGAGGACGGCGAAGAGGTTCTCGACGCCGCGGCCGACGTACTCGATCTCGACGCCGGGGAGGATCTCGGACAGATCGTCGTCGGTGGGCGTTGGCGGGTCCGACGGGAAGTCCAGCTCGACCCAGTCGCCGTCGGCCCTGGCGCGCAGCTCACCGCTCTTCGTGGTGTAGGTCTGCTCGCCGCCGAGGACGTGGGTGACGGCGACGGTGGCGTGCCCGCACAGCGCGACCTCGACGGCGGGGGTGAACCACCGGAGCGACTTCGGGCCGTCGGAGTTCGTGACGACGAAGGCGGTCTCGGCGTGCTTCATCTCGGCGGCGACGGCTTGCATCCAGGTGGGGTCGGCGGGCTCGTCCAAGAGGACGACGCCCGCGGAGTTCCCGGCGAAGGCCTGGTCGGTGAAGGCGTCGACGACGAAGAAGCGCATGCTCCCAATGTAGCCCGCGACCTGGGTGTGTTGATCATTTCTCCGGGAGATCCCGGGGATGTCCCTTACTACTCCCCGATGGTGGGCTTGACGATCTTTTCGCCGTCCGGGCCGCGTTCGGGCTTGAGGTCGAAGGCGTCCTCGTCGATCGCGTACTTGTTCTTGTGCTCTTTGTCGTCGTCCTTCTTCTTGCCGGCCCCGGCCGCGCCCGCTGCGCCGGCGCCGCCCTTGCCTTTCGCGGCCGCGGCGGCGGTGGCACCGCGTTCGAGCCGCTCACCCGGCGCTTTTCCGCCGGTCTTGCCCGCTTTGCCTTCGCCGGGGGCTTCCTTCGGGTCACCGGTGTACCCACCACCGGACACCCGAGACCCGGCGAACCCACTCCCGGCGCGTCCGGCGCCGGACTTGCCGCGGGTGATGTCGCCGCCGCCGGTCCCGCCGCCGCCGGCCGTTCCGGGCATGGCGAGGCCGTCCGGGGTCATCCTGGGGAAGGCACTCGGGGCGGGACCGCCGCGGAGGCCGGTGTTGCCGCCCCCGAAGTTCCCGGTCCCGCTGGTGACCCCGGGCTGCACGAAGTTCGGCGGCGTGGTGCCCGGCGGTGTCACGCCGGGCGGAGTGATGCCGCCACTGGTTCCCCCGGGGACGAAGCTCCCGCTCGTGCCGCCGGGGCCGGTGCCGCCGACGGTGGGGGTGCCGGTGAAGGAGGTGCTGCTGGTGCCGTGGAAGCCGGAGACGGAGGTGGAGTCGTTCCCCCCACCAAGCTGCGGCGGCGGCGCATAGGTGGGCTGGGAGCTGGCGGTCTCGTGGTAGGTGCCGTCGAGGTTCTGCAGAACTTGAACGGCCTGCTGGTGCGCGGCGTCGGCTTGCTGTTGCTTGGCCTGGATGCCGGCCATGGTGCCGCTCATGCCGATGAGATCGCCGGAGTTGTACTGCTGCTTGGCCTTGTCGAGCTCGGCTTGCTGGTTGAAGCCGGTCGGCTCGGGCATGTTGGTCTTGGCGTAGTGAGCGGCCGCGGATTGCTGGGAGTAGTGGTTCGAGGCGAGTTGCATCGCGTTGCCGGTTTGTTCGGTGTGGCCAGCGGTGCTTTGGAAGAAGCCGTTGGCCTGGTCTGCTGCTGGGCCTTGCCATGAGCCGCCTGCTGCGGTGGCTGCATCGCGGAACTGGTTGGAGGCGTCGGCGAGCCAGTTGCCATAGACGTTCGCTACGCGGCTGCGGTCGTTGAGGTCCTCGAGGTCCAGGTTCTTGTGGACCATGTCATAGAGCACTTCGTGCGGCTGGTTCGCGTAGTTCTCGCCGGGCTGAGGTGCGCCGCCACGCAGGGTTTGCCCTTCCTGCAAGAGCTTTCCCTGGGCCACCGAATAGTCCGAAGCGGCCTGCTGCGTGACGCGCTGGCCGTCGGCGCCGTGACCTTGGGTCTTCTGGGCGGTTTCCGCGTAGTAGTCACCCTCGGACTGGCGATGCTGCGCCCGGTGCGGCTGACTCATGGCTGGACTCCGTATCAGTTCTTCGGCAGCAGGGGTTCGATCTTCTCCGCGAATCCTTCGACGAGCTTGCAGGCGTTCGCTGTGTCCGATCCCGAGGTCACCAGGACCAGGGCTCGGGACGCCGGTTTCACTTCCAGCCAAATGCCGCACTGTCCAGGGGAGTGCTGCGGTTCGCGTTCCTCGACCGCCGCGCGATCGTGGACCGTTCCCTCACTCGCTTGACTCGGATTGCCGACGTTGTTCTTGTAGCCGCGGCCGGGTTGAAGCGAGAGCGCGAGGTCCACCGGGCTCACGTCGCCCGCGCGCGGCTTGTTGGCGGCGCAGCTCTCCTTCGCGTCGGCGACGGTCGGAACCGCCGCCGGAAAGCCCTGACCGGCGAGAGCCTGGTCGAGAAGTGAGCACGGATTCATGGAAGCGAAGGGATTATCCGGATCGCCGGACGGTGCCGGGGTGCCGGACGTATCCGTTCCCCCGACGGTCGAGCTGGGGTTCGCCTGACCGCCCACCTGGCTTGTGCACGCGGCCAAGACCACCGTCATGCAGGCGACGGCGGCCAGGAAAAGAGGGATGCGTTGAGAGATCACTGCCCCTGCAGATTCTTGTTCAGCGCGGTGAATGCCACGGTGTGGGCGTCTTCGGTTTCGCGGTAGTTCTTCCGCGCGATCACCATCGCCTCACGCGCGTCTTCGACCCCGCGTTTCATGAGGAGGAGGTTGGGGATCAACGCCTCCGGGTCGCCATCGGCCACCGTCGCGTTGAACTGGGCCACGGCCTGGGCGTAGGTGCTGCCGCCCATGCGGGCCGCGCCGGCGAGGACTCGCACGTCGCGGAGCATCTTGTCGTAGCCGTCGATGAAGAAGTCACAAGCTTTGATGTAGGCCTGGAACCCTTGCTCGTTCACCGCGAACTGGCCACCCTCGGCGAGGGCCTTCAGGTTGCTGCCGCCGGTGCTGACCTTCTGCGCGGCCTCGGTGTCCGTCGGTCCGGCGACGATGCCCGAGAGGAAGTTCGACCCCGCGTCCCCTTCACCGGCCGGCGGCGTGAACGATCCCGGCGCGCCGAACTGCGATCCGCCCATGACGCCCTCCCAGCCGTCAACACCACCCTGCGTGGTCCTCCCGCACTGTACTAGTGACGAACCGGCCGCGTCAGTGGTTCCGGCCACCCTCCGCCAGCCACGTGCGCAGGTGAGAACCATCCGATGGGGTGAACGTCACCCGGGTCTCGCCGCCCGGCAAGGCCTCGCTGAACATCAGGAACCGCCCGCCCGCGTTGTCCACGAACGTCACCGTTCCCGCCGGCTTCAACGCCCCCGAAGCGCGGATCGACAGCTCGAACGTCCCGTACCGGTGCAGGGGCCACGACGAGAACTCCGTCGCCGCGTCCGCGTCGCGGCGGTTGCCCGGCTCGATGAACGTCAGCTCGGCCAGGGGTACCGGGCGGTACGCCGGGAGCATGCCGACCACCAGGTCGGCCAGCCGGTCGGGGCGGGTCTGGGCGAACAGGATCTCTTCGCCCACCAGCTCCGAAAACACCCCGAGGCCGTGGCCGACGGCCGCGCGGTAGAAGACCTGGCGGCCCTCCTCCACCGCGCGGACGATGATCAGCACGTCCGGCTGGGTCCACGCCCGGACCGTCTGCTCCACCTCGATGTCCAGCTTGTCCGGACCGGCCAGGCCCCGGGCCCGCATGGCGTCCCACGAAGCCGCCGCGATGCGCTCGTTCTCCGCGAGCGTGCGGCCGGGGCTGCGGATCTCGAACGGGTGCCAGTTCGCCGGAAGACCGGTACGCCGGACCGCCGTGTCGACCTCAGCCAGGCCCAGTGAAAATTCCTCCGGCACGTCCCCGAGCGTAGCGGAACGGCCACCCCGCGCTCAGATGTCGAGCTGCCGCACGCCGGTCTCGCGCAACGCCACCCGACCGGCCGTCGCCCGTTTGCGCAAGCGGACGATTTCGTGCGGCTGCAACCCGATCGCGACGCCGAACGCCTCCACGTCCGGGAACCCGCCCTGGCGCTGCCGCAGCTCCAGTGCCTTGGCCACCTGCTCCGGCGAAAGCAGCTGAGCCAGCTCCGGCCCCGAAGCCGCGTTGACGTCCACCAACGGAACAGACACAGCAACAACAGGCGGAGGCGCCAACGGAACCGCGTCGGCCGGGACATAAGCCTCGATCACGTCGTTCTGCCGCAGGTCCCGGAACGCCAGCCCGACGGTGAACGTCCGCACCCCGCCGTTCGTCCGCACGGCCACCCCGCCCCGGGCCAGCGACAGGATCCGCAGGTCCGAGGCGACGACCGTGCTCCGCTCGTTGAACGTCGTTCCCGCCGGTCGCAGCACCCGCGCCCGCGTGCCCACCGTGAACACCGACCCGCGCCCCTCCGGGACTTCGACCGCCGCGACCACCGAACCGTTGCCCAGGTCGTTCAGGCCGTGCACGACCGCGACGCCTTCGCGCCGCTCGAAGTGGTCGTGCGACGGCTCGTCGAACGCGGTCAGCGTGTCGCCCGCCAGGGGCGGCACGTCGCACTGGAAGCCGAGCAGCACCGTGCCCGGCCGGCCCGCCGGCAGTTCGTCCACCGGTCCGGGGCCGAACAGCCCGAGCACCCGCATCGGCTGGCCGCCGCGCGAGAACGCCGTCAACGCTCCGAAGCGCAGGACACCGTCCCGGACGAGCACCTGCACGCGGAACCCGGTGAGCTCGTCGTAAGCCGGCGCGACGACCTGCGCCACACCGTCCTGACGGCTCATGTCGGGTCCGACGGTGTCATCGGTGTACAGCTCCAGCGCGTCGCCATTCCCGAGGTCGCGTCGCCCCACCGCGACGAAGACGTCCTTGAGGAACCCGGCGTCGGTCACCGGCTCGACGTCGCTGGAGAAGAACTTCTTCCGCACCATGATCCCGAGGCGCAGGTTGTCCGCCAGGATCCGGTCGGCGCGCTTCAGCCGCGCGCGGGCGCCGCGGACCGCGCGCCCGAGGCTCACCTGGCCGCCGGGCAGCTCCCCGAGGCCGGGGAGGGCGACCGAGTCGTTGAGCGCCTTGCCGAACTCGATGAGCCCGACCCTGACCTCGGTCACGACGTGGCGGCCAGGGTGACGCTGATCGACTGGTCGGCGTTGACGCGCTCGGATTCGACGCGCATGCCGTTCGACGCCGCGCGCTCCTTGAGCCGCGCGAGCACCGCCTGCTGCACCTGGGCGGCGTAGGCCTCGTCGACCGACAGGACCAGCCGCTGGGCTTCGGCCTCGGCGAGGCCAGGCCCGTCGACGTGCGCCAGCTGGACGCCCTCGGGGCCGTAGACGAACGTGATCCGCCGTCCTTCCCACGCGGCGACGACGGAACTGCCGTCGTCGGTGACCTGCGCCCGCAGCCCGGTGAGCGCGCGGGCCAGCAGGTCGCGGTGGCGCATCCGGGTCCGCACGGTGACGACGCCGGGCTGCGCCTGCGTGTGCGCGGCGATCGTGGCGGCGTTGAGCTGGGCCAGCGCTTCGCTGCGCAGCTTGAGCGTGATACTCATCGGCGGTCCCCTTCGAGCAGCGCTTCGAGCACTTCGGTGGTGGCGAACCCGTTCAGCTCGATCGCGCCGTCCGGGGCGATCGTGAGTTCGAGGCGGTTCGGGGTGGTGAAGATCGACTCGTCGTAGCGGCCGGTCAGGAAGTGGAACCGCTGGTTCACCGAGCCCACCCACGGCCGCGAGGTCTCCGGCCGGTCGGCCAGGAAAGGGCCGTCCACGAGCAGATCCGTCGAGTCCAGGAGCTTCGACGGCGGCAGCTCCTCGAGGACGTGCCCGGTGAACGTCATCACCGAAAGTCCTTCGGCCCGCACCGCGGCCGCGAACTCCCCCAACGGTTCCGGCTGGTCGAACGGCTCGCCGCCGAGCAGCGTGACGCCTTCGATGCCGTCGATCGCCAGCACCCGGGACACCAGGTCCGGCCACGCCGGCCGAAAACCGCCGCGAGTCGTCCACGTCTGCGGGTTGAAGCAGCCGGGGCAGCGCACCGAACAGCCCTGCGTCCACACCGCGCACCGCAGTCCCGGGCCTTCGGCCGCGGTGACGTCGACGATCCGGTGGAGGTTCAGGAGTTCCATTGCGACTGCTGCTGCGACGCGGTGTTCTCCGCGGAAGCCGATGTCCGCCGGTAGTCCTCGGTGAACTCCGACGTCACGGTCTCCGCGCCGAGCAGGTCCTCCAGCAGCGGGATGTAGTCGAGGCACTTCGACCCGGTCACGCCGTGCGTCTCGGCGCTGATCGAGCCGTCCTTGCCGATGGTGACGGTCACGCGGTGCGTCATACGTCGATCGTCCTCCCCCTCGGGGACTCCGGCTGCGGCGGTGCGACGGGAACCTCGATGTCGCCAGAGGTGTCCGTCGCCGCGACGGCCCGGGTCTCCGCCCAGTTCCGGATGGCCAGGATTTCGTCGGCCTGGGTGACCGACAGCGGCACGGTCGACTTGACCGCCCGCACGAGGTCTTCGCGGCGCAGCGGCCGCTTCTCGGCGAAGGCGTCGACCAGGCCGGCCAGCACGGCCTGCTCGATCTCGGCGCCGCTGTAGCCCGCGCTGACGTCGGCGAGCTCGGTGAACAGCGCGTCGTCCAGCCGGAGTTCGCTGGCGACGAAGTCGTCCGTGACGCGACGGCGCAGGTGGATCCGCCAGATCGCGACGCGCTCGGGCGCGGAGGGCAGGTCGACGAAGAAGATCTCGTCGAAGCGGCCCTTGCGGAGGAACTCCGGCGGCAGCGAGCCGACCTGGTTCGCGGTGGCCATCACGAACACCGGCGCCGTCTTCTCCTGCATCCACGAGAGGAAGGTGCCGAAGACGCGCCGCGCGGTGCCGCCGTCGCCACCGCCGCCTGCGCCGGCGAGGCCCTTCTCGATCTCGTCGACCCACAGCACGCACGGCGCGATGCCCTCCGCGGTGCGGATGACCGTGCGGATGTTCTTCTCGCTGGAGCCGACCAGGCCGGCGAAGACGCGGCCGAGGTCCAGGCGCAGCAGCGGCAGCCGCCACATGTTCGCGACGCACACCGCGGACAGGCTCTTGCCGCAGCCGGGGACGCCGGTGAGCAGCAGGCCCTTCGGCGCCGCGAGGTTGTACGCGGACGCGGCGGGCGTCCAGGTGCCGGTGCGCTTGGTGAGCCACCGCTTGAGCCGGTCGAGGCCGCCGACGGCGTCGAAGCTGGTTTCCGCGGGGACGATGTCGAGCATCCCGGACCGGCGGACGGCCTGGCGCTTCTCGGCGAGGATCAGCTCGAGGTCGCTGGGGTCGAGGCCGCCACCTTCGACGAGCGCCCTGGCGAACGCGTTCTCGGCTTCGGGCAGCGTGAGGCCGCGCGCGGCGGCGACGATCATGTCCCGGTCGTCCCGGTCGATGCTGATCCGCACGTTCTGCCGGTGCGCGGCGACCATGCCGTCGAGCAGCTCGCCGATCTGGCGCTGGTCGGGCAGCGGGAAGTCGACGACGGTGGCGTCGTGCTCCAGCTCGGGCGGCACGGGCAGCGAGGGCGAAACGAGGATCAGGCTGAGCGGAACCGGCCGCGTCTTGAAAGCGGCCGCGAGCTCCCGCAGCCGGCGCACGACTTCGGGATCGGGGCGGTGGCCGCCCTCGGAGACGAGCTGGGGGTGCAGGTCGGCGAAGACGAAGACGGCGGGTTCGCCCCAGCCGTAGACACGCTCGAGCGCGGCGGACGCGGCCCGCGTCTCGGAGATCGGCGGCCCGCCGGCGGGGGCGAGCCCGGTGGTGGACGACCAGACGTAGACGCGCCGAGGCGTGCGAAGCCGGGTCTGGTCTTCGGCGACGGCGCGGATCTCCCGCACGACGCGCTGCTCTTCGTGCGTCTCGACGACCAGCAGCGGGTACCGAGCCTGCAGCAACTGGGTCAGCTCATCGCGAAACCCCTGGCCGGCCATCGATCGCCCCCTCGAATCCCGCCCGGACATTACCAGCGCTTCGATCACGGAACGGCCCCGAGCAGTCGCGACCGGCGGGTTCGCTTCCTAGACTCGGGTCGCCCGACGAAGACGTCTACGGGAGGCACCATGCCTGACGCGCCCGCACTGCCGAGCTATGCCTCGGGGATCTCCGAGGTTCCGCTGCTCGGGGACACCATCGGCGACAACTTCGACCGGACGGTGGCGGCGCACCCCGATCGTGATGCCCTCGTCGATCGGACCGCCGGACGGCGGTGGACCTACCGGGAACTGGCCGCCGAGGTGAACGCGCTCGCGCTCGGACTCGTCGCGCAGGGCATCGGGAAGGGCGACCGGGTCGGGATCTGGTCGCCGAACCGGGCGGAATGGACGTTCCTGCAGTACGCGACCGCCAAGATCGGCGCCATCCTCGTCAACATCAACCCCGCCTACCGGTCGCACGAGCTCGAGTACGTGCTCAACCAGGCCGGCGTGAAGCTGGTGGTCGCCTCCGACAAGTTCAAGACCTCCGACTACCCCGCGATGGTCGACGAGGTCCGCGAAAAGTGCGCCGCGCTGAACCACGTCGTGATCCTCGGCAGCGCGAGCTGGCAGGCGCTGATGGACGCCGGCTGGCAGGGCGATCCGTCGTCGCTGACCGAGCTCCAAGCCGCCCTCTCCGCCGATGACCCGATCAACATCCAGTACACCTCGGGCACGACGGGCTTCCCCAAGGGCGCCACCCTCAGCCACCACAACATCCTCAACAACGGCTACTTCGTCGGCGAGCTCTGCAACTACACCGAGCAGGACAAGGTGTGCATCCCGGTGCCCTTCTACCACTGCTTCGGCATGGTGATGGGCAACCTCGCGTGCACCACCCACGGTTCCTGCATGGTGATCCCGGCGCCGGCGTTCGACCCGAAGGCGACGCTCGAAGCCGTCGCCGCTGAGCAGTGCACCTCGCTCTACGGCGTGCCGACGATGTTCATTGCCGAGCTGAACCACCCGGACTTCGCGAGCTTCGACCTGTCGTCGCTGCGGACCGGGATCATGGCGGGCTCGCCCTGCCCGGTCGAGGTGATGAAGCAGGTCATCGACCGGATGGGGATGGCCGAGGTGTCCATCTGCTATGGCATGACCGAGACGTCGCCGGTGTCGACGCAGACCCGCGCGGACGACTCGATCGAGCGTCGCGTGTCGACCGTCGGGCGGGTCGGGCCGCACCTGGAGGTCAAGGTCGTCGACCCGGAAACCGGGCTGACGGTGCCGCGCGGCGAGCCGGGCGAGCTGTGCACGCGCGGGTACTCGGTGATGCTCGGGTACTGGGAACAGGCGGACAAGACGGCGGAGGCGATCGACGCGGCCCGCTGGATGCACACCGGCGACCTGGCCGTCATGGACGCCGACAGCTACCTCAACATCACCGGCCGCATCAAGGACATGGTCATCCGCGGCGGCGAAAACCTGTACCCGCGGGAGATCGAGGAGTTCCTCTACACACACCCGGACATCCTCGACGCGCAGGTCATCGGCGTCCCGGACGAGAAGTACGGCGAAGAGCTGATGGCCTGGGTCCGGATGCGCGAAGGCGCGGAGCCGCTGACGCCGGAGAAGGTGCGCGAGTTCTGCGAAGGCAAGCTGGCGCGCTACAAGATCCCGCGGTACGTGCACGTCGTCGAGGAGTTCCCGATGACGGTGACCGGCAAGGTCCGCAAGGTCGAGATGCGCGAGAAGTCGATCACGCTGCTGGGCCTCGAAGCCGCCGCGTCCGCGAAGCACGCTTAAACCGCGCGAGACGTCCGGGCGTTCTCCCTTCGCAATCGTGCGAAGGGAGGGCGAAGATGATCATCCTCAGCTGGGACTGGTGAGCGGTCCGTGAACGGCCCATCGAGGGACTTCGAGTCCCTCGATGGGCCCTGCACGGCTCGTCGTCAGGAAACCGCGGCCGCGGCCTCGGCGATCGCCTTCGCGTCTTCTTCACCGAAGGTGTCTTCGAGGTGTTCGGGCGAGTAGTCCAGGTCGATCTGCTCCACGGGCATCCCGCGCGCCGACTCGATCGCGCCCAGCCGGCGCTGGGCCCGGTCCGCCGCGTACCGGATGATCTCCTCCGGGTCGTTGTCGAACGGCACTTCCTCGAACTGGTCCTGCACCCACTGGATCATGTTGAGCGCGTGCGGGAGCAGCTCGCCCATCCGCTGCTGGACCGCGTCCCACAGCGAGTCGTCCGCCGCGACGTGGCGGCGGCAGGTGAACGTGCCCCACGCCATGTGGCGGCGCTCGTCGTCGCCGATGCGGCGGACCAGTTCCTGCATGCCCGGCAGGATGTCGTTCTGGGTGCAGATCAGCTGCCACGAGTAGTAGCCCGTCAGCGCGAGGCTGCCCTCGATCACGTGGTTGTACGTCACGCTCGCGCGGATCTGGTTGAGCGGGCTGGGATCGTCCTCCAGTGCCCGCAGCGACTGCGGTAGTTCCTCGTAGAACAGCTTGCGGTAGTGCGGGTTCTCCGCGACGTACGGGTGGAGGTCCTCGGTCAGCCCGACCGCGTCCATCCAGCGGCGGAACACTTCCGTGTGCTTCGCCTCTTCGAAGCAGAACTGCGTCAGGTACATCTCGTCGCCGAAGCGGCCGGTCGCCGACATCGCCCGCATGAACGGCTGGATGTCCTCGGTGACGGCCTCTTCGCCGGCGATGAACTGCGCGACCAGGTACGTCGTGCTGCGTTTCTGCTCGTCGTTCAGCGTGTCCCAGCCCTCGCGCTCGTGGCTGAAGTCGATGTCGGCGGGGTTCCAGAACTTCTTGTTGCCCTTGACGAACAGCCGCAACGGGAACGAGTCCCAGTTCAGGCCGCCCTTGCGCAGGGAGGAAAAACCGGTCCGCAGTTCCGAGAGCGTGTCGGTCATCGTTTCACTCCATTGTGGACGAATTGGCGGATGGCGGGTGCCAGCACGGCGGTGACGGCGTCGGCCGCCTCCGCCGCCGAATGCGTGGAGAGCACCAGGTGCGACAGGGAAAGCCGCACCGCGGTCTCCGCGAGCAGCGCGGCGGATTCGGCCGAAAGGCCCGGTTCGAGCTCGCGGTACTGCTCGGCGGCGAGCTCGGCGGCCGCGCTGAGGATCGGCTCGCCCCTGGTCGTGAGCAGGGGCAGCAGGTCCTCGCCGGCTTCGGTGCCGAGCGCCGCCGCGACCAGGCGGTTCTCCCGCGCGTGCTCGATCGTGTAGACGACGGCGTGGTGGATGCCCGGAAGGAGCCCGTCCGCCGTCTCGAAGCGCTGCCGGATCCCGTCGAGGAACTCCGACGCGGTGCGCAGCGCCACCGCCTGGGTCAGCGCCGCCTTGTTGCCGAACTCGTTGTAGACGGTCTGCCTGCTCACCCCGGCCTTGGCCGCCACGTCGGCCATCCGCAGTCCCGCGTAGCCGGCCTCCGGCAGCAGGTCCGCGGCGGCGTCGAGCAGGGATTCCCGGAGGGACGCCTTCGTCCGGTCGGTGAAGCTGGTCACACCCTCACCTTGACACAGATGTCTCCGCTGTCAAGACGCTGTACATGATCAGGTGACGTGTAAATCTGTCGGTGGTCCCGGCTACGGTGCTGGTGTGGGCATCACAGTGGGGTTCGACCTCGACATGACACTGATCGACGCGCGGCCGGGCATGGCCGCGGCGATGAACGCGCTCGGCGTCGAATCCGGCCTGCCGCTGGACGGCGACGCGTTCGCGGCCAACCTCGGCCCGCCGCTGGACGACATCCTGCGCGGCTTCGAGGCGCCCGAGGAACGCATCCCCGGCCTCGTCGACCGGTTCCGCGCGCTCTACCCGGACATGGTCGTGCCGAGCACGGTCGCGCTGCCGGGCGCGGTCGAGTCGCTGCGGGCCGTACGCGAGGCGGGCGGGCGCACGCTGGTCGTCACCGGCAAGTACGGGCCCAACGCGCAGCTGCACGTCGACGCGCTCGGCCTGGAGGTCGACGAGGTCGTCGGCGAGCTGTGGTCCACGCGCAAGGCCGAGGCGCTCCTGGCGCACGACGCGCGCGTGTATGTCGGAGATCACGCCGGCGACATCCGCGGCGCGCTGGCCGCCAAGGCAATCGCGGTCGGCGTCACGACGGGCCCGTGTGACCGCACGCTCTTGCTGAGCGAAGGCGCCGAGGTGGTGTTCGACTCGCTGACGGAGTTCCCGGACTGGTTCGAGCGGACCTTCGCGGGGAGCGTGGTGCCCTAGCTCTTTTTCTTGCCCCTGGCCTCGAAGACCAGCGCGAGCAGGCCGAGCAGCAGGCCCAGCGGGGTGACGACGCCGGCGCCGACGGACAGCCAGATCGGCAGGTTCTCCAGGCCGGCGGCGAACATGATGAACACGGCGAGCACGGCCAGCATGCCGATGCCGAACAAGCCGATGCCGAGGCGCATCAGGAACGGTTTGCCGGGGGCGGACACGGTGCCCTCCTTCGTCGCCTTACTCATGACGGAGAGGGTATCCGGCGGTATCGATCCGGCTGGAAGCAGGCCGACCCCCAGCGGCGAGAAACCGCTGGTACGAGCGCCATCGGCCGCGGCTGGAGCCGGATCCGTACCGAACGGCGGAGTATCGACTTCTCTCCGGGGCAGGTGGCGGGATACCCTTTCAGGAGCGCGCCCTGGGTACGCCCCCGGGCGCGTTCGTCGTGAGCGGACAGCAGAAGGACTGGTGAGGGAAGTGCCGACCGGCAAGGTCAAGTGGTACGACGCGGAGAAGGGCTTCGGGTTCGTCACGCAGGATGACGGTGGCGCCGACGTCTACATTCGCAAGGCCGCGCTGCCGCAGGGCGTCGAGGGGCTCAAGGCCGGGCAGCGGCTCGAGTTCGGCGTCGCCGACGGCCGCCGCGGGCCGCAGGCGCTCTCCGTCCGGCTGATCGACGCGCCGCCGTCCGTCGTCGAGGCGCGCCGTCGCCCCGCGGAGGAACTGCACGGCCTGATCGAGGACATGATCAAGCTCCTCGAGCTGAAGGTGCAGCCGGACCTGCGGCGCAACCGCTACCCGGACCGCAAGCACACCAAGCAGATCGGCGAGATCATGCGCGCGGTGGCCCGGGACATCGATCCCTAGGCCTCCAGCCGGAGACCCCACACGTCGCTGGGCAGCAGGCCCGATTCGCCGGTGTTCGAGTTCAGCACGGCGGTGTAGCGCTGCACGTCGACCGCCGAGATGCGGTCCGCGGGCGTCGGCGGCGTGACCGTGTAGGCGTAGCGGTCCAGCGAGGTGAACGGGATCGGGTCGCTCTGCTTGAACTCGCCCTGCGGGGTCACGTACTCGTAGACGATCTGCCACGGCGCGTCCGCGACCTCGCCGGGCACCGAGATCTGCACGGGCTTGCCCGGGCGGACCTTCAGCGTCTTCGTGTCGCCCTTGGCGCTGCACGGCTGCGCGAGCTGCTGGGAGTAGTCGCACGACAGCACCGGCGTGGTGTTGATCGTGTGACCGTCGGCGTAGAAGGTGACCTCGGCCGGGCCGGGCGCCGAGCAGCCGGCCACCGCGAACCCACCGGCCGCAAGCAGGGCCACCACCCGGGAACGTCGCATGGGCTCAGACCCTACCGGCGGGCCGACGGGTCCCTGGGCAGGCCCTGCGCGGGGAAGCTGCCGGTCGGCTCGGGGCGCAGCGGCCGGTCGCCGCCGAGGCCCGGCACCAGCGAACCGCCGCGGCGGACCAGGTACGTCTGGGTCGTCCCGACCGCCAGCAGGACGGTGATCACGAGGAAGCCGATCCAGTACGTCGGCGGCAGGAGCAGGCCGACCGCGCCGCCGAGGCACCAGGCCAGCTGCAGCACGGTTTCCGAGCGGCCGAACGCCGACGCGCGCGACTCCTCGGGCAGGTCGGTCTGGATGACGGCGTCGAGGCTGATCTTCGCCAGCGCGCTGGCCGTCGCGCCGACCAGGCCGACGATCGCGGCCGTGGCCAGGCCGGGCAGGATCGTCGCGACCAGCGCGGCCAGCACGCAGCCCGCCACGCACCCGACGATCACCTGGTCCGGGTTGCCGAAGTGCAGGCGCGAGCCCAGCGCGTTGCCGAGGAACCCGCCGGCCCCCGCGGCGGCGCCGATCACGCCGAGCAGCAGCAGCTGCATGAACGGCGTCTGCCCGCTGCCTTCGGTCTGGGCCTTCACCGCGAACGCGGCGAACATCATGAGGAAGCCGGTGAGCACGCGCACCGAGCCGTTGCCCCACAGCGCGACGACGATCTGGCGCCCCATCGGCTGGCGCCGCTTCTTCTCCGTCGGGTGCGCCGAGAGCGACGTCGGCACCTCGCCCTCGGTCGCCTCGACCCAGGCCGGGATCCGCATCGACTGAACGGCGGCCGCGACGCAGATCAGCGCCGTGAACCACAGTGCGCCCGCCGAGCCGGAGATCGCGTTGATGCCGCTGGCCACCGCGCCGAACGCGCCTGCGGCCACTAGGCCGAACGTCGTCAGCCGGGCGTTGGTCTTGGAGAGCGTGATCTCCGACGGCAGCACCCGGGGCGTCACCGCGGCCTTCAGCACGGTGAACGACTTCGACAGCACCATCATCCCGAGCGCGGCGGGGTAGAGCAGCCAGTCGTCGAAGTGCAGCGCCATCACGACGGCCATCAGCCCTTGGCCGACCGACGACGCGCACATCGCGAGCCGCCGTCCGCGCTGCACCTTGTCGAGCGCGGGACCGATCACCGGCGCGACCAGCGCGAACGGCGCGATCGTGATCAGCAGGTAGAGCGCGACCTTGCCCTTGCTCTCGCCGCTGGTCGCGGCGAAGAACAGGGTGTTGGCCAGCGCGATCGCCATCGCCGCGTCGCTGGCGTAGTTCAGCATCACGGCGTAGGTCAGCGAGGTGAGGCCGGACTTCTCGGCGCCATCGGCCTTCGTCGCGCGCTGGAAAGCGCCGACGGCCTGGCCGGTCAGCTGCCGGCTGCGCATCGCCGCGACCCGCGTGACGGTGATCTTCTTCGGCAGCTTCGGTGTGCCGCCTGGAGTCAGCGGTTCTTCGCGCGGCGGCAGCGGTTCCGGCTCGGGTGGCCGTGGCTCGCCCGCGTAGCCGCCGGTGTCGTAGTGCTCGTACTCACCGCTGCCGGGACGACGTTCGCCCTGGTAGAAGCCGGGCTGCTCGCGCCGGACCGGCTCGGTGCGGTTCGGGTCGTACGGCCGGGCGCCACGCGGGGGCGGCGGCCGGTGCCCCATCGGCGCGGCGGCGGTCGGGGCTTCGTTCGCGTTCGGCACGGGGTCGCCGTAGTAGCCGCCCCGCGGCGGAGGCGGAGGCGGCGGGACGGGCCGTTCGACGCGGGTGGGCGGCGGCGCGCTCCGGTGCTCGGCGACGGCCTCCCGCCACGGCTTGGCCTGCGCGGCGCCCGGCTCCGGCGTCCAGCGTCGCTTCGGCTTCCGGCCGCGCTGCTGCGAGCCGGAGCCGTCGGAGCGGGAGCCGAAGAGTGCCACGTCTCAATCCTGCCTTACCGGGGGTCGGTTCCGCCTGCTCATCCGTGCTTTACGCGCTCTTCGGGACGAACCTCACCCGGAACGTGATCTGCCACTGCTTCCCGGTGAGGAGGAATTCGTCCGTGCCCGGGACGGCGGCGATACCGTTCAGCACGTCCTCGGCGCCGGTTGTGTTCAGCTGCGCGCGCAGCTGACCTGCGTCGATCGTTCCGGTGACGTGCCCGGTGGCGGCGTCGACGCGGAGGATGGTGTCGGTGTGCCAAACGTTTGCGTAGACGTCGCCGCCCACGCATTCGAGCTCGTTGAGCTGGTCGCGCCCGACGTCGACGCTGCCGGTGACGGCGAAGGTCTTCGGATCGCGGAAGGTCAGCCGGGACGAGCCGTTGCTCATCACCAGGCGGCCGTCGGCCTGGTGGCAGAGCCCCCAGCCTTCGCCTTGGAACGGCACCCGGCGCAGCTCGGCGAGGGTTTTGGTGTCGCGTTCGATGGCGAAGCCGTCCTGCCAGGTGAGCTGCCAGAGCGTCGGCCCGAGGACGGTGACGCCCTCGCCGAAGAGGGGCGAGGGGAGCGTGGCGGTGGTTTTCGGCGGTCCGCCCGGCGGTCCCGCGGTGAGCATCGACTGCCCGGCGAGGCCGGTGCTCTCGTAGAGCGTGTCGCCGGCGAACTCGAGGCCTTCGGTGAAGGCGGCGGGGTCGTGCGGCAGGGTCGAGACCACTTCGACGGTCAGCTGTTCCGGGCTTGTCTCCTGGCCGGGGGCCCCGGCGCAGCCGCCCAGCGCGGCGGCCACCAGCAGCGTGGTGATGATCGGCGTGCGCACATGAACAGCCTGGCACGGGCGCCGAGGATGCGTGCGGCACAATTGGCCGCATGACGCTGCTGCTGACCCTCGATGACGGTTCCGTGCAGCGCAAGCTCGCCGATGCGGTGGAGTTCGCGCGCGCGGCGGTGCTCGACGAAACGCCCGAGGAGCAGATCGGCACCCACGTGGGTGTCTCGCGTGAGGACGCGGTCACGGCGAGTCACTTGTTCGAGGCCCAGGTACCGGGCTACCGCGGCTGGCGCTGGTGCGTGACGGTCGCCCTGGCGGGCGACGACGAGCCGGTGACGGTCAGCGAGGTCGTGCTGGTGCCCGGACCCGAGGCGCGGATCGCGCCGGCATGGGTGCCGTGGGAGCGCCGCGTGCGGGCGGGCGACCTGGGCGTCGGCGACATCTTCCCGACGGACGAGAACGACCCCCGCCTGGTCCCGGCGTACCTGCAGTCGGACGACCCGGCGGTGGAGGAGGTCGCCCACGACGCGGGCCTGGGCCGCGTCCACGTGCTGTCCCGTTTCGGCCGCACGGAGGCAGCGTCCCGTTGGCACGGCGGCGAGTTCGGGCCCCGGTCCGACATGGCCCGCAGCGCGCCGGACGTGTGCGGGACGTGCGGGTTCTTCGTACCGCTGGCGGGCTCCCTGCGCGGCGCGTTCGGGGTGTGCACCAACGACATTTCCCCGGCGGACGGCCACGTGGTGGACGTGGAGTACGGCTGCGGAGCGCACTCGGAGGTCGAGGTCGAGGTGACATCCTCGATCCCGGTGGCCGAGCTGGTCTACGACGACTCGCTGTTGGACTTCACCCCGGGTCAGGGTGAGGTGGTGGAGACCCCGGCGGCCGAGCCCGAGACGGCGATCGCGGAGGCGGACGTGTCGCCGGCCGAGGTGGAGCCGGAGGTCGCCGCTGACGCGGCTGGCGGGGTTGCGGAGCCGGCCGAGGTTGCTGATGCGGCTGGCGTGGTTGCCGAGCCGGTGGCGGCTGAGCCGGGCGCGGTCGCCGAGCCGGTTGTCGCTGAGGCTGAAGCAGCTGAGTCCGACTCGGCGCCGGTTGAGGCAGCTGGTGTGGCGGCTGAGCCGGTCGGGGCGGAGCAGACTGCGCCGCCCGAGTCGGTTGAGGCTGCCGGTGTGGTTGCCGAACCGCAGGCTTCCGAGGTGACTTCGGCCCGGGCCGATGCGGCCGCCGGGCCGGCGCAAGCCGAGGCGACCGATCTGACCGCCGGCGCGGACTCTGGGCAGACCGAGGTTCCCCAGACCGAGCAGGCGGCGACCGCCGAGCCGATCCCGGCGCAGGCCGATGTCGTCGCTGAGCCGACTGCGGCGCGGGCCGACGCGGCCGAGCCGCGGTCGGCTGAGGCGGGGCCCGAGGCCTCGCCGGTCGTGGGCGATGCCGAGCAGCGCCAGGCTGAGCCGAGCGCCTTGGCCGCCGAGACTGCCGCGCCGGTGGAAGCTGCTGTGGCGGAGCCCCCGGTGGCCGAACCGACCCAAGCTGAGGTGACCGACGCTGTACCCCCGGTCGCCGATGCCGAGCCGGCCCGGGTTGACGTTGCCGATGCGGTTGAGGCCGCAGCGCCGGTGGAGGCTCCCGAGCCTGCCGAGGTAGAGCCTGGTCAGACCGAGGTAACCGATACGGGTGCCGCGCCGGTCGAGCCCGCCGAGGCTGAGCCCACTCAGGCCGAGGTCACCGATGCGGTTCTCGCGGCCGGGAACGTGGCGCAGGTCGATGAGCTGCCTGAGGCTGCGCTCACCGACAGTGTGGTCACCGAGGCAGAAGAGTCGACTGGCGCTCACGAGCCCGAAACCGCGCGGAGCGATGCCCACGAGGCGCGTGACCACGCCCGAGCAGATGAGCCCGAAACGGAATCCGCTCAGCCCGCGGCGGAGTCCGCCCAGGGCGACGCGGCGCCCGCTCAGACCGAGACGGGGCAGCCCGCCGAGGCGGATGAGCCTGCGGCGGATTCCCTTCAGACCGACGAAGCCCAGGCCGATGTCGATGCCGCCGCGGACGAGACCGCCCACCTCGACGCCGCTCGCGATTCCTCCGGTGAGCAGCGGAACCTCTGAGCCGCACGGGGCCGATCCCTTCGGCGCCGCGCGGCTTCGTGACTCCACCCTGCGTTCCTGGCGGGACTCGCCCACCCGGCTGCTCGAGGACACCAACGTCGAGCAGGACCTGCGCGTCGGCGCCTATCGGGATCGGCTCTTCGTCGAGCTTGCCCAGAACGCCGCCGATGCCGCCATGGCCGCCGGGCGGCCCGGGCGGGTCCGGGTGTCCCTTGTGGACCGGGAACTCAGGTTCGCCAACACCGGCGCCCCGCTCGACGCGCGCGGGGTTGCTTCCCTTGCCTCGCTGCGGGCCTCCGGGAAGACCGGGGACACCGTCGGGCGCTTCGGGGTCGGGTTTGCCGCTGTCCGCACCGTTTCCGACGCTCCCAGTGTCGTCTCCACCACGGGTGGCGTCGCCTTCTCCGCCGAGAAGACCCGCGATGCCGCCGATATTCAGGGGGACGTCCCCGTCCTGCGGCTGCCTTGGCCGGTCGAGGCGAGCCCGCCGGAGGGCTTCGACACCGAAGTCCGGCTTCCGCTCCGGGATGACGTCGACGGACAAGCTCTGCTCGATCAGCTCGGCGACGACATCGGGGACCTGCTCCTCGCCTTGCCGTGGCTGGCCGAGGCCGATGTGGACGGTCGCGTTTGGACACGAACGACCGACGGCGACCTGGTCGAGATCCGCGGCCCGCAGCAGGAAACCCGGTGGCTCACCCATCGTGGTGACGTCGTCTGGGCGGTACCGGTCGACTCCGACGGAGTCCCGATGCCGCTCGGCGAAGATGTCCTGCGCGCCCCCACTCCGACCGACGACGGACTTTCCCTGCCGGCCAGGCTGATCGCCTCCGTGCCCGTCGAACCTTCGCGACGCCGGGCGCTGCCCGGGGCTGAACTCGACAAGGCACTTGAGGACGCGGCCAAGGAATACGTTCGGCTGGTGCGGTTGCTGCCGGCGGAACAACGGTTCGCGCTCGTGCCCGTGCCGGGGTTCCCGAAATCCACTGTGGACGCGAAGCTGCGCGACGAGGTGCTGGCGAACCTCAGCGCCGAGCCGTGGCTGTCCACTCAGGACGGTGGTGAAGTCGCGGGTCGGCAGGCGAAGGTCCTCGACGTCGACGTGCCCGGTCTGCCCGAACTGATCGCCGACGTCGTTCCCGGGCTGCTCAAGGGCTCGGCGCCCGCCGGGGTGCTGAAAGCCGTCGCGGCGCAGGTCGTCAGCATCGAAGAGGTGCTGGAAACGCTGACCGGCGCCTCCCGTGAGCCGACCTGGTGGCACGACGTCTACGCGGCACTCGCCAAGGCGGTCGAGTCGCACGCGCTCGCGAGTGAACGGCTCGACGGGCTGCCCGTGCCCCTCTCCGACGGCCGGACGCTGCCCGGTGCGCGGGGTTGCCTGCTGGTCGAAGGTTCGGCCGAACTGCTCGAACTGCTGTCCGATGTGGACATTCCAGGGCTGCGGCTGGTGCACCCCGCCGCGTCGCACCCGCTGCTGGAACGCCTGGGCGCCAAGCAAGCCGACGCCCGTGAGCTGCTCAACGCCGATCAGCTGCGGGACGCCGTCGAGCGCAGTGTCGAAGACGTCCGATCCGGTTTGGACGGTACGACGCTCGCCGGCGCCGTCCTCCGGCTGATCGCCGACTGCGGGGACGATGCCCCGCGGTGGGTCGGTGCCCTCGCCCTGCCCGCCACCGACACCTGGCGACGCGCCGACGAACTCGTGCTGCCCACGTCGCCGCTGCTGGACGTCTTCGACGAGGAGGTCTTCGACGAGGACGGTGCGCTCGACGTCCTCGACGAGGACTTCGCCGGAGACTGGCCGGACGACACGCTCAAGGCCGCCGGCGTGCTCGACTCGTTCGCGCTGGTCGTCGACGACGAGCCGCACGAGCCCGACCACGACCTGCCCGACGAGGAAGCCTGGTGGGACTCGCTGCCGGAACCGCCGTCGACGCTCGTCGCGATCCGGGACCTCGACCTCGTCGCCGACGACGCCTGGCCCGCCGCGCTGCGCCTGCTCGCCGCGCGGCCGGAAACGCTGCGCGCCCTGCGCGTACCCCGGGGGCACGCGGCCTGGTGGATCGCGCAGTACGCCGTGCTCGGCGGGCTCGCCCCGAGCGAGTGGCGCCTGCCCGGCGCCGACCTGGCCGGGCTCTACGACGAAGTTCCCGAACTCGGCCTTGGCGAAGACCTCCTGAGGGTCGCCGGCGTGCGCACCGACCTGGAACTGTCCAGTGTGGACGAAGCCGAAGACGTCCTGAACCGGCTCGCCGACCCGGACCGGACGATCTCGGCCGGACTGGCCACCCGCGCCTACGACGCCGTCGTCGAGTCCGGGTTCCAGCCCCGGCCGCCGGAAGCGGTCCGGGCCGCCGACGGGTCCGTTGTGGACGGTGCGCTGGTGCTGGACGTGCCCTGGGTGGCCGGGGCGCTGGAACCCGACCAGTACGTCGTCGCGCCCGAGGAACCCGAGCGTCTCGCGGACCTGCTCGACCTCCCGCTCGCGAGCACCGAGGCGGCCACGGTGACCAGCGAAGGCGAGTACGCGCCGTGGGCCGAGCTGCCCGCGCTGAAGCTCGTCGCCGACCAGCTCGGCATCCGGCTGCCCGACGGCGGCGTCCTGGTGCACGACCCCCTGACCGTCTCGATCCAGGGCGCCGAGCACGACGTCCAGTGGTGGTCCGACGACCGGCTGCACGCTGCGGACACGTCTGAGGGCCTGGCCCGCGCGTTCGCCTGGGCGGCCGGCCGCTGGCCCGACCGGCACCTCATCACCGCGCTGCTCGACGACCCGTCGCCGAGGACACTGCTGGCGTAGGAGCCTAGAGCCGCTGGGCCGACTTCGAGCCGCGCCGGGCGGCGGCCCGCTGCCAGCCGATGATGGCCAGGCCGACGAATCCGAGCACGAACCCGGACAGCGCGGTCTGCACCCACAGCCCCGAAGTCGTGAAGAAGAGCACCACCAGTGCGACAGCCCAGATCGAGGTGCCTACGATCACCACCGGCGTCAGGTCGGTCAGCCTCTTGGGCAGCTCCGGCGTGTGCCGCAACGAGCCCGTAACCTCCGGTGGATTGCTCGGATCACTCACGAGGTGCAGGGTACTCCGCAGCAGCGAGAGAATGGGCAGGCGAATGGCGGAGCAGGAGACGACCCGCACCGGGACGTCCACACTGGACCGGTTCTTCAAGATCACCGAACGGGGCTCGACCGTCCCGCGCGAACTGCGCGGCGGCCTGGTCACCTTCGTCACGATGGCCTACATCGTGGTGCTGAACCCGCTGATCATCGGCAGCTTCTCGGCCGACGACGCGGGCGCGCACAAGGACCTCCTCGGCGGCATCCTGCCCGTATCGCAGGTCGCCGCGGTGACGGCGCTCGTCGCCGGCGTCATGACCATCCTGATGGGGCTGGTCGCCAACTACCCGTTCGCCATCGCCACCGGCCTGGGCATCAACAGCCTGGTTGCGGTCACCATCGCCCCGCAGATGACCTGGCCGGAGGCGATGGGCCTGGTCGTCATCGAGGGCGTGATCATCGTCGCGCTCGTGCTCACCGGCTTCCGCACCGCGGTGTTCAAGGCCGTGCCGGCCTCGCTGAAATCCGCGATCGCCGTCGGCATCGGCGTGTTCATCTGCCTGATCGGCCTGGTGGACGCCGGGTTCGTGCGCCGGCTGCCGGACGCCGCGCACACCACCGTCCCGGTGGGCCTGGGCATCAACGGCTCGATCGCCTCCTGGCCGACCGCGGTGTTCGTCGTCGGCCTGCTGATCACCGGTGTCCTGGTGGTGCGCAAGGTCAAGGGCGCGATCCTGATCGGGGTGCTGTCCTCGACCGTGCTGGCCATCGTCGTCGAGGCGATCGTCAAGGCGGGGCCGTCGCAGGGCACGAACCCGAAGGGCTGGAACCTCGGCTACCCGGCGCTGCCGGACCAGGTCGTCGGCCTGCCGAACCTCTCGCTGGTGGGTGACGTCTCGTTCGGCGCCTGGACGCGGCTGCCGATCATCACCGTCTGCCTGCTGGTGTTCACGCTGGTACTGGCCGACTTCTTCGACGCGATGGGCACGATGACCGGCCTCGCGAAGGAAGCCGACCTGCTGCCGGAGGACGGTCAGCTGCCCAACGTCGGCAAGGCGCTGTTCGTCGAGGGCCTCGCGGGGGCGGCCGGCGGGTTCGGTTCGGCCAGCTCGAACACGGTGTTCGTCGAATCGGCGGCCGGCATCGCCGAAGGCGCCCGGACCGGCCTGGCGAACATCGTCACCGGCGTGCTCTTCATCGCCGCGATGTTCCTGACGCCGCTCTACCAGGTCGTGCCGGTCGAGGCGGCCGCGCCGGCGCTGGTCGTGGTCGGCGCGATGCTGATGGCGCAGGTCCGCGACATCGACTTCACCGACTACTCGATCGCGCTGCCCGCGTTCCTGACCATCGTCGTCATGCCGTTCACGTACTCGATCGCGAACGGCATCGGCGCCGGCTTCGTCAGCTACGTCGTGATCCGCGCGGCGACCGGCAAGGCGCGTCAGGTGCACCCGCTGATGTGGGTGATCGCGCTGGCCTTCGTCGCGTACTTCGCGGTCGGGCCGCTCCAGGCGGCGTTCAGCTGATCAGCCCGGGGCACTGACGTGCATCGCGGCGTCCAGCACGCCGCGGTTGCGGTCGAATTCGGCGGGCGGCGCCTCGTAGCGGATCGTGACGAGGCTGTCGCCCGCGCCGAGCCCAATGACGGTGACCCGTTCCGGGTACTTGCCGTCGCGAAGGTAGGTGTAGTCCCACTTCGCCGCGTCTCCGATGTCACCGGCCTGCACTGGCGTGACGAGCGAGCCGTCTTGGTGCGCCTTCGCGGCCACAGCTTTGAGCCCGCTCAGGGCGTCCTCCTGGGTGATCGGCACCTTGTCGGTCTCCAGGAGGACCTGACCGTTGCGGTAACTCGCGCGGTCGTTCTCGTGCGTGACGGTCCAGCCGGTCGGGACCGGGATCTGGATCGACCAGCCGCGCCCGCCGGCCACGTCGGGGAAGTTGTAGGCCTCCAGGGTTCCCTGGGACGGCAGCGTGGTGGTCGTCGGCATCGACGGCGACGGCGGTGGTGCGGCGGCGGGCGCTTCCTCGCCGCCGCCCACGAACTGGACCACCACGATCGCCAGGACCGCCGCGCCGACCACGGCCGAGCCCACCAGCTTCTTGTTCATCCGACTCCCCAGGTTCCGCTCCTGGTGAAGACGCACGGGGCTATTCCAGGTTGCGGATAGACAGAGATCACCCGTGCGGCCGAAGTTTCGTAAGGTATGCTAACTATATGTCCGGCGACACGCACGAACGCTCCTTGGCGAGCCGTCTGCGTCTCGCGGTGGTCCGGCTCAACCGCCGGCTGCGGGCACAGCGCGTCGGGGACGACCTCACGCTGACTCAGGTCGCCGCGCTGTCCACCCTGCACAAGTGCGGTGCGCTGACCCCGGGTCAGCTCGCCGCGAAGGAAGGCGTCCAGCCGCCCTCGATGACGAGGGTGATCGCCGCGCTCGAAGAGATGAAGTTCGTCGAGCGGCGCCCGCACCCGACCGATGGCCGGCAGGCCATCGTCGAGCTGTCCGAAAGCGGACTGGCCTACGTGCAGAAGGCCATCTCCGTGCGGGAGGCGTGGCTGGACCGGCAGTTGGCGGAGCTCGGCGACGAAGAGCGTGAAGTGCTCTCGAAAGCCGCCGAAATCATAGACAGGATGGCGGGGAACTAACCACGGTGACGGCCACGGGTAGCGAGACGAAGCGTTCCATCGAAACCACTGCTACCCGGGACACGGCCCCACCGCCGTCCGCTTCACCACCATCCCCTCCCCAGCGCGGCAGCATGTTCGCGTCCCTGCGGATCCGCAACTACCGGCTCTTCTTCACCGGCCAGGTCATCTCGAACATCGGCACCTGGATGCAGCGCATCGCCCAGGACTGGCTGGTGTTCACCCTCAGCGGCAACAACCCGATCGCCCTCGGCATCGCGGTGGCGCTGCAGTTCGCGCCGACCCTCTTCCTTTCGCTGTGGGCCGGCGTCCTCGCCGACCGCGTCGACAAGCGGCGGCTGCTGACCTGGATCCAGGCCGCGGCGTGCTCGCAGGCCGCGGTGCTCGGCGTCCTCGACATCACCGGGCTCGTGGCGCTGTGGCAGGTCTACGTCCTGTGCTTCACGCTCGGCATCACGGCCTCGCTCGAGGTGCCGACGCGGCAGTCGTTCGTCGCCGAAATGGTCGGCCGGGACCAGATCGCGAACGCCGTCGCGCTGAACTCGTCGATCTTCAACATGGCGCGGATCGTCGGGCCGGCGATCGCCGGGTTCGCGATCACGTGGATCGGCACCGGCTGGCTGTTCATCGCGAACGCGGTCAGCACGGTCGCGGTGATCGCCGGGCTGGTCCTGATGAACCCGGACAAGCTGTTCCGCGTCGCGGCGGTGCCGCGCGAGAAGGGGCAGCTGGCCGAAGGCCTGCGGTACGTCCGGCGGCGCTCGGACCTGATGACGGTGATGGTGCTGGTGCTGTTCGTCAGCACGTTCGGCATCACGTACTTCAGCTCGCTGCCGATCGTCGCGGCGAACGTCTTCCACACCGCCGCCGACGGCTACGGCCTCCTCTCGACGCTGGTCGCGGTCGGCACGTTCACCGGCGCGATCATGTCGGCCCGCCGCGGCACGAAGGGCCGCCCGCGGGTGCGGCTGATGCTGGTGTCGGCGTTCTTCCTCGGCGTGTTCGAGCTGATCACGGCGTTCATGCCGACGTACCTGACGTTCGGCCTCGGCCTGATCCCGCTCGGCTTCGCCACGATGACGTTCCTCAACACGGCGAACGCGCTGGTGCAGACCTCGGTCAGCCCCGAGATGCGTGGCCGCGTGATGGGGCTGTACGTGCTGGTGCTCATCGGCGGCAACCCGATCGGCGGCCCGATGGTCGGGTGGATGGCGCAGGCGTTCGGCGGGCGGTCTCCCTTCTACATCGGCGGCGCGGTTTCGGCGCTGGCCGCGGTGGTGTGCGCGGTCGTGCTGATCCGGCGGGGCGGGGTTTCCTGGCCGGTTCAGCGGGGGTTCGGGCTCCGGGTGCTCAAGCGGGCGAAGGTCTAGCGGCCGAGGAGCGGGGGCACCACCTTCTCGGCCAGCTCGCGCAGGGCGTCGCGCGGCTTCGTGCTGTCGATCCAGGTCAGCTCGAGAGTCTGCCGGGAGTCGTCGAGGAGCTGGATCTCGACGGTGCTGCCCGAGCCGTCGTCGTGCGCGGGGCGGCCGGCGATCCGGTCGGGGAAGTAGTTCTTGCCTTCGTCGTGGTAGGTGAACGAGACGACGGTGCCGTCGTTTTCCCGCGCGCACGATCCGAACGGATCCGGCTTCAGCTGGTCTCGCGGGACGTTCAGCGCCCGGGACAGCTGCGTGCACAGCTGCCAGGTGATGAACGGGTAGGGCGCGTCGGTGATCCCCGAGCCGGGGATCGGCGTCATCTCGCGGTCCTCCCCGTCCGCGGGCAAGGCCGGACCCGGGGTGGTGATCGCGCCGGTCATGGTGTCCGCCAAGGACAGCGCCATGCTCCGGTAGTCGTGCTCGGCCCGGTCCGCCGGCACGCGGTGCACGATGATCTGCAGGCTCGGCCGCGTCCACTTCTCCGTGGTGTCGCTCAGCCGCACCGTGAGGATCTCGCCGTAGCCCACGCCGAACTCGCTGATGGCGGCCTGGTGGCCCGCGACGGTCACGGGTTCGGGCGACCCGCCGTTCATCGGCACCGGGTCGGCCCACAGGGTGGCCGACACGTCGAGACCGGCCGAGACGACGTGGCACGCCCCGTTCTCGTCGACCTCCCGGAGGACCGGACCACCCAGGACACCGGCCCAGGTCTTCTCCGGTACGGCACCGCAGAGCACGTGGCCGAGGGTGCGCGACGGCAGGGCCACCGCCATCTCGCCGGTCGGCATCGGGACCGGCCGGACGTTCTCGCCCTCGATGGAAGGCCACCGCGAGGGCAGCTCCAGCGGTGCCGCGCGCGACTCCGGCGAGTCGCGGGTCGACCACCAGGCCAGCCCGAACACCAGCGTGAAGACCGCCGTCAGCGAAACGGCGATCAGCACGGTGCGGTCTTTCTTCATCCCCCTCATGTTCACGGCGTAACCGTATCGGCACGCACCGACAGAAAACGGGGGCGTTAAGTCACCCGGACGAGTGAGATCGGGGTCTCCCCGAAGGGACCCTTGCCTGGAGAGATGAGGTTAGGCTAACCTCATACATGTCCGCTTCGTGGTGGGAGCGGCAGTCAGTTCGGGAACGGACGGAGCCCCGGCCCTGGGAACCCCAGGCCGGGGCTTCGTTCACTTCACGGCAGTGTCGGGCTGAGCGCACCGCTCGTCAAGGGACTCTCACCCGGTGGCGTGGGCAGCCGGGTCAGCGGGAGACCGAAGTAGACGCGGTACGCCAGGCGGATCGCGGCCTCGGACAGCAGCGCGACCTCGTGGCGGACGCCGTCGACCGTCTCGATCAGCCGGTCGCCCGACAGCGTCACCCGGCCCTGGGACGTCGGGCGGGAGCACGTCAGGGACTTCGTGAAATGGGACTCCGGGGACGTCGCCTGCCACCAGGCCATCGGGACGAAGTCGGAGAGGGGCCGCGGGCGGCGCTCCATGCGGTACTGCGGCTTGCCGTCCCGCACCACGTCGATGTCGCCGTGGGGCGCGTCCAGCAGCAGGAACTCACCGTCCGGGTCGGACTGGGCGTCCACGCCGGACAGTCGCAGCGGGTGCCGGGAGAACTGGCCGAAGCCGACGTCGACCAGCCACGGTTCGTCCAGGTCGACGACGATCGCCGCGTGGTCCAGGGGTGGGCCGAGGGTGCCGTCCGGACGGAAGACCTGCGCCGCGCGCAGGGAAACCTGGTACCCGAGTTCGCGCAGCAACGCCGCGAAGAGGCCGTTGAGCTCGTAGCAGAAGCCGCCGCGACGACGTCCCACGATCTTGTCCGCCAGTGCGTCTTCGGTCAGCACGACCGGCTCGCCGAGGTGGATGCTCAGATTCTCGAACGGGACCGCGGCCAGGTGACGTTCCTGCAGGTGGCGCAGGGTCGCCAGGTCGGCCGCCGCGGGCCACGCGACCCCGAGGCGGGCCAGATACGCGTCAACGTCCATGCGTTCACTCTCACACCTCGACCGCACTCGAGGTCAAGTGATTTCACCCGCCGACGAAAAACGGGGCCCTCCCGTGCAGGAGGACCCCGTTGCCGCAGAAGCTCAGCCGAGCAGCAGCCCGTTGCCGCCGGCGACGGCGTTGTCGAAGCGCTTGCTGATCTCGGCCCAGTTGAAGATGTTCCAGAGGGCCTCGACGTACTTCGGCTTCACGTTCTTGTAGTCCAGGTAGAACGCGTGCTCCCAGACGTCGACCAGCAGGATCGGCACGGTCGGCAGGATCAGGTTGTTGTGGTGGTCGCGCAGCTGCTGGGTGATCAGCGTCTTGCCGATCGGGTCCCAGGAGAGCGCGCCCCAGCCGTTGCCCTGGATCGTGGTCGACACGGCGGTGAACTGCGCCTTGAACTTGTCGAAGGACCCGAAGGCCTCGTCGATCGCGGCGGCCAGCTCGCCGGTCGGCTTGTCGCCGCCTTCCGGCGACAGGATCTTCCACCACACGACGTGGTTGGCGTGGCCGGCCAGGTTGAAGGCCAGCGTGGTCTCCAGGCCGACGATGTTGCCGAAGTCGCCGGCGTCGCGGGCTTCCGCGATCTTGTCGAGCGTGTCGTTCGCGCCCTTGACGTAGGTCGCGTGGTGCTTGCTGTGGTGCAGCTCGTTGATCTCGCCGGAGATGTGCGGCGCGAGGGCGCTGTAGTCGTAGTCGAGATCGGGGAGCTCGTAGCGGGCCATTGGCCCTCCTTCTGTCTTCGACACAAGATTCCGGTATCGAACCTAGTAGCACACGCCACTCCGCGGCGAGCGGGGGCGCGTGGCCGTCACTGCGTGAGACGGCGGCTCTTCAAGTGGCGTACCCGAGGGTCCGGCACCCGAAACCGAGCCTGCTACCTGCACCTAACTGGAGGTCAACGAGCTGTGAGATCAGGCACGGAACTCGTCGAGCCGGGAAGCCAGCTCCTCGAACACGGCTACGTTGCACTCGAACGCGACCAGTGTCTCGTCGATCACGCGGGCCCGCTCGGCCTCGTCCCACGGGGCGTTGTCCAGCTTCGCGCGGTACCGGTCGCGGAAGCGGGGTGCGCTGCCGATGCCGTCGAAGTGGTAGAAGAGCGTGCCCGCCTCGGCGACGTCGTACTTCTTCTCCAGCAGCCGGCGGATCGCCTGGCCGCCCGCGATGTCGCCCAGGTAGCGCGTGTAGTGGTGCGCCACGTACCCGCCTGCCCACGAAGACGCTTCGCCGACTCGCGCGACGTACGCCCGCGTCGAGGCCAGCGGGGAGATCGTCGAGCGCCAGTCCGGGCCGACCAGGTGCGCGAGGTCGCGCTCCAGGTGGGGCAGCCGCCGCAGCTCGTCGAACACGAACTCGCCGGCGACCGGGTCGGCGGCCAGGCGGTCGCTCGCCGCCTCGATCGCGCCGTAGATGAAGTAGTACTGGACCGCGAGCTGGGTGTAGCCCTCCTGGGTCAGCTCGCCGCCGAGCAGGGCGCGCATGTACGTCGAGTAGTTCGCCTTCTCGTGCACCTCGAGCGTCGACGCGCGCAGGGTCGCCGAGAACGGGCGAGCGTCCGTGGTCACCGACATGGGGCAGCCTCCCGGCGATCGATCTGACACGCTGTCAGAAAGATCGTAGGGCATTTTTCTGGCTTAGGATACCCTAAATCACAGCTCCGACCGCTCGCAGCACGAACCGCACCGCGGCCTCGACGACGTCTTCCAGCTGCTCAGGGGGCCCGTCGACCAGCGTCCGGTTGCCCAGCGCCGCGGTGATCATCGGGATCAGGACGTCCGGGTCCTCGGCCGGCCAGCGCCCCAGGTCGACGCCGCCGGCCAGGATCGCGCGCAGCCGGTCGGTGATCGGGTCGGCGTGCGCGCTGATCCGCCGGTACGCCGCGGGAGCCAGCGCCGACGCGAGCGCCGTGCCCGGTGGCATGTGGTACTCGGCCAGGACGCGCAGCTGCAGCCGGACGAACGTGGCGAGCTGCTCGACCGGGTCGGCGTGGGCCTCGACGGCTTCGGTCAGCCGCGTGACGTACCGCGCCGCCTCGTCCTCGACGAACGCGACGAGCAGGCTTTCCTTGTCGGGGAAGTGGTTGTACAGCGCGGTCCGGCCGACGCCGGCGGCCGAGGCGACCCCGGCGAGCGTGATCGCGTCGAAGCCGCGTTCGTACAGCTGGGCACGCAGGACTTCGAAGACCCGCGTGCGGACTTCGCGCCGGTGCGCCTCGAGCGACTCACCGAGAATCTTCGGCATCGGCTCAGGTTAGCGCTCAATCACCCAGCGTCCAGGTGTGCACCGGCTCGCCGGACTCCGACAGCTCCAGGTAGCGGCCCAGCATCCGGGACAGCGCCTGTTCGCGGTCCAGGCCGCGCTCCTGCGCGCGCACGACGTAGTCACGCTGCCAGGTCGCCCCGGTCCGCCGCGCGAGGCAGCGGCGCTCGATGATCCCGAGGTAGCGCTCGCGCGCTTCGTCGGAGACGTCGGAGCGGCGCAGCCCCTCGTGGGCCAGCGGGAGCAGCACGCGCAGCGCCAGCTCGTCCGGCGGGATCCAGCCGATGCCCGGCCAGTACAGCTGCGCCTCGAACCCGCGCCGCGCGCCGGCGTAGAGGTTTTCTTCCGCGGCCTGGAAGGACATCTGGCTCCACACCGGGCGTTCCGCCTCGGCGAGCGCGCGCTGGGCGCCGTAGAAGAAGGCCGCGTTCGCCACGGTGTCGACGACGGTCGGCCCGGCCGGCAGCACCCGGTTCTCGATCCGCAGGTGCGGCAGGCCGTCGACGACGTCGTACACCGGGCGGTTCCAGCGCCAGATGGTGCCGTTGTGCATGCGCAGCTCGGTGAGCTTGGGCGCCTGGCCCGCGTCGAGCGCCTCGATCGGGTCTTCGACGTCGGTTTCCGGGAGCAGGCCGGGGAAGTAGCGGACGTTCTCCTCGAACAGGTCGAAGATCGACGTGATCCAGCGCTCGCCGAACCACACGCGCGGCCGCACGCCCTGGTTCTTCAGCTCCTCCGGCCGGGTGTCGGTCGCCTGCAGGAACAGCGGGATCCGCGTCTCGTGCCAGAGCGCCTTCCCCAGCAGGAACGGCGAATTCGACGCGAGCGCGATCTGCGGCCCGGCCAGGCACTGCGCCGCGTTCCAGTGCGCCGCGAACTCCTCGGGCGCGACCTGGAGGTGCAGCTGCACGCTGGTGCAGGCGGCTTCGGGCAGGATCGACTCCGCGTAGCTGCGCAGGCGCTCGGGCTGCTGGCCCGGCAGCGGCGCGCCTTCCATCGCGAGCACCGTGCGTTCGCCGCGCGCGGCGAAGATCTGGTCGTTCAGCGTGGCGTACCGGGTCTGGTTGGTGAGCCACTTCTGGTCGAAGTGCTCGTGCTTCAACGTCGGCAGGATGCCGATCATGGCCAGCGACGACCCGGTGTCCCTGGCCTTCGACGCCGCCGTGGCGAGGTACGCGCGGAGATCGTCTTCGAGCTGGAGGGCCGAATCGCCGGCCAGCGGCCGCGGCGGCACGTTCAGCTCGATGTTGTGCTGGCCCAGCTCGGTGGTGAACGACGGGTCGTCGAGCGCCTCCAGCACCGCGGTGTTCGTCATCGACGGGCGCAGCTCGCGGTCGACCAGGTTCAGCTCGACCTCGAGGCCGATGTTCTTGCGGGGGAACGAAAAACTGCCGTCGGTGAGCATGCGGGCCAACGTGTCGAGGCAACGCTGCACCTTGCGGCGGTACCGTCCCCGGTCGAGCGTGTTGAACGGTTGAGCCGCGAGGTCCATCCCCATGACCATCCCTGCTTTTCGTCGGCGTGGAACTAGGACGTCTTTCAGGTCCCGGCGGACAACCGTTACACAGCCGATGCAACCGGGCTAGCGGCCAAACTGGTGCTCTCCGTCACGGGGGGTTAACCGAAAGCAAAATACCCCCATTCGCACCACCGGCGGCTCGACGTTCGGACCAGTGAGCCACCCGGCAAGCGGATGACAGACTGGACGGATGGGCCTGATCCACATCGCCGGCCGCGACGACCCCCGGGTCGACGATTTCCGGGACCTGTCCACAGCGGACCGCCGTCCGGACCGCCCGGGCGGCAAGGGACTCGTGATCGCCGAAGGCACCGTCGTGGTGTCCCGGCTGCTGGCGTCCCGGTACCCGGTACGGGCTCTGCTGGGCGTCGAACGGCGGTTCGCCGAGCTGGCGGACGACCTCGCCGGGCGCGACGTGCCCCAGTACGCCGCTTCCGCCGAGACGATGGCCGACGTCGTCGGCTTCCACCTCAACCGCGGGATCCTCGCCGTCGCGGACCGGCCGGCGCCGCTGACGGTCTCCGACGTCGTCGCGAACGCCGGCACGGTCGCCGTCCTCGAAGGCGTGGGGGACCACGAGAACCTCGGCGCGCTCTTCCGCAACGCGGCCGCGCTCGGCGTCGGCGGGGTCCTGCTCGGGCCCGGGTGCTCCGACCCCCTTTACCGGCGCAGCGTGCGAGTTTCGATGGGACACGTCCTGCGTGTCCCCTTCGGGTACTTGACGGACTGGCCGGGCGGGCTCGACGACCTGCGGGCGCGCGGGTTCGCCGTCGCCGCGTTCACGCCGCGGCCGGGCTCGGTCCCGCTGCGCGAGCTGCGGGCGCACGCACCCGGCCGGGTGGCGCTGCTGTTCGGCGCGGAAGGTCCCGGGCTGACCGAAACGGCGCTGGCGGCGGCTGATCACGCCGTCCGGATACCCATGCCGGCCGGAGTCGACTCCCTCAACATCGCGACGGCCGCCGCCGTGGCCTTCTACGAATTGGCGCGAGCCGACTAAAGTCTGGGCCCGAGGCAAGTCGGGCGGCGCGAAAGGACCCCATGGAGCTGCGGATCCGCGGTGAGCGCGCCGTGTTGGCCGGACCCGGTGGGGAGCAGGCGCGCGAAGTCGACCCGCACAAGCTCGCGATCGGCTCGGACCTCGCACAGGCCCTGCACGAATGGGCGCGCGTCGCGTCCGCGGTGTCGGCCGATTCCGGGGCCGAAGCGGGTGCCGTCGTCTCGCAGCGCGGCCGTCAGCTGGCCGGACGGCTGGCTTCGGTGATGGGCACGACCGTGCGGTTCGTGGACCCGGTGACCGGCGCCGACACGGTCGTCGAACCGCCTCCGCGCGCCGAGGCGGCCGGCCAGCGGTTCGTCCGCTCGGTGCTCGGCCCGTCCGGCCCGCCCGGGGAGCCGACGCCGTGGCTGACCGGCCTGACGGTGTCGGCGTTCATCGCGGCCGTGGTCGTGGTGGCCATGCTGGCGCTGGCTTCGACGCTGGCCCGTGAGACGAGCGGCTGGCTGGCGCTGGTGGCGTCGGTCATCGTGACGGCCGGGATCACGCCGTCGCTGTGGCTGATCCGCCGCACCCCGATCCTGCGCTGGGCCGCGTACGGCGCGGCGGGCGGCGTCCTGATCGCGTGGATCGGCGTGCTGGTGATCGCCTTCTAGCGGAACCGGGCGTAGGTGACGAGCCTGCCTTGGGCCCGCGTCCAGGTCTGGGAGCGGAACGCGTAGCCGTGGAAGGCGGCGATCTGACGTTCCAGCTCGGGGGAGACGGCGAACTGGCCGGTGAAGAAGCTGACGCCGGCCTTCCCGGTGAACTCTCCGGCCAGCCACCCGACGCGGGCCGAGCGGGGGAAGACCCGCAGCACCCACAGCAGCGGCGGCACGCCGAGCACCGTGAGGGCGAACCCGATGGTGACCAGGTGGGCGTCGCCGGTGATCGCGGCCGTCACGCAGCTGCCGCCGAAGCAGAGCAGGATCCACGCCGCCGGGGCGAGGAAACCGACGAACGACATCCGGAACTTCCCCGGCGCGCGCGGCGGTGCCGATGCGCGGCGCAGCAGCAGGATCAGGTCGGTGGGGTCGGTGAACTCCGCGACAGGCGAGAGGCCCGCGGCGGCGGCGATGCCGGTGATCCGGGCCGGCGACAGCTTCGCGTGCCGGACGCTGACCCACAGCTCGTCGCGGCCGTCGAGGTGGTTGCGCAGCCACTGCTCCCGGTCCGGTGATCCGGCCGGTGGCTCGAAGACGGGCGGGCCGGGGCGGGCCGGCGTGCCGAACACCAGCCCGGTGCGGCACTTGACGAAGAGGTGCGATGTCTCGGTGCGCCCGGTGGTGACCGGGCCGCCGTAGAAGTAGCCGTACCACGCGGCGACCTCGGCCAGCAGGTCCGTGGACAGCGAGACCGGGTGGGGGACGGCGGCCCGCGGCCGTCCGTCGAACTGCGCGTCCAGCTCCAGACGCGGGGAGCGACCGGCGACGACGCGCATCGCCACCGTGCCGGCGAGCAGCACGAGCGCGGCGCCGGAGATGAGCAGCAGCGGCCCGAGCGCCCACCGCGTCAGCTGTCCCCAGACGACCGCGGCCACCATGGCGGCGGCGAACAGGGCGGTCACCCCGAACCAGGCGAAGTGCCGGGTGAGCCGCCGCCCGGCGCGGGGCCGCAGCTCTTCCTCGGGCAGGCCGGCGCGGCGCAGCAGCAGGAGCCGGTCCGTGGGGTCGGCGGCCTCGGCCACCACCGCCATCCCGGCGGCCGCCGCGACCTCGCCGACGTCCGCCCGGCTCAGCCGCGTCCGGCGCAGGCTGACCCAGAACTGCTCCTGCCCGGTCAGCAGCTTCCCGAGCCGCCGACGGCTCGCGTCGGTACCCGGGCCGCGGTCGAAGTGCGGCGGGAAGGAGCCGGGTGCGAACGCGAACCGCAGGCAGCCCGCCTGGCCGGGCGGGGTCTCGCGGTACCGGCGGGCGGCCGCGACCTGCCGGACGACGGCCGGGTCGAGCCCCCACCGCTCCGGCGAAACCTCGACCACCGGCGCGCCGGAGAACACGCCGAACTTCAGCTCGCCCTGGCGCAGCAGCCACGCCTGCTCACCGGGCGACGCTGTCGCCGTCAACACCGGACATCACGCAGCATGACCGATCCCTCCCTCAGCGTGACATCGTAACCTGGCGGCATGCGACAGCTCGACGCGTTGCGGAAGTTGTGCCTGGCCCTGCCCGAAGCGACCGAGCGGCTCAGCCACGGCTCGCCCGCGTGGTTCGTCCGCGGCAAGAAGACGTTCGTCATGTTCGCCGACGACCACCACGGCGACGGCAGGCTCGCCTTCTGGTGCCCGGCGCCGCCCGGGGCGCAGGAGGAGCTGGTGCGCACCGAGCCCGAGCGGTTCTTCCGGCCGGCGTACGTCGGGCACCGCGGCTGGCTGGGCGTGCGGCTGGACGTCGACGTCGACTGGGCCGAGATCGACGGGATCGTGCGCGAGGCCTACCGGCAGGTGGCCCCGAAGACGCTCGCGGCGCGGCTGGAGCAGGACCTGGAGTAGGACTCAGCCGCGCTGAGAGCGGACCCCGAGCAGCACGTCCTCCCAGGACGGCACGATCGGGTGGTTCTTCTTGGGCTTCGGCCGCGGCTGGTCGGCGTGATCCTCTTCGGGATCGGCCGGGACGCGGGGGATCTCGCGGGTGTCGTCGTCCGGGTCCGGCTCGGCGGCCGGCAACTCGGCGTGGTCCTGCGGGGGCACCGAGTCCAGCGTCGGCTGGAACTCCGCGTCGCGGGCCGGGTCGAGGGCGCGGACCGTGCGGGGCGCGCGGTAGGCGTTCGGGTCGAGCAGGACCTCGGCGTTCTCGTCGAGCGCCACGACCGTGCCGCCGTGCGCCCCGGGCGCGAACGCCCAGTGCGCGCGGTTGTCCGACCGGCCGGCCTTCCAGCGCAGCACGACGACCCAGCGGCCGTCGTCGCCCTTCCAGGAGTCCCAGGTGGCCTGCGAGTAATCGTGCCCGCGGACGCCGAAGCCGTACGCGACGACCTCGCCGAGCGTCTGGACGTCGGGGCCGTCCTCGCGGACCGGGTGGGCGCTCTGCGCGAGCTCGGCGGTCCGGGACCGCTCGAGCAGGACGGGGTAGGCGTAGCGCTCGACGCGCTGCACCGAAATGCCCGCGCCGCCCGCCACCTGCTCGACTGACTCGCCGGCGCGGATTCGCGCCTGGATCTCGCGTGGCCGCATCTGGCTCTCCAACTCGATTTCGATCTGGCCGAGGCGGGTGATGTCTCCCCGCGCCGCCGCGCGCAGTCTCTCATCGGCCGGGAGGAGGAAACGCGTTCCGCTCGACGAGTCTTCGCACACGATGGACTTACCGTCCTCGTGCAACCCGACTACCCGAAGCGTGCGCATTGTTCGCCTTCCCCGATGCTTCACCGTTGTGGGTGCCCACGTTAGAACGGCGCGTCGGCTTGACGTGCGAGGCGCGCCGAGTCCGTGCAGAACTGCCCACTGTTCACTTTGCGACGTCCGCATCATGGATCACCCTGGTCGGCGGCGTCCGGGTGACACGCCGGACACGTTAAGTCACGATCGAGTGGATCACGACGGCGGCAGGCGGACCGTCACCGTGAGACCGCCTCGGCGGCCGGGCTGGGCCTCCGCGTACCCGCCGTGGGCCTGGGCCACCGAGCGCACGATCGACAACCCGAGCCCCGCGTTCCGCGTGTCGCCGGTCCGCTCCGAACCGACCCGGCGGAACGGCTCGAACAACGTCGGCACGGCTTCCGGCGGCACCACCGGCCCCGAGTTCCGGACCTCCAGCGCCGGATCGCCGCGGACCTCGACGTACACCCAGCCGCCCGACGCGTTGTACGTGATCGCGTTGACCAGCAGGTTCGTCGCCAGCCGCTCGAGCAGTACCGGGTCGCCCGCGACCACGCGGGGCCGCAGCCGCGTCTCGACCTTCACCCCCGCCGCGGCCGCCTGCGCCGAGGTCGCCCGGACCACCGCCGCCACCACTTCGTCGAGGCGGACCGGGGTCCGCGAGGTGAGCCCGCGGTCGGTGCGGGCCAGGACCAGCAGGCCCTCGATCATCCGTTCGCTGCGCTCGTTCGTGTGCAGCAGGTGCGTGCCGAGCTTCCGCAGCTCCGGCGGCACCTCGGGAGCGGCCATCGCCACCTCGACCAGCGTCCGCTGCACCGCCAGGGGGGTCCGCAGCTCGTGGGACGCGTTCGCGACGAACCGCTTCTGGCTGTCGAACGACTCCGCGAGCCGGTCGAGCATGCCGTCGAACGTGTCCGCCAGCTCCTTCAGCTCGTCGGGCGGCCCCTCCAGGTTGATCCGCCGGTCGAGCTTGCCCGCTTCGAGCCGCCGCGCCGCCGACGTGATGTCGTGCAGCGGCCGCAGCGCGCGGCCGGCCATCAGCCAGCCGAAGAGGACGGCCAGCGCCGCCGTCGACACCAGCGCGATCGCCGAGCCGACGACCAGCGTGGACAGCGTCGAGGAGCGGTACTCGTCGAGCGAGCCGCTGAGCAGGCGCACCGCGACACCGGACGCCGGCACGGTCTGCGCGGGGACGCCGTAGGTCAGGTCCGCCGAGCCGACCGTCGTCAAGGCCATCCGGGCCGGGTCCGGCAGCCGGCTCTGCACGAGCAGGTAGTTGATGACGACCAGCACCAGCCCGGCGAGCAGGAACAGCCCGCCGTACCAGGCCGTGAGCTTCGTCCGGACGGAAAGGGCGTTCACGGCGTGCCGAACCGGTAGCCGGCGCCGGGCACGGTCTCGATCACCGGCGGGTCGCCCAGCTTCCGGCGCAGCGTCATCACCGCGACGCGCACCGCGTTCGTGAACGGGTCGGCGTGCTCGTCCCACGCCTTTTCGAGCAGGTCCTCGGCGCTGACCACCGCGCCCTCCGCCCGCATGAGCACCTCGAGCACGGCGAACTCCTTCGGCGAGAGCAGCAGGAACCGGCCGTCGCGGGCGGCCTGGTGGCGGGGCAGGTCGAGCACGACGCCGTCGCGCTCCAGCACCGGCGGCAGCGCGGGCCGCGCGCGCCGCGAGAGCGCCTGCACCCGGGCGACCAGCTCGGCGAAGGCGAACGGCTTGGTCAGGTAGTCGTCGGCGCCGAGGCCCAGGCCCGCGACGCGGTCGGTGACGTCGGCGGCCGCGGTCAGCATCAGCACCCGCGCCTCGCCGCCCGCCTCGACGACGGCGGCGCACACGGCGTCGCCGTGCACCTTGGGCAGGTCGCGGTCGAGGACCACGACGTCGTAGCCGTGCACGCCGACCCGCTCCAGGGCCTGCTCGCCGTCGTAGCAGACGTCGACGGCCATCGAAAACCGCCGCAGCCCCTCCGCCACGGAGTCGGCCAGCAGCCGTTCGTCCTCCACCACCAGCACGCGCACCCGCCCAGTCTGCGCAGGGAGGCCATAAGGACCGCATAAGCGACGGCGCTTAGCGCGCCCGAATCCCCCGATCCGTAGACCTGGCACCCATCCGGAACGAGAGGAGCGAGCCATGCGGACACGGATCGTCGTCGCGGCGCTCGGGGCGGCCTTGCTGCTCGGGGGCTGCGGCGCCAAGGGGGACGACGGCGACAAGGTCGCGTCGATCTCGACCCCGCCGAAGTCGGGCGGGCCCACCGCCGCCGACACCAGCGGCAAGAGCGACGAAGACAAGATGCGCGACTTCGCCAAGTGCATGCGCGAGCACGGCGTCGACATGCCCGACCCCAAGCCGGCCGGTGACGGCGGCGGCATGGCCATCACCCTGGGCGGTGACGGCGCCGACGCGTCGAAGATCGAAGCCGCGCAGAAGGCGTGCAAGAGCCTCATGCCGAACGGCGGCGAGATGAAGCCGCCGAGCGCCGAGGAGCTCGACAAGATGCGCAAGGACGCCAAGTGCATGCGCGAGCACGGCATCGACATGCCGGACCCGGACCCGAGCGGCAAGGGCATGACGCGGGCCGGCGGGCTGGGCGACGACCCGAAGAAGTTCGAAGCCGCCGCGAAGGCGTGCGGGCTCGGTTTCGCCTCCAGCAGCCGTGCCGAGGCGGGCAAGTGACCGTGCAGGACGTGAGCGAAGTGACCCACCTCAAACCGCGCCGCCGGGGCCGGACGCGCTGGTTCATCGCCGGCGCGGTCCTCGTCGTGGTGCTCGGCACCAGCTCGGTCGTGGTCCTGACCCAGGTGTCGAGCGCGACCCCCGGGAAGGAGACGCCACCGCCGTCGGTCGAGACCGCCGAGGTCGTCAAGACCGATCTCAGCGAAGAAGAGGAAGCCGACGGCACCCTCGGCTACGGCGACGAGGAGAGCGTCCAGGGCCGCAAGCCCGGCACGGTCACGTCGCTGCCGGCCGCCGGCGCCACGATCACCCGGTGCAAACCGGTGTACGGGGTGGACGCGAAGCCGGTGCCGCTGTTCTACGGCACGCTGCCGTTCTACCGCGACCTCGCCGCCGGCGCGGACGACGGCGCCGACGTCAAGCAGCTGGAGGAAAACCTCAAGGCGTGCGGCTTCGGCGGGTTCGGCACACCGGACAAGAAGTTCACGTCGGCGACGGCGGCCGCGCTGAAGAAGTGGCAGAATTCGCTGGGGCTGGAGCAGACCGGCGCGTTCGGCCAGGGCGACGTCGTGCTCGCGGCGGGCGAGGTCCGCGTGTCGGCGCTCGCGGCCAAGCCGGGTGCGCCGGCCCAGGGCGAGGTGCTCAAGACGACCGGCACCGTCCGTTCGGTGCAGGTCAAGCTCGACGCGGCGAAGCAGGATCTCGCGCAGCAGGGCGCGAAGGCGTCCGTGACGATCAACGGGAAGACGACGCAGGGCACGATCACCGACGTCGGGAAGTCCGCGGTCGAGGGCAAGGACGCGGCGGGGCAGGACGACGGCAAGCCCAAGATCACCGTGACCGTCCGGCTCGACGACCCCGCCGCGGGCGGCACGCTCGACTCGGCGCCGGCGACCGTCCGGTTCACCAAGGACGTCCACCAGGGCGTGCTCGCGGTACCGGTCGGCGCGCTGCTCGCGCTCGCCGAAGGCGGCTACGCGGTCGAGGTCGACGAGAACGGCCAGCGCCGGCTCGTGGCCGTCCAAACCGGACTGTTCAGCGGCGGCAAGGTGGAGGTCACCGGCACCGGGCTGGCCGCGGGCATGCGGGTGGTGACGACGTCGTGACGCCCGTGCTGCGCGTCCACGAGGTCACGCGCACCTACCCCGGCGGGGTCGCCGCGCTCGACGGCGTCTCGCTCTCGCTCGAAGACGGCGAGATGGTGGCGATCGTCGGGCCGTCCGGGTCCGGCAAGTCCACCCTGCTGCACCTGATGGGCACGCTCGACCGGCCGTCGGCGGGACGGATCGAGCTGCACGGCCACGACGTCGCCGCGCTCCCGGACCGCAAGGTCTCGGCGCTGCGGTCGCGCTGGATCGGGTTCGTGTTCCAGCAGTTCTTCCTCGACGAAGGGATGAGCGCGGTGGACAACGTGTGCACCGGCCTGCTCTACGCCGGGGTGCCGCGGCGGCGGCGCCGCGACCGGGCACTGGCCGCGCTCGACCGCGTCAAGCTGGGGCACCGGGCGTGGCACCGGCCCGGCGAGCTCTCCGGTGGGGAACGCCAGCGCGTCGCGATCGCGCGGGCGGTCGTCAACGAGCCGTCGATCCTGCTGGCCGACGAACCGACCGGCAACCTCGACACCGGCACCGGCGCGTCCGTGCTCGCGCTGCTCGGCGAGTTGTCCAGCGGCGGCACCACGATCGTCGTGATCACCCACGACCGGGAGATCGCCGCGGGCATGCCGCGCCGGATCGAGCTGCTCGACGGGCACCTGCAGCTGGACACCGGGCTGGTGGGTGCGCGATGACCCTCGTGACGCTGCCGGAACCGGCCCGGCTCAAGCCGCCGGACGTCGTCGCGCTCGGGGCCCACGGCATGCGGACGCGGCCGGTGCGCGCGGTGCTTTCCGCGCTGGGCATCGCGATCGGCGTCGCGGCGATGGTCGCGGTGCTGGCGATCCCGGCGTCCGGCGCGCAGGCCCTGCACGACCGGCTGGCCGCGCTCGGCACGAACCTGCTCACCGCCGGGCCGGGGCAGACGCTGTTCGGGCAGGACGCCGTCCTGCCCGACGACGCCGTCCCGATGGCCAAGCGGATCGGGCCGGTGCAGGCGGCGAGCGGGACCGGGAACACGTCGGCGAGCGTGCGGCGCAGCGACAAGATCGCGCCGGACGAGACGTCCGGGCTCGCCGTGTACGCCGCCAAGCCGGACCTGCTGGGCGTGCTCGGCGGCAAGGTCCGGACCGGCGAATTCCTGGGCGCCAAGAACCAGGACTACCCGGTCACGGTGCTGGGTTCGCAGGCCGCGGCCCGGCTCGGGATCGACCACGTCGACCCGGCACGGCCGCCGCAGGTGCTGATCGGCGCGCAGTGGTTCACGGTGGTCGGGATCCTCTCGCCGATGCCGCTGGCGCCGGAGGTCGAACGGTCGGTGCTGGTCGGCTGGGACGTCGCGAAGCGGCTGCTCGGGTTCGACGGCCATCCGTCCACTGTGTACGTCCGCGCGGAAGAGTCCCAAGTGGACGATGTGCGGTCGGTGCTGGGCGCGACGCTGAACCCCCAGGCGCCGAACGAGGTCGAGGTGCGCCGCCCGTCGGACGCGCTGGCCGCGCAGAAGCTGACCGACACGACCTACAGCGCGCTGTTCCTGGGGCTCGGCGGGGTCGCGCTGCTGGTCGGCGGGGTCGGGGTGGCCAACACGATGGTCATCTCGGTCCTGGAAAGACGGCGCGAGATCGGCCTGCGCCGCGCGCTCGGGGCGACGAAACGCCAGATCCGCGGCCAGTTCCTGGCCGAGTCGGTGCTGTTGTCGGGACTCGGAGGGCTCGCGGGGGTGCTGGCCGGGGTGCTGGTGACGGCGGGATACGCGCTGAGCCAGGGCTGGCCGGCGGTGCTGCCGTGGGCAGCACTGGCCGGCGGAGTCGGGGTCGCGGCGCTGGTGGGCGCGATCGCGGGGGCCTATCCGGCGGTGCGCGCGGCCCGGCTGGCGCCGACGCAGGCGTTGGCCTGACGGGGTTTCTCCCGTGAAAGCGTCCTCTCCGAGGCGTTTCACGGGAGAGCGCCGCCGGTGCTACCTCCGAGCGTGCGCAGTGGGAACTGCGCACGCTCGGAGATTCGCGGCCGCCGTCCGGCGAGTTGAATGAGCGGCGAACCCGAGCCAAGGGGGCGGCCGTGGAGCGGGTCGAGGCGAACCGGCGTGACATCCTCCGGTGGCTGGCGGTCGCCGGTGCGGGACTCGCCGCCGCGGGGATCGCGCCCGCCTCGTTCGCCCAGGACGCCGCCGCGGCCGGCTCGGACGTCGTCGTCGTGCTCGGGGCCACCGTCGTCGACGGCACCGACGCCCCACCCGTCCCGGACGCGGCGGTGGTGCTGGTCGGCGACCGCATCGCCTGGGCCGGTCCCGCCGCGCACCTGCCGCCACACGCCGGCGTCCGGGTCGTCGACGGCCGCGGCCGGTACCTGGTGCCCGGGCTCTGGGACCTGCACACGCACGGCCTCGACTACGAGACGATCTTCCCGCCGCTGTACCTGGCCAACGGCGTCACCGGGATCCGCGAGATGTGGGGCTACGCCGAAAACCGCGCGGCCCGCGACAAGATCGTCCGCGGCGAGCTGGCCGGCCCCCGGGTCGTCATGGGCAGCTCGATCGTCGACGGCCCGGTGTCCATGCTCGGGCCACCCGTGACACAGGTGACGACGGCCGCCCAGGGCCGCGCGGCCGTCCGGACCGCGGAGGCCGAGGGCGCGGACTTCGTGAAGGTGTACTCGTACCTGGGCGCGGAGGCGTTCGCCGGGGTCGCCGCCGAGTGCCGCCGCGCCGGGCTGCCGTTCGCCGGGCACTGGCCGTACCGGGTCCCGCAACCGGCGGCGAGCGAGGCCGGGCAGCGCAGCTTCGAGCACCTCTTCGGCGTCCCCGCGTACACGTCGGCGCACCGCGACGAGATCCTCGCGACGCTCGCCGCGACGCCGTTCGACCCGGCGAACCCGCGCTCGTTCTTCGCCATGGCCCGCGACCTGGACCGGCGGGCGACGCAGACGTACAGCCCGTGGCGGGCCCGGGAGTTCTTCGGCGGGCTCGTCCGCGACGGCACCTGGCTGACCCCGACGCTGGTCGTGAACAAGGTGATGTGCTCGCCCGCGGACGCGTTCGCGCACGACCGGCGGCTGAAGTACGTGCCCGGGGCGGTGCGGGACACCTGGGCCGCGCAGCTGGGGACCCGGACGCCGGTCACGCCGGCGGAGGTCGCGCAGCAGGACGCCTACTTCCGCGCGCAGGTCGAGCTGGTCGGCGCGGCGCACCGGGCGGGCATCGGCCTCCTCGCCGGCACGGACTGCCTGAACCCGTACGTCTTCCCCGGTTTCAGCCTGCACGACGAGCTGGCTCACCTGGTCGACGCCGGGTTGTCGCCCCACCGGGCGCTGCAGGTGGCGACGCGCGACGCGGCGGCGTTCGTCGGCCGCGGCGCGACGGCGGGCACGATCACCCCGGGCAAGGTGGCCGACCTGGTGCTCCTCGACGCGAACCCGCTGGCCGACATCCGCGCGGTCCGCCGGATCGACACGGTGGTCGCGGCGGGGCGCGTGTACGACCGCGCGGCGCTCGACCGGATGCTGGCCGGCGTCGAAGCGGCGGCCGGTGCGGGCGCGAACGCCAGGTCAACGCGGTTGCCGGTGCACAGCTGCTGCTGAGCGCCCGGTAATCTCGGCCGGTCGAAGACCTGGGTTCGAGGGGGCGCGTTGACTGGGCGGAAGCTGGCGTGGGCGCTCGCGGCGCTCGAAGTCGTCGCCGTTGTGCTCGTGCTCGTCCTCAAGCGGTTCGACGGCCTGGACCTGGAGGTCTACCTCGGCGGGGCGAAGGCGCTGGCCGAGCAGGGCTCGCCGTACGACGCCTGGGTGCCGACCACGCACCAGATCCTGCTGCCGTTCACCTACACGCCGTTCGCCGCGGCCGCGTTCTGGCCCGGCACGCTGCTGCCCTTCGCCGTCACGATGAAGCTGGTCAGCATCGCGTCGATCGTCGCGACCGGCGTCGTCGCCTACCTCTACGTCGCGACGCTCAACGGCTCGCTCACCGACGCCACCAAGGTCAACGGCCGGGCGGTCGCCGCCCTGGTCGCGATCGGCGCGCAGCTCGCCGGGGCCCTGCTCGAGCCGGTCCGTTCGACGCTCGGCTTCGGCCAGATCAACGCGCTGCTCATGGTCCTGGTCGTGCTCGACGTCCTGCTCCCCGGCGACCGCCGGCGGACGAAGGGCCTGCTCATCGGCGTGGCCGCGGCGATCAAGCTGACGCCGGCCGTCTTCGTCGTCTACTTCCTGGTCCGCCGCGACTTCCGTTCGGCCGCGCGCGTGGTCGCCGGATTCGTCGCGGCGGGGGCGCTGCTGTGGCTGATCCGGCCGTCGGCGTCCTTCACCTACTGGACGAAGCTCGTCTTCGACGCGGGCCGCATCGGCGGCGTCGACTACGTCGGCAACCAGTCGCTGCACGGTCTGACCGTGCGCGCGGGCTGGCCGGAGTTCGCCTGGGTGCTGGCCGCGCTGGTGGTGATCGCCCTGGTCGCGGTGATCGTCGCGCGCGCCGAACCGGTGCTCGGGCTGACCGCCTGCGCGCTCGGCGGCCTGCTCGTGTCGCCGATCTCGTGGACCCACCACTGGACGTGGTGCGTGCCGATCCTCGTCCTCGCCGGGTGGTACGCGTGGCGCTTCGGCCGGGCGATCCGGTGGATGGCGGCCGCGGTCGTCGTAGCCGGGCTGGCGCTGTTCATCGTCGGCCCGATGTGGTTCGCCCCGCGCCCGGCGCCGTCGGCGGGCTGGTGGCTGGCGACGGAGTCCTACGAGCTGTTCGGCCTCGCGCTGCTGGTCCTGGCCGCGTTCGGCGCCCGCCGCCTGGGCAAAGCGAAGGCCGCGCCGAGGGAGTCCCTCGACGCGGCCCTCACGGACGTCTGACTCAGCCGAGCCGCTCGACGACGTACTCGATGCTCTGCGTGAGCTTCGTGACGTCGTCCGGGTCGATGGCCGGGAACAGGCCGACGCGCAGCTGGTTGCGGCCCAGCTTGCGGTACGGCTCGGTGTCGACGATCCCGTTGGCGCGCAGCACCTTCGCGACCGCGGCGGCGTCGACCTCGTCGGCGAAGTCCACCGTGCCGACGACCTGCGAGCGCAGCTCCGGGTCCTTCACGAACGGCGTGGTGTAGCTCGTCTTCTCGGCCCACTCGTACAGCCGCGACGACGAGTCCTTCGTGCGCGCGGTCGTCCACTCGAGGCCGCCCTGGCCGTTCATCCACTCGATCTGCTCGGCGAGCAGGAACAGCGTCGCGACGGCCGGGGTGTTGTACGTCTGGTCCTTGCGGGAGTTGTCCAGCGCGGTGGTCAGCGACAGGAACTCCGGGATCCAGCGGTCGCCGCCGCCGATCTCGCCGATGCGCTCGACCGCGGCCGGCGAGGCCAGCGCGATCCAAAGGCCACCGTCCGCGGCGAAGGACTTCTGCGGCGCGAAGTAGTAGACGTCGAAGTCCTCGGCCTTGACCGGGAGACCGCCGGCGCCGGAGGTGGCGTCGATCGCGACGAGCGCGTCGCCGGAGCCCTCGGGGCGGCGGACCGGGACGGCCACACCGGTCGACGTCTCGTTGTGCGCCCAGCCGACCAGGTCCGCGCCGGCTTCGTAGGCGATGTCCGGCGCGCTGCCCGCGTCGGCCTTGACGACGATCGGGTCGGCCAGGAACGGGGCGCCCTTGGTGACGCTGGCGAACTTCGAGGAGAACTCGCCGTAGGTGAAGTGCTGCGAGCGCTCGCGGACCAGACCGAACGCGGCCGCGTCCCAGAACGCCGTGGTGCCGCCGTTGCCCAGGATCACTTCGTAGCCGTCGGGCAGGGAGAACAGCTCGGACAGGCCGGCCCGGACGCGCCCGACCAGGGACTTGACCGGCTTCTGCCGGTGCGACGTGCCGAGGTAGGTGGAGCCGGACTCCGCCAGTGCGCTCAGCTGCTCGGCGCGGACCTTCGACGGTCCGCAGCCGAAGCGGCCGTCGGCCGGCTTGAGGTCTGCGGGGATGGTCAACTCAGCGTCGGTCATGTGGCCAGTCTCTCAGGTCGGGATGCGGCTGGTGATAGCGGTTCGCCAGTGCCCGGTATGTGGGACCCGGGCGCCGGGACGCCGTCTCCGACTCTAGGCGGCTCGGCCGTCCGGCGGCTTCTCGCGGCGGGCCGTGGGGGTAAAAACACGGTTCCCGGACGTGGTCACCGCTGGTTGGCTGCCGGTCATGAAGACTGTGCAGCAGAGCTTCCCGGCGCCGCCCGAGGCGTTGTGGAACGCGCTCCCCGCCGGAGTCGCGGCGATCGGCGGGCAGGGCCCGTTCTACGACTCGCAGCGCGGGTTCGTGTCCTTCCGGACCGGGATGAGCCTGCTCAGCTGGGGCCAGGAGATCACCGCGACGGTGGTGCCGGCCTCCGGAGGCTCGACGCTCACGATCATGACGAACCTCAAGTTCGGGGTCTTCGACTGGGGCGAAGGCAAGCGCATCGCCACGCGGTTCGCGGCCGCCGTCGCCTTCTCGGCCGGTACCGCCGCGCTGGCCTAGGGCCCCGCTCACCACCACCCTGGGGGTGTGAGCGGGGCCCGGGAGTCAGCGCCAGCCGTCGACGCCGCCCGGCACCGGCGCGGCCGGGTCGTACGGCGTGCGCGTGAAGATGAACGTCGTGAGGTCGAGGTGCGTGGCGACGCCGTCGGAGTCGCGGCCCACCACGAGCGTCTCGCCGGCGTAGTAGCCGTCGAGCCCGACGTAGGTGTCACGACCGGTGGCGCGGAAGCGCGAGCTGCGCCCGGCTCCTTCGGCCGGGGCCAGCAGGAGCAGCCCGTCACCCTGGATGCGCAGGTGGTACGGCGTCGGGCCCCAGTGCCAGAGCCCCGTCAGGGCGAGCAGCGCGGGGTCGACGGCCGACGGCTGCCACTCGGCGGGCAGGCGCGGCTCCCGCTCGTCGGTCATCGTGATCAGGTCGAGGCAGAGCTGGGTGATGCCGACGCCGGACGTCGAGTTCGTGAGCACGAGCGCGCCGGTCTGCGCGGCCGGGTCGACCAGCGTGACGGCGAGGAAGCCGGGCATCGAGCCGGTGTGCCCGGCCAGCCGGCGGCCCTGGTAGCGCACGAGCATCAGGCCGAGACCGAACCCGGTCGTCCAGACGTCGGTGTCGTCGACGGTGACCATGGTCCGCATCTGCTCGATGGTCTCCGCGGCGAGGACGCCGCCGTCGTGGCCGCCGAGGAACGCCGTCCAGCGGGCGAGGTCGGTGGCGGTGGACCACAGCTGCCCGGCCGGGGCCATCGCGCCGGCGTCGGGGCTCGGCTCCGGCAGGAGGACGTCGGCGAAGGGGTGCACGGCGAAGCCCTCGGCGTGCGCGCCGACCGGGTGCGGGGTGGTGCGGGTCATCCCGAGCGGGCCGAGGATCTCCTCGTCGAGCACGGACAGCCAGCCCTTGCCCCGGTGGCGCGAGATGAGCTCGCCGAGCACGCCGTAGCCGACGTTCGAGTAGTGGAACCGCGCGCCCGGCCGGTGCTTGGTCGCGCCCTCGGCGAGGCTCCCGGCGAGCGCGTCCCAGTCGGCGCCGGGGGTCCGCTCCCACCACAGGCCGGGCGACTCCGAGGTCAGGCCGGAGGTGTGCGACAGCAGCTGCGCGACGGTGGCGGCGCCGAAGGGCGTGCCGGGGACGTGCTGTTCGAGCGGGTCGTTGAGGTCGAGCAGGCCCTCGTCGCGCAGCCGCATGACGGCGGTCGCGACGAGGGTCTTGGTGATCGAGCCCAGCCGGTACTGGGTGTCGGTGCCGGGCGGCCGGTCGCCGACGCGCCCGCGGCTCCCGGACCAGACGATCTCCCCGTCCCGCACGACGGCGGCGACGAGCGAAGGAGCACGGCAGGCGGCCTGCTCGTGGGCGATCCGGCGGAGCAGGGCGTGTTCGGTCGACTCAAGCATGAGAGGCATTCTGCCGCGCCACGGCCGGCGGAGCAGGACTCTCGGCCAGACCTCACACCCACCCGCGTGATTGAAGGGTCGACTCGCGTGATTGGAGAGTCGACACGCGTGATTGAAGGGTCGACACGGCTTTGCGCCGGCCGATCCGCCGTGTCGGCTTCCCCATCACGCGTGTCGACCTTCTGATCACGCGTGTCGACCCTTCCTGCACAGGGAACCGGGTCAGGTGAGGAGGTTTCGGGACATTGCTGTTGTTACTGCGGCCGTGCGGTCTGAGACGCCGAGCTTGCCGAACACTCGCAGGAGGTGCGTTTTGACCGTTGCCTCGCTGATGTGGAGCGCGCGGCCGATGTCGGCGTTCGTGCCGCCCTTCGCCACCAGGCGCAGCACCTCCACCTCGCGGGCCGACAGCGACTGCGGTTCCGGGTTGCGCACCCGGTTGACCAGCTTCCCGGCCACCGACGGCGCCAGCACCGTCTCCCCGCGCGACGCCGCGCGGATCGCGTTCGCCAGCTCCGTGCGCGACGCATCCTTCAGCAGGTAGCCCGACGCCCCCGCCTCGACCGCGCGCAGGATGTCGGCGTCCGTCTCGTACGTCGTCAGCACGACGATCCGGCGGCCCGGCTGCTCGCGCAAGATGCGTTTTGTCGCGCCGACGCCGTCCAGACCCGGCATCCGCAGGTCCATCAAGACGACGTCCGGCAACGCGACGCGGTCGAGCGCGACGGCTTCGTCGCCCGAGCCCGCTTCGCCGACCACTGTCAGGTCGGGTTCGGCTTCGAGCATCCCCCGCAGGCCTTCGCGGACGACGGGGTGGTCGTCGACGAGCATGATGCGGATCAAGCCGGCACCTCCAGGGTGAGTTCGGTGCCGCGCGGGCCACTTCGGACGCTCAGTCTGCCACCCACCTGCTCGGCGCGGGACCGCATGCCGCGCAGGCCGAACCCGTTGACGCCCTCGGGGTCGAAGCCGGCGCCGTCGTCCCGGACGGACAGCCGCACCGCATCGTCCACAACGGACAGCCGGACCGACACCGACGACGCCGCCGCGTGCCGCCGGACGTTGTTCAGCGCCTCCTGCGCGCCCCGCAGCAGGACCACTTCGCCGGCCATGCCGATCGCGGGCAGCGCATCGTCCACTTCGTACTCGACCGACACGCCCGTCTCGTCGGCGAGCCGGTCGGCCTGGCGGCGGACGGCGTCCACGAGGGACCCGGACGCGAGGTCCGCCGGCGCCAGCGCGGCGACCATCGTGCGGGCCTCGGCGAGGTTCTCCCGCGCGGTGCGGGCGGCCAGCTCGACGTGCCGCCGCGCGGCCGCCGGGTCGCTGTCCAGTTCGGACTCGATGGCCTCGGCGAGGGTGACGATGCTGGTGAAGCCCTGGGCCAGCGTGTCGTGGATTTCGCGCGCGAGCCGTTCGCGCTCGGCCGCCGTGCCCGCCTCGCGGGAGAGCCGGGCGACCTCGGCCTGGCTCGCCTCGAGCCGGTCGATGAGGTCCGCCCGCGCCCGGCTCTCCTCGATGACGTGCAGGATGAACTTGCCGGACAGGATCCCGAACACGACGAGGATCGCGGTCATCGGCAGCAGGATGTGCAGCGCCGGCCCCCGCAGCCCGTCGGCGGCGATCGACGACAGCGGGCTCAGCACGATCACCAGCGTCGTGAGCACCGCGGCCGGCCGGAACTCGAGCGTCGAGAACAGCAGCGGGCACACCATGAACAGGATGAAGCTGGACGTCGCGTCGGCGAACACCGCGACCGCGACCAGCAGGACCACCAGCACCGCGAACGTCCACTGCTCCGCGGTCTGCCGATCGGACCGGACGATGCGCCGCCCCCACAGCAGGTAGAGCAGCGCCAAGGCCGTCAGCGCCCCGACCGCGACGACCGTGCGGACCGGATCGGCTTCGTCCAGCAGCACCAGCGTCGTCGTGGCCAGGTAAGCGACCGCGAAGAGGATCTCCCAGAGCCAGTTGAACCGGTCCCAGGCGTCCTTCACTTCGTGTCGGTCCACCGGAAGCTCAGCCGCGCCAGCACCGCGCCCACCACGCACCAGATCCCCAGCACCAGTGCCACCCGCGGGAGTTCCCATGACCCAGCCATCTCCATTCCGACCGCGCCGTCCGGCAGGAACACCGACCGGAAGCCCTGGCAGATCCACTTCAACGGGAAGAACGACGCGATCTCCACCATGATCTTCGGCAGGTTCGTGATCGGTGTGACGAACACGCCGGAGATGAACTGCAGCACCAAGTACAGCATCTGCACGACGGCGACCGCGCCCGTGGTGGACTTCGCGAGCGAGCTGAGCGCGATCCCGAGCAGCGTGCACGAGACGATCCCCAGTGCGAACACCCAGAGCAGCGTCAGCCACTTGCCGCCCTCGGTGGGCAGCTTCAGCCCGAACAGCAGCACGGCCACCGCGACCATCAGCACGGTCTGCGCCAGGCTGGACACCGCGACCAGCACCATCTTGCCGATGAAGTACGACGACGACGGCATCGGCGTGCCGCGAAGCCGTTTGAGCGCACCGGTTTCCCGGTCGGCCGAGACGCCGGTCGCGATGCTGTTGAACGACGTCGACACGATGCCGGAGCCGATCATCCCGGCCGCGAGCAGCTGCCCGGACGTGACGCCGGCGAGCGCGGTCGGACCGTCCAGGATGGACCCGAGCAGGATCATCAGTACCGCGGGCAGGGAGAAGGTGAAGACCACCTGCTCCTTGTGCCGGAAGAACTGCCGCAGCTCGGTGCCGCCGCGGGCGAGCCCGAGCGACAGCGGGCCCGGGAGGGCGAGCGTGGTCATGCCTTGTCTCCGATCAGGTCCAGGTAGATGTCCTCCAGGCTCGGCCGCGTCACGGTCAGCCCGGCGAGCTCTCTACCCCCAGCAGAGAGCTCGGTGACGAGCTTGGTCGGGTACGACGTGCGCTCGGCGTGCTCACCGCGCTCGTCGGTCCACCGCACGGTGGCCTCCGCGGCGGCCCGGCCACCCAGGTTCTGCGGCGTGTCCTGCGCGACGATCTCGCCGCGCGCGATCACCGCGACGCGGTCGGCGAGCGCTTCGGCCTCGTCGAGGTAGTGGGTGGTCAGCAGGATGGTCGTGCCCTCGGCGGCGAGGTCGCTGATCAGCTTCCAGAACTGCCGGCGCGCCTCGGGGTCGAAGCCGGTGGTCGGCTCGTCGAGGAAGAGCAGCTCGGGCCGCCCGATGATGCCGAGCGCGACGTCGACGCGGCGCCGTTGTCCCCCGGAGAGCGACTTGACCCGCGCCTTCGCCTTCTCGGTGAGCCCGACCTTCTCGATGACCTCGTCGGGGTCGCGCGGGTCGGGGTAGTACTTCGCGAAGTGCCGCACGGTTTCGGCGACGCTCAGCTCGGCGGCGTCGTTGGCGGTCTGCAGGACGATCCCGATGCGTGCGCGCCAGGCGCGCCCGGCCTTGCCCGGGTCCTCGCCGAGGACGCTGATCTCGCCGGCGGTCCGCTGCCGGTGGCCTTCGAGGATCTCGACGGTGGTGGTCTTGCCGGCGCCGTTCGGCCCGAGCAGGGAGAAGACCTCGCCGCGGGCGATGTCCAGGTCGATCCCGGCCACCGCGAGGTGACCGGGGTACTGCTTGCGCAGGCCGCGCACGCTCACTGCTGTGGTCATGGGGAGAAGTCTGCTCGCTCGCGGCGGCGGGCGGGAGCGACGCTCAGCTGAATCCGGCTGTCCATCGATTGGTGGACAGAGTCGTCAGCCGGGCCCGCCCCGGTTCCACGGGAAACCGTGAAAACGCTGTCATACAAGCAAAAACCGGCCGAATGCATGAACAACATCCGGCCGCCAGCCGCCGCGCGGGTGAACCGTACTGTTGACAAGTTGTCTAACATGACAGAATGTCTCACAAGTGGGTGACCGCCAGCGACGGTGTCCGCCTCTCCGTCACCATCGACGGCCGGGAAGACGGGCCCACGGTCGTGCTCGTGCACGGCTACCCCGACAACAGCTCGATGTGGGGCGGGGTGGCCGCCGAGCTGGGCGTCAAACACCGCGTCGTCACCTATGACGTCCGCGGGGCCGGACAGTCGGACAAGCCGCCGGGACGCGCGTCCTACCGGCTGGACCAGCTGGCCGACGACCTCCGGGCCGTCGTCGACGCCGTCCAGCCCGAAGGCAAGGTCCACCTCGTCGCCCACGACTGGGGCTCGATCCAGACCTGGCACGCCGTCACCGGCGACAGCCTGCGCGGCCGGGTCGCTTCCTACACGTCGATCTCCGGGCCGAGCCTCGACCACGCCGGCGCGTGGTTCCGCGCCCAGCTCACCCGCCCCACGCCGAAGCGGCTCAAGAACGCGCTGAGCCAGTTCCTGCACTCCTGGTACATCCTCGCGTTCCAGATCCCGCTGATCCCGGATCTGCTGTGGCGCAGCGGACTGCTGGGCAAGCAGATCCAGCGCATGGAACCCGACGCGGCGCCGCCGGAGAAGTCCGACGGCCTGCACGGCCTCGAGCTCTACCGCGCCAACATGTTCACCCGCCTGTCCCGCCCCGCGCCGCGCGCCGCCGACGTCCCGGTGCAGGTCCTGGCCCCGACTGGCGACGCCTACGTCACCACGCCGCTGCAGACCGAGGTCGCGCGCTGGGTGCCGGACCTGCGGATCCGCCCGATCGTCGGGACGCACTGGGTCACCCGCGCCAAGCCGGCGGTGGTCGCGCGAGCCGCCGCCGAGCTGGTCGAGTACGTCGAAACCGGCGCCGAGAGCCGTGGTCTGCGCAAGGCGCGGGTGGGTGCGAAACGCTTCGAACACAAGCTGGTCGTGGTCACCGGCGCCGGCAGCGGGATCGGCCGGGCCACCGCGCTCGCCTTCGCCGGGGAAGGCGCCGACGTCGTCATCACCGACATCGATCCGGCGGCCGCCGCGGAAACCCTCAAGCTGCTGGAAGGCCACGGGCTCGCGGAGTACACAGTGGACTCCAGCGACGGCGCCGCCGTGCACCGCTTCGCCGAAGAGGTCCGCGAGAACCACGGCGTCCCGGACATCGTGGTCAACAACGCCGGCATCGGCATGTCCGGCCCGTTCCTCGACACCTCCGTCGAAGACTGGGAACGCGTCATCGACGTCAACCTCTGGGGCGTGATCCACGGGTGCCGCGCCTTCGCGCCGATGCTCGCCGAACGCGCCGAGGGCGGTCAGATCGTCAACCTCGCGTCGGCCGCCGCCTACCTTCCGTCGAAGATCCTCACCGCCTACGCCACGACCAAGTCCGCCGTGCTGACGTTGAGCGTCTGCCTGCGGGCCGAGCTGGCCGAGCACCACATCGGCGTCACGGCGGTGTGCCCGGGCATCGTCAAGACCAACATCACCAACACGACCACGTTCGTCGGAGTGTCCGAAGAGGAGCAGCGACGGCGTCAGCAGCAGAGCTCGAAGCTCTACGCCCGGCGCGGGTTCGGCCCGGAGGGCGTCGCGAAGGACATCCTGCGAGCCGTCGAGAAGGACACCGCGATCGCTCCGTCCACACCGGAGGCGAAGGCGGCGCTGGTCCTTTCGCGACTGACGCCCGGATTGCTGCGCCAGGCGGCCAAGTGGGACCTGACGCCGTGAGCCGGCCGCGGCGGATGTCGCCGCAGGCCCGCCGCGACGACCTGATCGGCGCCGCGCTCGACCTGTTCGGCTCGCGGGCGCCGGAGCTGGTCACCGTGGACGACATCGTCGCGCGCGCCGAGGTGTCGCGGCCGTTGTTCTACCGGTACTTCTCCAGCCTGCGCGAGCTGCAGGTCGAAGCGCTGCGCACGGTCACCGTCGGGCTCATCGACGGCCTGGCCGGGCTCGAGGAGGGACCACCGGAGACCCGGCTGCGCGCCGCCGTCCGCGGCCTGGTCGACGTCGCCGACCACTACCGCGCGGGGTACATCGCGTTGCTGCGCAGCGGTTCGGTGATCGCGACGTCCGAAACGGACGCGGCGATCGACGAGGTCCGCAACCGGGCGGTGGCCCTGATCCTGGACGCGCTGGGCGTCGAAGATCCGTCGCCGCTGCTCTCGCTGACCTTGCGCTGCTGGACGGCGGTCGTCGAAGGCGCGCTCCTGAGCTGGCTCCAGGAACGCACGGTCCCGCGCGACCTGCTGGACTCCTGGCTGGTCGACCAGCTCACGGCGATGCTCGACGCGACCGCCAAGCACGACGAAGCCGGAGCTTTCCCGTGAAAGCTCCGGCTTCGGCCGGGGTCAGTGCTTGGTGACCATTTCCCAGCCCTCGACGTCCTCGGGCTTGCGCGGGTCGGGGCCGACGTACTTGGCCGACGGGCGCACCAGGCGTCCGGTGCGCTTCTGCTCCAGGATGTGCGCGGCCCAGCCGGCGGTGCGCGCCGAGCTGAACATCGACGGCATCATGTGCGGCGGCACCTGCGCGAAGTCCAGGATGACCGCGGCCCAGAACTCGACGTTCGTCTCGATCGGGTGATCCGGACGCCGCTCGCGCAGCTCCTTCAGCGCCGCCTGCTCCAGCGCGACGGCCGCTTCGTAGCGGGTCGCGCCGAGCTCCTGGCAGGTGCGGCGCAGCACGCGCGCCCGCGGGTCTTCCGCCCGGTAGACGCGGTGGCCGAAGCCCATCAGGCGTTCCTTGCGGTCGAGGATGCCCTTGACCAGGCCGGTGGGGTCGCCGGTGCGCTCGACCTCTTCGATCATCGGCAGCACGCGCGCCGGGGCCCCACCGTGCAGCGGGCCGGACATCGCGCCGATGGCGCCGGACATGGCCGCCGCGACGTCCGCCCCGGTGGAGGCGATGACGCGGGCGGTGAAGGTCGACGCGTTGAGGCCGTGCTCGGCGGCCGACACCCAGTACGCGTCCAGCGCCCGGACGTGCGCCGGGTCGGGCTCGCCGCGCCAGCGGATGAGGAACCGCTCGGTGATCGAGTGGGCCTCGTCGACGCGGGTCTGCGGCACCGCGGGCTGGCCGATGCCGCGCGCCGACTGCGCGACGTAGGACAGCGCCATCACCGAGGCGCGGGCCAGCTGCTCGCGGGCCTCTTCGTCGGTGATGTCGAGCAGCGGGCGGTAGCCCCAGATCGGCGCGAGCATGGCCAGCGCGGCCTGGACGTCGACCCGGACGTCGCCGGTGTGCACCGGCAGCGGGAACGGCTCGGCGGGCGGCAGGCCGTGGCCGAACCGGCCGTCCACGAGGAGGCCCCATACGTCACCGAAGGTCACCTTGCCGGCGAGGTCCTCGATGTCGACGCCGCGGTACCGCAGCGCACCGCCGTCCCGGTCGGGTTCGGCGATCTCGGTGTGGAAGGCGACGACGCCCTCCAGGCCCGGTCGGAAGCCGTCGTCGGGTTGGCCGGACGGCTGTGGCTTGCTGATCGTGGAGGTAGTCACTGTTTCGCGGAACCTTTCGGTGCGCTTTTCCCCGTCTTGGTGTGGTGCTCGCGCGGACGGAATAGCGCGGGAAAGCGCGCACCATCGCACGGATGGATAGACCTTGCTCCCTCGATCGCCGGGGGGCAATCGAAAGAAGCGGTGGTTTCGGTCACGATTACGAGAACGATTCAGTCACCGAGGCCGTCCGACGGGAGAATTTTTGCCACGGACTGTGACGAAGGCCAGGTTAAAGGTATGTTTCCGAACCAGGCGCTGCCGCGGTCCGGGTGATAAACCTGAGCGATGCACCTCAGCCCGCAGGAGCGCGACAAGCTGCTCGTCCACGTGGCGGCCGACGTCGCGCGGAAGCGGCTGGACCGCGGCGTCCGGCTGAACTACCCCGAGGCGGTCGCGCTCATCACCGACCACGTCCTCGAAGGGGCCCGTGACGGGCGCACGGTCAGCGAGCTGGTCGCGAGCGGCCGCAGCGTGCTGAGTCGTGCGCAGGTGCTCGACGGCGTCCCCGAAATGGTGGACTCCGTGCAGGTCGAAGCCACGTTCCCGGACGGCACCAAGCTCGTCACCGTGCACGACCCGATCGTCTGAGGAAGGCCGGATGCACCCAGGTGAGATCATTCCCGGCGACGAGCCCGTCGAGCTGAACCCCGGCCGCCCGCGCGTCCGGCTGCTCGTGCGCAACCTCGGCGACCGGCCGATCCAGGTCGGCTCGCACTACCACTTCGCGGCGGTGAACCCCGGCCTCGAGTTCGACCGCGACGCCGCCCGCGGCCACCGGCTCGACGTCCCGGCCGGCACGTCGGTGCGGTTCGAACCGGGCGTCGAGCGCGAGGTCGATCTTGTTCCGCTCGCCGGCGCGCGCCGCGTTCCGGGCCTGCGGTCCGAATTCTCTGGAGAGTTCTGAAATGCCGCAGATCGACCGCGAGCGCTACGCCGAGCTGTTCGGCCCGACCACCGGCGACCGGATCCGGCTCGCCGACACCGACCTCCTCATCGAGGTCACCGAAGACCGCTCGATGGGCCCCGTCGGCTCGGGCGACGAAGTGCTCTTCGGCGGCGGCAAGGTCATCCGCGAGTCCATGGGCCAGGGCATGGCGACCCGCGCCGAGGGCGCGCCCGACCTGGTCATCACCGGCGCCGTCATCCTCGACCACTGGGGGATCGTCAAGGCCGACGTCGGCGTGCGCGACGGCCGGATCGTCGGCATCGGCAAGGCGGGCAACCCGGACACGATGGACGGCGTCGACCCCGCCCTGGTCATCGGGCCGTCGACCGAGGTCCTGGCCGGCAACGGCAAGATCCTCACCGCCGGCGGCATCGACTGCCACGTCCACTTCATCTGCCCGCAGCTCGTCGACACGGCGCTGGCCGCCGGACTGACCACTTTGGTCGGCGGCGGCACCGGCCCCAACGAGGGCACGAAGGCGACGACGGTGACACCCGGCGCGTGGAACCTCGGCCGGATGCTGTCCGCCATGGACGGTTACCCGGTCAACGTCCTGTTGCTGGGCAAGGGGAACACCGTCCGGCACGAGGCCCTGCGCGAGCAGCTCGCGGCGGGCGCGGGCGGCTTCAAGCTCCACGAAGACTGGGGCACGACCCCCGCGGCCATCGACGCGTGCCTGACCGTCGCCGACGAATCCGGCGTCCAGGTGGCCATCCACACGGACACGCTGAACGAAGCGGGCTTCCTGGAGTCCACTGTGGACGCCATCGGCGGCCGCTCGATCAACGCGTACCACACCGAAGGCGCCGGCGGCGGGCACGCGCCGGACATCATCGAGGTCGTCTCGCTGCCGAACATCCTGCCGTCGTCGACCAACCCGACCCGGCCGCACACGGCCAACACCCTCGACGAGCACCTCGACATGCTGGTCGTCTGCCACCACCTCAACCCGTCGGTGCCGGAGGACCTCGCCTTCGCGGAAAGCCGGATCCGGCCGTCGACGATCGCCGCCGAAGACGTGCTGCACGACCTCGGCGCCATCTCGATGATGAGCTCGGACTCGCAGGCCATGGGCCGGATCGGCGAGGTGATCATCCGGACGTGGCAGACCGCGCACGTGATGAAGCAGCGCCGGGGCGCGCTGCCCGGCGACGGCGCGGCCGACAACCTGCGCGCGCGCCGTTACGTCGCCAAGTACACGATCAACCCGGCCATCGCGCACGGCATGGAGACCGAGATCGGCTCGGTCGAGGTGGGCAAGCTCGCCGACCTGGTGCTGTGGGAACCGAAGTTCTTCGGCGTCCGCCCGCACGTCGTCCTGAAGGGCGGTTTTCCCGCGTGGGCCGCGATGGGCGACGCGAACGCGTCCATCCCGACACCGCAGCCGGTCATGGCCCGCCCGATGTTCGGCGCGAACATCGGTGCGGCGCTGAGCCTGCACTTCGTCGCACCGTCCGCATTGGACAGTGGCCTGCGCGAGACGTTCGGCATCACGCGCCCGCTGGTCGCCGTGGCGAACACGCGCGCGCGGACCAAGGCGGACATGGTGCTCAACGACGCCACGCCGGACGTCCGCGTCGAGCCGGACAGCTTCGCGGTGCACGTCGACGGCGAGCTGATCGAACCGCAGCCGGTGACGGAGTTGCCGATGGCCCAGCGATACTTCCTGTTCTGATGGACCTCTCGGCACTCATTCTCGCGGACTCGCGCTTTCCCGGCGGCGGGCACGTGCACAGCGGCGGGCTGGAGGAGGTCGTCTCCCGGAAGCTCGTGACGGCCGTGCGCGATCTGCCGGGCTTCCTTTCCGGACGGTTGCGCACAGCGGGTGCCCTGGCGGCGATCTTCGCGGCCGCTTCGGCGCACGCGGCCGTCACCGGCGCGAACTGGTCGCTTTTGGACAGTGAGCTGGACGCGCGCACCCCGTCGCTCGCGCAGCGAGAAGCATCCCGGGCGCAGGGGCGTGGTACCGCCCGGGCCGGTCGGATCGCGTGGCCGTCTCCGGTGCTCGACGCGCTGCTCGCCGAGACGCCGCGGCCGCACCACCCGGTGATCCTGGGAGCCTTGGTCGGGGTCGCGGGTGGCTCGCCGTACGACGCCGCGATGGCCGTCGCGTACCTGTCGGTGAGTGGTCCGGCGAGCGCGGCCGTGCGGCTGCTGGGGCTGGATCCGTTCGCCGTCAACGCTGTCGTCGCCCGGCTGGACCTCGCGTCCGTTGCTTCGGAGGCGGCGGCCGTGGCTGGGGACGACCCGGCGTCGTTGCCATCGCCGGGGTCGCCGGCGCTGGATCTGTTCGCCGAGGCGCACGCCCGGCACCACCAGGAAGAGGTGCGTCTCTTTGCCAGCTGAAGGTCACGGTCACGGGCATGTTCACGAGGTCAACTTCGACCCGACGGCCGCCGATCCCGACCACTACGACGCGGCGCCCACTGCTGGCCGTGCGTACCGCATCGGCATCGGCGGCCCGGTCGGGTCGGGCAAGACGGCGCTGACCGCGGCCCTGTGCCGCGCGCTCGGTGACGAGATCGAGCTCGCCGTCGTCACGAACGACATCTACACGACGGAGGACGCGGACTTCCTGCGTCGCGCCGGAGTTCTGGACCCGGCCCGGATCGAGGCGGTGCAGACGGGCGCGTGCCCGCACACCGCGATCCGCGACGACATCACCGCGAACCTGGACGCGGTCGAGCGGCTGGAGGAGAAGTTCCCGGGACTGGACCTGGTGATCATCGAGAGTGGCGGCGACAACCTGACGGCGGTGTTCAGCCGCGGGCTGGCCGACAGCCAGATCTTCGTGGTCGACGTGGCGGGCGGCGACAAGGTGCCGCGCAAGGGCGGCCCCGGCGTCACGACCGCGGACCTGCTGGTGATCAACAAGATCGACATCGCGCACCTGGTGAACGCGGACATGGCCGTGATGACGTCGGACGCGCACCGGATGCGCGGCGAGCTGCCGGTCATCACGCAGTCCCTTGTGGACACTCCGGACGCACCCGACGTCGCCGCCTGGGTCCGTTCCCTGCTGTGAAGGCCCACGCCCGGCTGACGGCGTGCTTCGACGGCACGCGCACGGTGCTGCGCGAGCTGCGGTCGATGGCGCCGTTGACGTTGTTCCCCCGCCGGGGGTGCGGTCCGGCGGCGGTGGTGCACCTGGTCAACTCGGCGACCTCGCCCCTGGGCGGGGACGACTTGCTGCTCTCGATCCACGTCGGCCCCGGCGCGTCGCTGCGCCTTTCCGGCGTGGCGGCCACGCTCGCTCTGCCCGGTCTGCACGGCGAGGGTTCGCTGTCCACGGTTTCGGTGGTCGTCGAAGAGGGTGGCTCGCTGGAGTACCTGCCGGAGCCGACGGTGATCACGGCGCGGGCCCGGCACACGGCGGTGTTGCGTGCTTCCCTGGCGTCGGATGCGTACCTGCACACGCGCGAGGTGCTGGTGCTGGGGCGAACGGGGGAGCGCCCGGGGTCGCTGACGACGTCGTCGCACGTCACGCGGGGTTCGGTACCGGTGCTGCGGCAGACGCTGGCGATCGGAGAATCCACTTTGGACAAGAGCTTGGCGGTGCTGGCCGGCCGCCGGGTCCTCGCGACGGACCTGGTGGTCGGCGGCCCGGACCTCCCGGCGGCTTCGGGTGAGTGGTGGTCGCGCAGCCCCCTCGCCGCGGGCGGCACGCTGACGACCTCCCTGGCCCCCGACGCGGTCACGGCGCTGAAGGTGTTCTGAGCCTCCCGGCGCAATTCCGCCCGGCGATAGTCTCGGCGAAGTCACCCGGGAGGTGTGGATGAACGCTGCTGTCGTCGTCGGAGTCATCGCCGCGTCGGTCTCGATCGTGGGCTGGTTCGTGAGCCACGTGCTGAACAGCCGGGCCGAACGGCGGCGGGTCCGCCTGGCCGCGCAGCTGGCGCACGTCGGGAAGCAGCTCGAGGAGCTGTACGGACCGCTCGCCGTGCTGTCCTACGAGGGCCGGGCTTCGTTCCGGGATCTCCTGGGGACGCTGGGGCGGGACTACGTCCCCCTCACCGAGCTGCCGATCCCGCAGGACATCCTCGACCTCTGGCTGTTCTGGGTCGATCACGACTTCATGCCGCGCAACGCCGCCGTCCAGCAGCTGGTGGCCACCAAGTCGCACCTCATAGACGGTGGTGACCTGCCCGACTCCTATCGGCAGTTCATCGACCACTACAACTCCTGGCGCATGTCGCACGAGCGGTGGAAGCAGCAGGGGATCGCCTACTCGTGGCACTCCAAGACCGAGTGGCCGAGCGACTTCGACCGCGACGTGATCAAGACCTACCGGGACCTGCTCCGGCGGCACGCCGAACTCATCGGCGCGGTCGCGCGGACGGGGTGAGCGTTCGCCGGAGAAGACCCCCTGCGCCCTCTCCGGCGAACCCTTTGGTAATCGAGATTTTCACAAGGTAGTCAGCCCGGTAGGATCTGGCAATCCCTCGGAAGGAGGAGAGAACCGGTGGCTCGCACGTACGGCGGCGTCGCGCCCGAGCAACGCCGTGCCGATCGTCGCGCGCGCCTGCTCACGGCCGGGCTCGAGCTCTTCACCTCCACCGGCTTCCGGCACACGAAGATCACCGACGTCTGCGCCCGCGCCGGCGTGTCGACGCGGAACTTCTACGAGGAGTTCACCGGCAAGGAGGACGTGCTCCGCACCCTCCACGACCAGATCAACAGCCTCGCGCTCGCGCACGTCACCGCCGAGCTCGACAAGGTCGCCGACGCCGACGCCATGACCCGCATCGCGACGCTGCTGGACGTCTTCATCGCGACCGTCACCGCGGATCCGCGGATGCCGCGCCTCACCTACGTCGAAGCCGTCGGCGTCAGCGCCGAGCTGGAGGCGCAGCACCAGGTGTGGGTCGACCGCTGGGCGAACTTCATCGCCGCCGAGGCGAGCCGCGCCGCCGAGCACGGCGTCGCGCCGGTGCGGGACTACCGGCTCACGGCGATCGCGCTGGTCGGCGCGGGCACCGGGCTGCTGCGCGAGTGGCAGGCGCACGACCCGCCGCTGCCGGTCGAGGAGGTCGGCGGGGAGCTGCGCGCCATGATGCTGGCGGCCATCATGCGGCCGGAAAAGATCTTGGAAATCCCAGGCAACCCCGGCGCCGCCTCCGGCGTGGAAGAGTCAAGCCGGGCGGGGGCACAGGGGGGAACCCGGCGAACGTGAAGGCCCGCTCACCGCTGCGGACGCGGTGAGCGGGCCTTCACGGACTTTACGCTTCGCGCGCGGTGGGCATGCCCAGCGAAACCGGGCCCGTCTCCTGGCACAGGTCGTGGCAGCTGTTGTCGAGCGTGCAGCACAGCGAACAGATCGGCCCGCTCTGCTTGGCGCAGTCGGCGACGTCCGGCAGTTCGTACGGATCACCGCAGACCGAGCAGGTGTACGTGGCCCGCAGGTCGACGTCCTGGTCCGGTCCCGCGACGGTGTTCGGCCGGGCCAGGTAGTACTTCCCGCGGGTCGCCGCCGCCAGCGTCGGCACCAGCACGATCGCGATGACCAGCGCCAGCAGCGGGCTGAACGCGGCCAGGAACGGCCCGAACGCGCCGAAGTACGCCGCGATCGACACGGCCGACGCGACGAGCATCGAGCCGAACCCGACCGGGTTGATCTTGTACAGGTAGGCCCGCTTGAACTCGATGTACTTCGGGGAGAGCCCCAGCGGCTTCGCGATCACCAGGTCCGCGCACACCGCGCCGATCCACGCGATCGCGACGTTCGAGTAGAAGCCCAGGATCTTGTTCAGGAACCCGAACGCGCCGAACTCCATCAGCGCGAGCGCGATCCCGCAGTTCACCAGCACGTACCAGACGCGGCCCGGGTGCTTGTGCAGCACGCGGGAGAAGAAGTTCGCGAACGACAGCGAGCCGGAGTACGCGTTCGTCGTGTTGATCTTGATCTGCGAGACGACGACGAACAGCGCGGCGAACGTCAGCGCCACCGGGCCGAGCGCGGGCTTCACCGCTTCGAGGTACGGCGCGATCGGCTCCAGCGCGTGCGACTTCCCGACGACGCCGAGCGCGAGGAACGCCAGCAGCGCGCCCCCGATCTGCTTCGCGGCCCCGAGGATCACCCAGCCGGGCCCGGCGGCGAGCACCGCGGCCCACCACGACCGCTTGTTCTCCGCCGTCTTCTCGGGCATGAACCGCAGGTAGTCGGCCTGCTCGCCGATCTGCCCGATCAGCGAAAGCGCGACACCCATGCCGAAGCCGAACCCGATCGCGGAGAACCCGGCGCCGGCGCCCTCGGTGCCTCCGAAGCGGGCGAACTCGGCGAACTTGCCGGGTTCGCGGACCAGCACGACGACGAACGGCAGCACCAGGCCGGCGATCCACAGCGGCTGCGTCCAGGTCTGCATCTTCGCCACCGCGCCCATGCCGTAGAGCGCGAAGGGCAGCACGATCAGCGTCGCCAGCAGGTAGCCGATCGGCAGCGGGATGCCGAGGGCCAGCTCGAAGGCCTGCCCCATGATCGAGCCTTCGAGCGAGAAGAAGATGACGGTGAAGCTCGCGTACACGAGCGACGTCAGCGTCGACCCGAAGTAGCCGAAGCCGGCTCCGCGGGTCAGCAGGTCCATGTCCACTCCGGACTTCGCGCAGGCGGCCGCGATGGGCACGCCGGTCCCGAAGATGACGACGGCCGCGGCGAGGATCGCGAGGACCCCGGACGTGAAGCCGTAGGAGAGGACGATGCTGGCCCCGATCGCGAAGTCGGCGAGGTAGGCGATGCCGCCCAGCGCCGTCGTCGCGACCACGAACGGTGACCATTTCCGGAACGAATGAGCGGCGAAGCGCAGTGAGTAGTCCTCGCGGTTTTCGTTCGCCGCGAGTGGTGCGTACCGGCGTTTCGGGGGAGCGGTTTCTTCGGCGTTCGACAGGATCTCGGTCATGCCCGCCTCCGGGTGGTGGGGAACGGGCCGAAGGTAAAGCTGCGCTGTATCGATCCTGGTCCGGTGGGTAACGCCCGCGTTACGGCTTGCTGACAAGCGGTTACGGGACGATGGCCGGAAATGGGTGTCGGGTGTCACCGTTCAGTGGGTTCCGCCGCAGCTCGGAAGGCCCTAACGTGCCTAGGGCCGAAGTCGACTGATGCCCCGACCGGGCGTGGAGGTTTGGCGATGACGCCGAGGATCGAGGACCAGGTGGAAGACGCCGTAGTTCGCTTGCCCGGAATGCGGGTCGCGTACGACGGTGCTGCGTTCGACGAGTCCGCCTTGGCGGCCACGTGGACCGACCAGTTGCAGGGGTGGTTGAACCAGGCGGTCGGCGCGGGGATCGCCGAACCGAACGCGATGGTGCTGGCGACGGCGGACGCCGAAGGCCGGCCGTCGTCCCGCACGGTGCTGTGCAAGGGCCTCGACGAGCGCGGCGTGGTGTTCTACACGAACTACACGTCGGAGAAGAGCCACGACCTGACCGCGACGCGCTACGCGTCGGTGACGTTCCCCTGGTACGCGCTGCACCGCCAGGTCCACGTCCGCGGCGAGGTCGAGAAGGTCGGCGTCAAGGAGACGGCGGAGTACTGGGCCCAGCGCCCCCGCGGTTCGCAGCTGGGGGCGTGGGCGTCCCCGCAGTCCCGGGTGGTCGACGGTCGCCGCGCGCTGGACAACGCGTTGAGCGGAATCGAGCGCCGCTTCGCCGACGTCGAGCAGATCCCGGCGCCGCCTCACTGGGGCGGGTGGCGGATCAGGCCCGACTTGGTCGAGTTCTGGCAGGGGCGCGAGGACCGCATGCACGACCGGCTCCGCTTCGTCCGGCACGACGACGGCTGGAACATCGAGCGCGTGGCTCCCTGAGGTTGGCTTTGTGCACAGCCGCGGCCGTGATGTGGACAGCCACGTCACGGCCGCGGCTTTTGGGGCGGCTTCTCGTGGGCGGGGAACCGCTCACCGGGTTGTCCACAGCTGGTCCGTGATGTGGACGAACACGGCGGTCACCTGCGGTTTCCCGGCTTTCTGCCGGGCGGCGCCGATAGGCTGAAAGCGGGGGCTCCCCCGGAGGAGGGCGGGTGCTGTTCGGCGGCGGTTCGGTGGGCAGTCGGGCGGGAGCCGCACGACGGGGATGCTTGACCGGGACTGCGCTCAGGTAGCCGCGACTCGGGAACCGTTCGCCGGGAGCCGGGGTAGCTCTTCGGGAACCGCGGCCCAAGAACCGCTCCTCTGGGGCCCCTTAGTCGGGAACGTGCCCGGAGCCGCGGCCCAAGAACCGCTCCTCGGGGGCCGCTAGCCGGGAACCGCGCCTGGGAACCGCGACCCGGGGGCCGCTCCTCAAGAGCCGCTAGCCGGGAACGCGCTCGGGAGCCGCGGCCCGAGAACCGTCCCTTCCGGAGCCGCTTGCCGAGAGTTGCTCGCCGAGAACGTGCCTGGGAGCCGCGGCCCGAGAACGTCCCGCGGGGGCCGCTCGCCGGGAACCGCGCCTGGGAGCCTCGGCCCGAGAACCATCCCGCGGGAGCCGCTCGCCGAGAACGTGCCCGAGAGCCGTGACCGAGAACCGCCCCTCGGGAGCCACTCACCGGAAACCTCGCCCGCGAGCCGCTCACCGGGAACCGCGGCTCGCACACCGTCGCTGCTGCGAAAGCGCTCAACGGCCCCGGCTGGCGAGCACTCGTCCGGGCGACGGAAATCACGCGACCCGAGATAGTTAGCCGAGCTAAACTCGTCGGTTGTGACCTCTGAGCCCGAGACCTTGCCGCCCCGTCCCGGGGGCGTTCGCAAGCTCCTCGGCCGCATCATCGTCGATACCCGGCCGCTGAAGATTCCGGCCTTCCGGCGGCTCTGGCTGTCCACTGTGGTCACCGCCGTCGGCACCCAGCTGACCGCCGTCGCCGTGCCCAAGCAGGTCTTCGACCTCACCGGGTCCTCCGCCTACGTCGGCCTCACCGGGCTCGTCGCCCTCGTGCCGCTGCTGATCTTCGGGCTCTGGGGCGGGGCCGTCGCCGATGCCGTCGATCGGCGGAAGCTGCTCGTCGTCACCAACGTCCTCGTCGCCATCACCTCCGCGCTGCTGTGGCTGCAGGCCTTCCTGAACTTCGGCTCGGTGTGGCTCGTCCTCGCCCTGCTGGCCGTCAACCAGGCCCTCTTCGCGATCAACATGCCCACCCGCGGCGCCGTCGTCGCGCGGCTGGTGCCGGACGAGCTGCTGCCCTCGGCCAACGCCCTGAGCTCGACGATGTCGACCTTCGGCGCCGTCTTCGGCCCGCTGCTCGCCGGTGCGCTCATCCCGGTCCTCGGCCTTTCGACGCTCTACCTGATCGACGTCGTCGCCCTCACGATCACGCTGCTCGCGGTCTGGCGGCTGCCGGCCCTCCCGCCGCTCAACGGCCCGTCGCGCCGCGCCGGGCTCAGCGACGTCATCGACGGCTTCAAGTACCTCGCCACCAAGAAAGTGCTGCTGGCCTCGTTCGTCGCCGACATCATCGCGATGGTCTTCGGCATGCCGCGGGCGCTGATCCCGGAGATGGCCGAGCGCACGTTCGGCGATCCACCCGGCGGCGGCCCCGCGCTCGGCTGGCTCTACGCCGCCCTGCCCGCGGGCGCGATGCTGATCGGCCTGTTCTCCGGCTGGCTGACGCGCATCCCGCGCCAGGGCGTCGCGGTCGTCGTGGCGATCTGCGCGTGGGGTGCTGCGGTGGCGGCCTTCGGGCTCGCGCACTCGCTGTGGCTCGCGGTCGTCTTCATGGCGCTGGCCGGCGCGGCGGACATGGTCAGCGCGGTCTACCGGATGGCGATCCTGCAGGTCGCGACCACCGACGAGATGCGCGGCCGGCTCCAGGGCGTGTTCACGGTCGTGGTCGCCGGCGGCCCGCGGATCGCCGACCTCGTCCACGGCTGGGGCGCGGCCGCGTTCGGCACGGCGGCCGCGGCGAGCGTCGGTGGCCTGCTGGTGATCGTGTCGGTCTGCGCGTCGATGTTCCTGCTCCCGGCGTTCTGGCGATACCGGGCGCCGACGGCGTAGGCCGTTCGGGCTAGGGTGCCGGACATGCGTACCCTCGCCGTCGTTTTGGTCGCTTTTGCCGCTTTGACTGCCTGCTCCTCGGGTGACGAACCGTCGAAGACGCCCCCTTCCTCGAAGCCGTCGTCCGCGCCCAAGCCGAGCTCGAGCGCCGACCCCGCCGCGGCTGCGTCGCTCGACCCGTGCAAGCTGCTGCCCGCGGCCGCCGTGTCGAAGGCGCTGTTCCTGGACAACCTCCAGGCGGTGGCGGGCCCGGTCCAGGACACGACGGCCAACGGCGGCAAGGCCCGCAGCTGCGAGTACCAGCTGAACGGCAAGGCCGCGGGCGCGCTCGCGGTGACCCGCTACGAAGGCCGCCAAGGCAAGCCCGCCGAGATGGTGGCCTCCGTCAAGAAGGGCAAGCCGGGCGCGAAGGACGTCGCCGGTTTCCCGGACGGCGCCGTCTACTACGTCGACGAGCAGAAGACGGCCACCCTCGCCTCGGCCGAGCTGGTCGCGGGCACGCCGGTGCTGGTCAACTACACCGGTCCGGCGAAGATGACGCCGGAGCAGATGGCGCCGCTGGTCAAGCAGGCCCTCGACGCCAGCTGATCAAGCCCAGCCGACGAGCTGCCGCTCCGACAGCGTCCCGGTGGGCTTCAGCTGACCGAGCGCGGGCTGCGCGATCGCGCCCGGCGTGGCCGGCGACTGGGACCACTCGTCCTGGTCGGTCTGGAACAGCACGGTGGCCTTGTCCGGGGCCGCCGCGGTCTTGGCGATCATCGGCTCGGACCGGTCGACGAGCTTGGTCGGCTGCGGCGTTCCGCCGGCGAGCGACAGGCGCATCAGGACGCCGTGCTCGTCCGAGCCGGTGACGGCGGACATCAGCACGGTCGTCGCGTCGAGTGCGGTGACGAACTGGTAGACGGCGCCGGGTTCTTCGTAGAAGGCGTAGGCGATCGCGCCCGCCGAGTCGGTCAGGTACGTCAGGCCCGCGCCGGCGTGCCGGGCGTCCTTCCAGGTCAGCACCTCGCCCTGCGGGCCGATCGCCCAGTCCTCCACGTGCTGGTCGGAGCTGCTGTTCGGCACGATCGGGGCTTCCACGACCGGCGGCCCGAGCTGCCGGTAGTCGACGGAGTACACCGCCTTGCCGTCGTCGAAGTACAGCTTCGACCCGGCCGGGCCGAACCGCGGGTTCCGGAACTTGGCCGACTTCTCGCTCATCGACCGCTCCGGTTCCGGCACGGTGCCGGTGCGTTCGTACCGCCGGTCGTCGGCGTTGAGCTTGAACACGTCGACGCCGTCGCCGGTTTCGAGCGTCGCGTACTGACCGTCGGGCGAGATGAGGTCCAGCTTGGTGGCCGGCCCGTCGAACCGGTTCAGCGAGCTGTCGTACCCGGGCAGCGACAAGGTCGTCTTCGCCGCGCCGGTGGCGGGATCGGCGAAGACGACGTCGTCGAGGCCGGTCTGCGTCGAATGCTGCAGCAGGACGACCCCGGAGAGGTCGAGCGGCGGCGCTTCCGGCGCCGCGGCGGCGGCCGGTGCGGGTGGGGCGCCGCTCCCGCACGCCGTGACCAGCACCGCGACCGCCCCGGTCAAGGCCGCACTCCACCACTTCTTCGTCACCGCTGAGCCTCCTTCGTCGGAGGCTCAGATGGGGCGGACGATCATTCGGTTCCGGAAGTCAGCGACGCAGCGCGGCCAGCTCGACCGGGCTGTGCGCGGAGAACACCGTGACCTCGTCCGGGTGCTCGCGGGCCAGTGCGTGCAGCCGCTCGAGGTTCTCCAGGCGAGCCTTGCGCTCGGTCTGGACGAGGTTCTGGAACGCCGTCATGCCCGGTGGGCAGTGCGGCGCGACGGGGTCCAGCTGCCCGTGGAAGAAGTACGCGTCGCCGGCGTGCAGGAGCCAGCCGTCGCCCGTGTCGACCGCGACGCCGGTGTGGCCGCGCGTGTGGCCCGTGAGCGGGACCAGCAGGATCTCCTCGGGCAGGCCCTTGAGCGACCGGACCGCCTCGAAGCCGAACCACGGCTCGCCCCGCTCGTCGTAGGTGCTCCACAGCGGGCGGTGCGCGAACTGCACGGCCCGGTAGCGGTTCTTCTCGGCCGCGTTCGACGGCGCCGTCGCGGCCCGGTGCTCCTCGGAACGGACGTGCACGACGGCGTTCGGGAAGTCGGCCAGCCCGCCCGCGTGGTCGACGTCGAGGTGCGTCGCGACGATGTGCCGGACGTCGGCGGGGTCGAGGTCCAGCGCCTTGATCTGCGCGACCGCCGTCTCGGCGGCTTCGAGCCGGGCACCGACCATCGCCATGAACGGCCGGCCCAGCCACTCGCCGGGGCGGGCCACGGCCTGGCTGCCGAATCCGGTGTCGACCAGCACCAGGCTGTCGCCGGTCTCGATCAGCAGGCAGTGCGCGACCAGCTCGGCGCGCCGCAGCAGGCCGGGCTCGCCGTCGAGCAGCTTGCCGCCCGCCGGGCGCATCGATCCGCAGTTCAGGTGGTGCACCTTCATACTTTGCTCCTGGAACTCAGCCGGACGAACGCGGTCTCGTCGTGCGCGGCGAAGACGGTCACCTCGTCGCCGTGCTCCTGAACAAGCTGGCGCAGGCGGCGGTGATTGTCCAGCCGGGCGCCCTTGACCGTCTCCATGTGGCCCTCGAACCACCTCAGGCCGGGCGGGCAGTGCGGGGTGGCGTCGACCTGCCCGTGGAAGAAGAACGAGTCGCCGGCGTTGAGCAGCCAGCCGTCGCCGGTGTCGACGGCGACCCCGGCGTGGCCGCGCGTGTGCCCGGAGAGCGGGATGAGCAGGATCTCCGGCGGCAAGCCGTCGAGCTGCCGGACGGCGTCGAAGCCGAACCACGGCTCCCCGTTGTCCGCATAGGACGTCCACTGTGGACCATGTGCGAACTGGATCGTGCGGTAACGGCCGCGCTCGGCGGCGTCACGCGGCTCCTGGAACGCCCGCAGCTCCTCGGCGTAGACGTGCACGCGTGCCCACGGGAAGTCGATGAGCCCGCCCGCGTGGTCGAGGTCGAGGTGGGTCAGGACGATGTCGCGGACGTCGGCCGGGTCGAAGCCGAGCGCGCGGATCTGGGCGACCGCGGTCTGCGCGGGGTCTTCGACCGGGTTGGACTGGCGGACGAAACCCTTGCCCAGCCAGGCGTTCCGGTCGACGGCGGCCGGCGTGCCCATGCCGGTCTCGACGAGCACGAGACCCGTATCGGTTTCGAGCAGCAGGCAGTGGCAGACCATCGTGGCGCGCCGGAAAAGGCCCGGCCGGCCGTCGATCAGGCCGCCGCCGAGCGGGCGCATGGTGCCGCAGTTCAGGTGGTGGACGCGCATCAGGAGAACTCCCGGTCGAGGGTCGTGTGCAGGTGGGCGGCGACGGCGCGCAGTGGCGCGAGGTCGCGGCGGGTGCGGGCCAGCAGCAGCCCGCCTTCGATCGCGGCGAGCACGACGGTGGCCAGCTCGTCGGCGCGTTCCGCAGAAAGCTGTTGTCTCGCAAGGTAGTCACGAAGGATCACGTGCCACGACGAGTAGCCGTCGGCGCAGGCTTCCCGGATCGGCTCGCTCTCCGCGGCGGCGTCGAGCGCGACCGTCGCGAGTGGACACCCGCGCTGGAAGCCCGATTCGGCCAGGTTGCTCGCGAGCGCGTCGACGGCGCGGTCGATCGCGGTCACGACGTCGGGCGCGTCCCGCAGGATCGCTTCGAGGAGCGCGCCCGTGCGCTCGCTCGAAAGCCGGACGGCCTCGGCGGCGAGCTGCTCCTTGCCGCCGGGGAAGTGGAAGTAGAGCGACCCCTTCGGCGCGCCCCCGGCCGTGGTCAGCTGGGTGAGCCCGGTGGCGTGGTAGCCCTGCGAGTGGAACAGGTCGGCGGCGGTGTCGAGCATCCGCTGCCGCGTGTCGGTGCGACGGACCATGGGGCGACTGTAGCTCAAACTATGACGACCGGTCTAGTGAGTCTGGTGCTCGGTAAGGTCGTCGCATGGGCAACCCGACCGGTCAGCAGTTCGAGATCACCCGCGGCAACGCGCGCGCCGTCGTCACCGAAATCGGTGCGGGCCTGCGCGCGTTCGAAGTCGGCGGAGTGCCGTACGTCGAGGAGTTCCCCGAAGACGCGAAGCCGCCGAAGGGCGCCGGGCAGGTGCTGCTGCCCTGGCCGAACCGGACCAAGGCCGGGAAGTGGACGTTCCAGGGGGAGGAGCAGCAGCTCGAGATCACCGAGGAGGCGCGCGGCAACGCGATCCACGGCCTGACCCGCCACCTCGAGTGGGAGCTGCTGGAGCACGCCGAGTCGTCGATCACCCTGGCCGTCGACGTCGAGGTGCAGCCGGGCTGGCCGGTGCCGCTGCGCGCGACCGTCACCTACGAGGTCGCGCCGCGCGAGCTGACCATCACCCACGAGATCCGCAACGAGGGCGAGCAGCCGATCGGCGTCGGCGTCGGAACGCACCCGTACTTCCGGATCGGCGACGTCCCGACCGACGAGCTGACCCTGACGCTGCCCGCGAGCCGCGTCCGGCCGTACCTGGGCGACGAGCAGATGCCGTACGCGCCGGAACAGGACGTCGAGGGCACCGAGTACGACTTCCGCGCCGGCCGGGTGCTGGCGGGCGTCGACCTGGACACGGCGTTCGGGTCGTTGGCGGCGGCTGACGACGGCACGCACCACTTCGTCCTGGGCCACGAGGACCAGCGGCTGGTGGTCTGGACCGGCCCGGACTTCCGCTGGGCGCAGGTGTTCACCCCGGACGACCTGGTCGGCCGCGGCCGCGCGGTGGCGATCGAGCCGATGACGTGCCCGGCGGACGCGCTCAACACGGGCACGGACCTGATCGAGCTCGAGCCGGCGACGTCCTGGTCGGGCAGCTGGGGCATCCGAGTCGGGTGAAGCGGCTAGGGATCGCCGACGCGGGCGAAGTGCTGACGCTGCAACGCGCGGCGTACGTGACCGAAGCCCGCGCGCACGACGACTGGGATCTGCCGCCGCTGCTGGAGACCTTGGACGAGACCCGTGCGGCGCTTTCGTCGTGCTTGTCCTGGGGCATCCGGGAGAACGGACGGCTGGTCGCTTCGGTGCGTTTGACGGTTTCCGGCGAAGTCGGGGTGATCGGCAGGTTGGTCGTGGCGCCGGACCGTCAGGGCTGCGGGCTGGGTGGCGGGTTGCTGGCTTTCGTGGAGTCGGCGGCTCCGCCGCCGGTGACGGTCTTCCGGTTGTTCACCGGTTCGAAGAGCGTGGGGCCGCTGGCGTTGTACGCCAAGCACGGGTACCGCGAGACGCACCGGACGCCGGAGAACAACCACGAACTGGTGCACTTGGAGAAGGCCAGGGTTCCGTAGGCTGCTTTCGGTGCAGACGGTGTCGTTCTGGCAGGCCTGGGGACTGTGGTTCGACGGTCAGTCCGTGTCGGGCTACCGGCTCTGGGGCGTGCCGGTGCTGTGGTGGGGCCGGATCGGCAAGCTGGGCCAGTTCACCGGTGGCCTGGTGGCGATCATCGACATCGTCGGGGTGGCGCGGATCAGCGCGTGGGGCGAGCGGCTGCGCGCCCGGCCGGTCGAGGGGCACCGCCGCACGCTCGCCGAAACCTGGCGGCGCAACCGCGCGATCTTCCGCGGTGCCTACCGCGACCTGATAGCCGACTACATCCGGCCGAAGCAGATGAGGGACCGGCGGTGGGAAGGACGCCCCGGCGAGCCGAGGCGGGAACCGCTCGACGCGGAGACCCGGCGGGTGAAGCGCATCTTGGTCACCATCGTGCTCGTCTGGTCGGCTGTGCTGTCCGCCTTGGCCATCTGGGCCCGCTCGGCGTGGGACGGCCAGACCGTCGAGCCGGACCTGCCCTGGTACTGGTGGGTGCCGATCCTGCTCCTCGGCGTGACTTTCCCGTTCTCGCTGTGGGCCGCTTTCACCGGGATCTCGGTCGGGGTGAACCTGCTGGCGCGCGCGTGGCCGCTGGTCGTCTACAGCCTCTTCGTGTGGCCGCCGCTGGTTCTGCTGCGTGGCCCGCAGCCGGACCGATCGCTGCGGGTCATCGGTGTGCTGCTGGTCGTGGCCGGGTTCGGGTTCGATCTGCTGGCGAGCTGAGCCCCGCTGGCACCCGCCCGGGCGAGTTCGTTAGCGTGGCGAACTATGGCGAAGGCAATTGTCGGGGGCCATGTCGTCCCCATCGACGGTGATCCCATCGAAGGCGGCACCGTCCTGATCGACGGCGGCAAGATCGTCGCGGTCGGGACCGAGGCGGACGTCGACATCCCGGAGGACGCCGAGCTCGTCGACGCGGCCGGCACCTGGGTGCTGCCGGGCTTCATCGACGCCCACGCGCACCTCGGCGTGCACGAGGAGGGCGAGGGCTGGGCCGGCAACGACACCAACGAGATGACCGACCCGAACGGCGCCCGCTTCCGCGCCATCGACGGCATCGACCCCTACGACTCCGGCTTCGACGACGCCCTGGCCGGCGGCGTCACGAGCGTCGTCATCAAGCCGGGGTCGGGCAACCCGATCGGCGGCCAGACGATCGGCGTCAAGACCTGGGGCCGCAGCATCCTCGACATGGTCTTCGCGGAGCACGTGAGCGTGAAGAGTGCGCTCGGCGAGAACCCGAAGCGCGTGTACGGCGAGAAGAAGCAGACGCCGTCGACCCGGCTGGGCGTCGCGGCGATCCTGCGCGAGGCGTTCACGAAGACCCGCAACTACCAGGCGAAGCGTGCCCACGCGGAGTCCGAGGGCAAGCCGCACGAGGTCGACCTGACGCTGGAGACGCTGGCGAAGGTCCTCGACGGCGAGCTGTACTGGGACCAGCACGTCCACCGCGCGGACGACATCGTGACGGCGCTGCGGCTGGCCGACGAGTTCGGCTACAAGCTGGTGATCAACCACGGCACCGAGGGCCACCTGATCGCCGACCTGCTGGCCGAGCGCGACGTCCCGGTGATCCTGGGGCCGCTGTTCACCACGAAGTCCAAGGTGGAGGTGCGCAACCGCACCCTGCGTTCGGCCGGCATCCTGACGCGGGCGGGGGTGAAGATCGCGATCACGACGGACCACCCGGTGATCCCGATCAACTTCCTGGTCTACCAGGCGGCCCTGTCGGTCAAGGACGGCCTCGACCCGGTGACGGCGCTACGTGCGCTGACGGTCAACCCGGCGTCGATGCTGGGTCTCGACGGTCAGATCGGCTCGCTGAAGCCGGGCCTGGACGCGGACGTCGTGCTGTGGAGCGGGGATCCGCTCGATGTGATGAACCGTGCCCTGCGCGTGTTCGTCCGGGGCGACGAGGTGTTCCACTTCGACGAGACTCTCGGCGAGGGCGTGTCGAAGGACCGCCGCTACCGCGAGTCCCAGTGAGTTTCGGACGGCACGCCGGTAACCGGGCGGTTCCGGCGTGCCGTCCGATCAGTCGAGGAGCGCGTCCAGGTCGATCTCGACCGGGAACGGGACATCGGTGGTGAAGGTGCCGGTGACCGCGGCGGCGTCCATATAGCCGAATTCGCCGGCCTGGTGACACGCGACCAGCGAGACCGGCTCGGTGAGGTCGACGATCCAGTAATACGGGATGCCCGCATCGGCGTACTCGTCGTGCTTCACCTGGTAATCGGTGCGCTTCGAGCCCGGCGACACGACTTCGACGGCCACGAGCACGTCCCCGGCGCGATACATGCCGTCTTCGTCGTCCACGCGGGCATTCGCTTCGCGGTAGGCGATCAGCAGGTCGGGGCGCCGTGAAAACCCCGCTTCACCGCGGGGCGCCAGACCAAGGTCTACGTCGATGTCCAGGGTGAAATCGAGTTCTGGTGGCAACTGGGATTCCAGCTGTCGGCCCAGCAGGTAAGCGGCCTTGTTGTGCCGTCTGCTGGGGCTTGGTGACATCACGACGCGACCCTCCACGAGCTCGGTGAAACCTGTTTCGGTTTCACCGAGCGCCGCGTACTCCTCGATCGTCAGCAGGTGATCAGGGATCTCCCACCGGCGAGCAGGGCCCGGCTGGGGAAGTGCAGTCACAGCCTCTCCTCACGTCGCCGGAATTGTCTCACGGCTCAAGTGCAACCATGAGTGACCGTATCTGTACCAAGCGTGTGACACCGTTCCCTCGACCGGCTAAGCCTTCTTCAGCTCCCGCGCGATGACGACCCGCTGGATCTGGTTCGTCCCTTCGAAGATCTGCGGCACCTTCGCCTCCCGCATGTACCGCTCCACCGGGAAGTCCCGCGTGTACCCGGCCCCGCCCAGCACCTGTACCGCGTCCGTCGTCACCTTCATCGCCCCGTCGGTCGCCACCAGCTTCGCGATCGATGCCTGCCGCTGGAACGGCAGCCCGCGGTCGCGTCGCCGGGCCGCCTCCAGGTAGCACGCGCGGGACGACTCCACGATCGCCGCCATGTCGGCCAGGAGGAACTCGATCCCCTGGAAGTCGATGATCGACCGGCCGAACTGCGAGCGGCCCTTCGCGTACGCCACCGCCTCGTCCAGCGCCGCCTGCGCCAGGCCCACCGCGCACGCCGCGATGCCGAGCCGGCCCGAGCTCAGCGACGACAGCGCGATCCGCAGTCCGTCACCGGGCGCGCCCAGCAGTCGTGACGCGGGCACGCGGGCGTCGTCGAAGATCAGCTGGGCCGTGGGGGAGCCCGTCAGGCCCATCTTGCGTTCGCGCGGAGCGGCCGAAAGACCCTCCGTGAAAGAGGGCACCAGCAGGCAGGAGATCTCGTCCGCGCCCGTCCGGACCATCGTCGTGTAGAAGTCCGCCACGCCCGCGTGCGTGATCCACGCCTTCGTGCCGTTGACGACGTAGTCCGAGCCGTCGAGACGCGCGCGTGTCGACAAAGCGGCGGCGTCCGAGCCCGCTTGGGTCTCCGACAGTGCGTACGCGCCCAAGAGTGCGCCTTCGAGCATCTCCGGCAGCCACTCGCGGCGCTGCTCGTCCGTGCCGTACTCCGACAGCGCGTAGCAGGACATCGTGTGCACCGACAGCCCGACGCCGACAGTCATCCACGCCGTCGCGATCTCCTCCAGGACCTGCAGGTAGACCTCGTACGACACCTCGCCGCCGCCCCAGCGCTCGGCGTACGGCAGGCCCAGCAGGCCCGACTTGCCCAGCAGGCGGAACTGCTCACGGGGGAACTGCTCGGCTTCTTCGGCCGCCGCGGCGCGGGGCGCCAGCTCGTCGCGCGCGATCTCCCGGGCCAGCGCGACCAGGTCCTCGGCGTCCGAATCCGGCAGCAGGCGTTCGGCGGGCATCTTCGTCCTCCAAAGCGGTACTGAAAACAGTACTGTGGGCCCGCTCAGAGTACAGTAAGACGGGCCTGGGGTGGCCGGAAGACGTAGGAGATAGTGAGCCGATGCGCCCCGAACCCCGTCGACGGCCGACCGCGCGCCAGCGCGCCCTGCTCGGCGACCTCGAGGCGCTCTTCCTCGCCGAGGGCTTCGCGGACTTCACCCTCGACGACCTCGCCGGCCGCCTGCGCTGTTCGAAGTCGACGCTCTACGCGCTCGCGCCGAGCAAGGAGCAGCTCGCCGTCAAGGTCGTCACCCACTTCTTCCGGGGCGCCGGCGAGCGGATCGAGGAGCGCGTCGCCGGGATCGACGACGCCCGCAAGCTCATCGGCGAGTACCTGGCCGGCGTGGCCGAGCAGCTGAACCGGGCGTCGCCGTCGTTCATGCGCGACCTCGCCGAGTTCGGCCCGGCCCGCGAGGCCTACCAGGTCAACAGCCGGTTCGCCGCCCAGCGGCTTCACCAGTTCATCGGCAAGGGCGTCGCCGACGGCGTCTTCCGGGACGTTCACGCCCGGCTCATCGCCGAGATGACCAGCCTGATCATCGAAGGCATCCAGACCGGCGTGCTCGGCCAGCGGATCGACGTATCCGACGCCGAAGCGTTCACCGCTCTGGGTGAACTCCTCCTCGGCGGGCTGAACAAATAGCGGACAGGAATTGTCAGCCTGAACTCCACTAAACTCCCGGCGTGATCGTCGTAGGCGGAGAAGCTCTGGTCGACCTGGTTCCCGGCGACCCCCTGGATTCCACTGTGGACGGTGGGTTGCGCGCGCTGCTGCCGCGGCTCGGCGGCGGGCCGTACAACGTCGCGCTGGCGGCGGGCCGCCTCGGTGTCCCGACGGCCTTCCTCTCGCGAGTGTCCACCGACCGCTTCGGCGACGCGATGGTCGAGCGCCTGCACGCCTCGGCCGTCGACACGTCGCTGCTGCAGCGCGGCGACGAACCGACGACGCTCGCCGTCGTCGCGCTCGACGCGAAGGGCGCCGCGCGCTACACGTTCTACGTCGAGGGCACGGCCGACCGGCTCGTCGCCGACCCGGGACCGCTGCCCGACGCCGTGACCGCGCTCTCGCTCGGCACCCTCGGGATGGTCCTCGAGCCCGGCGCGTCGGCGTACGAGGCGATGCTGCGGCGCGAGGCCGCCCGCGGCGTGCTGACCGTTCTCGACCCCAACATCCGCGAGGCGCTGATCACCGACCCGGCCGCCTACCGCGCCCGGTTCGCGTCCTGGCTGCCGGACGTCCGGTTGCTCAAGATCTCCGACGACGACGCCGCGTGGCTCACCGAAGGCGCCGACCCGGTCGCCGCCGCGAAGACGTGGATCGAGTCCGGTGTGGACGCCGTGGTGCTGACCCGGGGCGCCGACGGCGTCGCGGTGATCACCGCCGCAGGTGAGCTGGCCCACGTGCCGTCGCGGAAGGTCGACGTCGTCGACACCATCGGCGCCGGCGACACCGTCCAGGGCGCCCTGCTGGCCTGGCTGCACACCCGCCAGGTCACCGACCTGGCCTCTCTCGACGCGGGAGCGTGGCGCGAGGCGCTGGGATTCGCGGCGAAGGCGGCGTCCATCACCGTTTCGCGGAGCGGGGCCGAGCCGCCCACGTCCGCCGATATGGCGGCGGTCGTGTGAACCTGGTCCCAAAGGGGGCCCCATGAGCAACGCCACCGCTGCGCGAACACACGTTTCTCGACTAGCGTAGAGGGGCATTCTTCATACCCCAGCGGGGCGGTGTGCAGCGAGGCGCCAGTGTTTCCTCGCGTGAACACGTGGCTACCTGTGGAACCCGCAGGCGCCGCCGTCCCCGTGCCGAACGTGAGAGGGACTTGTATGTCCGACGCGACGACTGCGGGGCAGTCCGGCGGCGAAACCGCGAAGCTGACCCTGCCGAGTGGCGAGCACGAGTTCAAGATCGTCCACCCGGTCGAGGGCGCGCCCGGGATCGAACTGGGGAAGCTGCTGGCGCAGACGGGGTACATCACCTACGACCCCGGTTTCGTCAACACCGGCGCCGCGTCGTCCGCCATCGCCTACATCGACGGTGACGCCGGGATCCTCCGCTACCGCGGTTACCCGATCGAGCAGCTGGCCGAGAAGTCGACCTTCGTCGAGGTCTCGTACCTGCTGATCTACGGCGAGCTGCCGACCGAAGCCCAGCTGGCCGACTTCACCGAGAAGATCCAGCGGCACACGCTGCTGCACGAGGACCTGAAGGCGTTCTTCAGCGGCTTCCCGCGTGACGCGCACCCGATGCCGGTCCTGTCCAGCGCGGTGTCGGCGCTGTCGACCTTCTACCAGGACTCGCTCGACCCGTTCGACGAGCCGAACGTCGAGCTGTCCACGATCCGCCTGCTCGCCAAGGTCCCGACCCTGGCCGCGTACGCGTACAAGAAGTCCGTGGGCCAGCCGCTGCTGTACCCGGACAACTCGCTCGGCCTGGTGGAGAACTTCCTGCGCATGACGTTCGGCTTCCCGGCCGAGCCGTACGAGGTCGACCCGGACGTCGCGAAGGCGCTCGACCTGCTGTTCATTCTGCACGCCGACCACGAGCAGAACTGCTCGACCTCGACCGTGCGCCTGGTCGGCTCGTCCGAGGCGAACCTGTTCGCCTCGATTTCGGCCGGCATCAACGCCCTGTTCGGCCCGCTGCACGGCGGCGCGAACGCCGCGGTCCTCGACATGCTCGAGGGCATCAAGAACGACGGCGGCGACGTCGCCAAGTTCGTGGAGCGGGTGAAGAACAAGGAAAAGGGCGTGAAGCTGATGGGCTTCGGGCACCGGGTCTACAAGAACTACGACCCGCGCGCGAAGATCATCAAGAACACCGCGGACGAGATCCTCGGCAAGCTCAAGGGCGGCGACCAGCTGCTCGAGATCGCCAAGAAGCTCGAAGAGACCGCCCTTTCCGACGACTACTTCATCGAGCGCAAGCTGTACCCGAACGTGGACTTCTACACCGGCCTGATCTACCGGGCGCTGGGCTTCCCGACGAAGTTCTTCACGGTGCTGTTCGCGCTCGGCCGCCTGCCGGGCTGGATCGCGCACTGGCGCGAGATGATCAACGACCCGGCCACCAAGATCGGCCGCCCGCGGCAGATCTACACCGGCCACGCTTCGCGGGACTACACCCCGATGTCGGAGCGCTGATCCGCTCACCCTGATAAACGCCCCGTCGTGCACCCGCACGACGGGGCGTTTATCGTTGCCCGTCGTGACCAAAGAAGCACCCGTCGTCCTGTGGTTCCGTCGCGACCTGCGGCTGGGCGACCACGCCGCCCTGCTCGAAGCCTCGAAGCACAGCAAGCACGTCCTCGCGCTGTACGTCCTCGACGAGGCGCTGCTGAAGCCGGGCGGCGCACCGCGTGAGGCGTTCCTCTACGGATGCCTCGAGAAGCTGAACGAGCAGCTCGGCGGCCGGCTGATGCTGGTGCGCGGCGAACCGGCGGCCGAGGTCGTGAAGGCCGCGAAGAAGATCGGCGCCGCGGCCGTGCACGTCAGCACGGACACCGGCCCGTACGGCCGCCGCCGGGACGCCGAAGTCGCGAAAGCGCTGGCGGACAACAACATCGACTGGGTCGAGACGGGCTCGTCGTACGCCGTGACCCCGGGGCGCGTCACCAAGCCGGACGGCGACCCGTACCGCGTCTTCACCCCCTTCTTCCGGGCGTGGACCGCGCACGGCTGGCACTCGCCCGCCGACACCGGACCGTCCCTTGTGGACTGGGTCGAACCGCCGCGGTCGCTGAAGATCCCCAAGCCGCCCAAGGTTTCCGCGACGCTGCCGGAGCCGGGTGAGCAGGCCGCGCTGGACGCCTGGCACGCGTTCCTCGACGACGGCATCGAGACCTATGACTCCGATCGCGATCGCCCGGACCGCGAAGGCACCACGCGGCTTTCGCCGTACCTGCGCTGGGGCTGCGTCCACCCGCGGACGCTGCTGGCCGACCTGGCGGGTGACGACCGCGTCGGCGCGAAGTCGCTGCGCAGCGAGTTCTGCTGGCGCGAGTTCCACGCCGACGTCCTGTGGCACCGCCCGGAAACCGCGCGGAAGAACTACGACAAGCGGTTCGACGGGATGAAGCACGACGACGACCGCGACGCCTTCGAGCGGTGGTGCGCGGGCAAGACGGGCTACCCGATCGTCGACGCCGGGATGCGGCAGCTGCTGGCCGAGGGCTGGATCCACAACCGCGTCCGGATGGTCGTCGCGAGCTTCCTGGTGAAGGACCTGCACCTGCCGTGGTGGCTCGGCGCGCGGCACTTCATGAAGCACCTCGTGGACGGCGACCTCGCGTCGAACCAGCTGAACTGGCAGTGGGTCGCGGGTTCCGGCACCGACGCGGCGCCGTACTTCCGGATCTTCAACCCGACGACGCAGGGCGAGAAGTTCGACCCGAACGGCGACTACGTCCGCAAGTACGTGCCGGAGCTGCGCGGTGTCGGGGGCAAGGCCGTCCACAAGCTGAAGGAGCGGCCCGAGGAGTACCCGGAGCCCATGGTCGACCACGCCCACGAGCGGCAGGTTTCCCTGGAACGGTACGGGAAGATCACCTCGTGAGTGTCAGCCGCGCAGGGCTTCGGACAGCTTGATGCGGCTGCCGATGCGGAGCACGCTGTTGCCGTAGATCCTGCCGCCCAGCCAGGTGAGCAGCGCGACCAGCGCGGCCGTCAGCCCGAGCGACAGCGCGATCTCCCAGCCCGTCGCCGCGCCGGTCGCGATCCGGGCCGGCATCAGGATCGGCGAGAACAGCGGGACCAGTGAGATGACCTTCGTCCCCGTGCCGTCGGGGTCCTGCAGCAGCAGGTTGAACCCCGTGACGAACCCGACGATCAGCACGATGTTGAGCGGCCCGACCACCGACTGCGTGTCCTCCTGCCGCGACACCAGCGAGCCCAGCGCGCCGTAGATCGTGGCGTACAACAGGAATCCCAGCAGGTACCAGAGCAGGCCCCACAGCATCGCGCCGGTGGCGAAGCCGGACAGCGTGAACACCCCGGTCGCCGACGCCGCGACCAGCCCGGCCGCGGCCAGGATCACCAGCTGCGTCAGCCCGACCAGGCCGAGCCCGATCACCTTGCCCAGCAACAGCTGCCACGGCCGCACGCTGGCGAGCAGGATCTCCACGACCCGGCTCGACTTCTCCTCGACGACGCCCTGGGCCACCATCATCCCGTAGGTGATGATGCTGATGTAGAGCAGGAACGCGACGATCAGCCCGACGACGAGCCGTTGCGTGTGGTCCGCGGGCTCCGGCGAGATCGGGTCGTCCTGCACGTGGGTGCCGTCGACCTGCGCCATCACGTCGGCCGGTTCGAGCTGGGCGGACGACAGCACGCCGTCGAGCACCTGCTGCTGCGCGACCTGGTCGAGCACCTTGCGCAGCTGGTCGTCCAAAGAGGACTTGTAGGTGGCGGTGAGCTTCGCCGCGCTGCCCGAGACGAGCGCGTCGAGATCGCCGTCCTCGATCTTCTGGCGGCCCTCGGCCGGGTCGGTGATGGTGACCGTCGAGATCTGCCGCCCGGATTGGGCGGCCTCGACCTGCAGCTGCCGCGCGATCCCGGTCGCCTGGCCGGTGAGCCCGACCGTGCTCTTGTCCGCCGACCCCGCCAGCGACGTCTGGAAGCCGACGTACCCCAGCAGCAGCACCAGCATCACGACGGTGCCGATGACGAACGACCGCGTGCGCAGCCGGGTGTTCAGCTCGCGCTTCATGACGAGCCAGACGGCGCGCCGGCCGCTCAGCTTCCTCATCGCTTGACCCCCTCGTCGGCGGTGGCACTCGAAGACACGGCGTCGCGGAACAGCTCGGTCAGCGACCGGTGGCGGCGGCTGAACTCGGTGACCGGCCCGGTGGCCAGCGCCGCGGCGAGCACGGCCTGGTCGTCGGCGCCCGGGTCGAGGTCGAGCACGGTGGTGGCGCCGTGATTCTCCAGGACGCGCACGCCGGGCAGGCCCCCGGCCCAGCCCTCCGGTGCGGCGGGCGCGGTGACGACGAGCTTGCTGTTCGCGCCGGCGGTCAGCTCGCCGACGGTGCCGACGGCGACCATCCGGCCGCCGCGGATGATGCCGACGCGGTCGCACAGCCGCTCGACGAGGTCGAGCTGGTGGCTGGAGAACACGACCGGCACCCCGGCCGCGGCCTTCTCGCGCAGCACGCCGCTCATGACGTCGACGGCCAGCGGGTCGAGGCCGGAGAACGGCTCGTCGAGCACCAGCACGGCCGGGTCGTGCACCAGCGCGGCGGCCAGCTGGACGCGCTGCTGGTTGCCGAGGCTCAGTTTCTGCACCTCGTCCTTGCGGCGCTCGGCCAGGCCGAGCCTGCTGATCCAGTTCTCCGCGTTGCGGTGGGCTTCGTTCGCGCTGAGGCCGTGCAGCTCGGCGAGGTAGATCAGCTGCTCGAGGACCTTCATCTTCGGGTAGAGCCCGCGTTCCTCGGGCATGTAGCCGATGTGAGTGCGGGCTTCGTGCGTGATCTTTTCGTTCTTGAAGCGCACTTCACCGCTGTCGGCGGCCAGCACCCCGAGCACGATCCGCATGGTCGTGGTCTTGCCGGCGCCGTTGCTGCCGACGAAGCCGAACAGCTCGCCGCCGCGGACGTCGAACGTGACGCCGTCCAGCGCGACTTTCGTGCCGTAGCGCTTGGAGATCCCGTCGATCTCCAGTGTCCCCTCAGTCATTCCGCATCCCCTCTTCGAAGTCTTCGGGGTCGTCGTCCGGCAGCGACCAGCCCAGCAGCAGTGACGGGACGGTCGTCCCGGTGACCAGCAGCGCGGAGATCATCATCGCGCCGCGGAGGCCACCGTCTTCGGCGTGGGCGACCAGGAGGCTGTAGATCATCGCGGCGATCATCAGGTAGCTCAGGACCTGGAAGCCGATGTAGGTGACGCGGTGGCGCCACTCGCGCTCGCGTTCGTCCAGCAGCCGCGAGAAGCCGCCGCTCATCCGGCCGGTGAGGATCCGCAGCAGCAGAAACGAGACGCCGCCGAGGAGAGCGCTGCCGACCCAGACGGCGCCGAAGAGCCAGTCGCCGGCGGTGGTGAAGACGGCCGCGCCGGCGATCAGCCCGAGATCGGCGAGCGCCAGCGCCGCGGTGAGGGCCCGGCGGCGCCGGCGGGTCCGCCAGCCCGGCAGCCGCCGGGAGTGGCGCAGTTCGCGCTCGTCCATCTTGTCCAGCTGACGTTCCCAGTAGGCCGCGAGCCGGCCGGGCTGCTCGGTCATGCTCCCCCCTCGCGGTAGACCTGAGTGGACAGTGGCGTGAACGGCACGCGGCTGAACACCGCTTCGACCGGCAGGTCGAAGACCGCGCAGATCCGGAAGGCCAGGTCCAGGCTCGGATAGTGATCGCCGCGTTCGAGAGCGCCGATGGTTTGAGGATTGACCTCGACGGCGTTCGCGAGAGCGACCCTGCTCAGCCCGCGCTCGGCTCGGAGCACGGGGAGCCGGTTGTAGATCGGCAGCTCTTTGCCGCGTCTGACCGGGCTCATGGGGTAACTGTTGCAAAAACCCAACAGGTCGTCAAGTTAAGTGAACATCAAGTCGGGTTGTACACAGGGTCGGCGCGATGTGGACAGGTCTGGCGTGTGGCCGTTGGGCGGGGGTTGCTGTCGGTGGGCGCCGATAGGCTGGACGTGGGCACGCCCCCCCCGGGAGGGCGGGGGCTGTGTCGGGCGGGGGCTGTGTCGGGCGGGGAAGGTTGCGAATGAGTCATTGGCGCGGCATCAGCTGTCCCGCTGAGTCACGGGGCCACCCGCCTCGGCGGCAATTTGCCGCCGCTACGCCGATACGGTCCCGTTCTTGGCGGTTTGCCGGGTGAAGCGGCTGCCGGGCCCGTGTCAGGCGAGGCCGGCGAGCGACTTGTCGACCAGCTCCGCGACCCGCCCCGCGGCAGCCTCCGCGTCCGCCGGGATCAGCGCCAGCCGGGTCCTGCGCTCCAGCACGTCCGCCACGTCCAGCGCCCCCTCGTTGCGGACCGCCCACACGACCTCGGCCGCCGTGATGTCCGCGCCCGGGGCTACCGGGGCCGCGAACTCCGCGTCCAGCTCACCCAACGCCGCGACCCGCGGAGCCTCGGTGCCGTACCGGGCCACCAGCCGCGGCGCAGCGTCCACAAGAGACAGGTCGGCCCGGGAAGCCGCCCCCAGCAACGGCAACCGCGCGGTCCGGCAAGGCGACGAGGGAAGACCGGCCAGGCGCACAGCGGCATCGACCGCGTCCTCCGCCATCCGGCGATACGTCGTCAGCTTCCCGCCGACCACCGTCAGCAGCCCGTCCGATCCCGCCAGCACCGCGTGCTTGCGGGACAGATCGGCCGAACGCCCGCCACCTTCCACCAGCGGCCGGAGACCGGCGTACGAACCGGCCACGTCCGCCCGGGTCAGCGGCCGGGCCAGCACTGTGGAAGCCAACGACAGCAAGAAGTCCACATCGGACTCGGGAACCACTGGCACGTCGGGGATCGAACCGGAAACCGGCTCGTCCGTGAGTCCCAAGTAGACCCGGCCGTCCGGCTGGGGGAGCAGGAACACGAACCGGTTGCTCTCGCCCGGCACCCCGATGTTCACCGACGTCGTGCCCATCGGCACCGTCCCCGGCGCGAGCACCAAGTGCGAACCCAGCGACGGGCGCAAGCGCACCGCGCCGGTCAGCGTTCCCGCCCACACGCCCGTCGCGTTGATCACCTGGCGCGCGTGGATCTCCACCGTGTCGCCCGAAATACCGTCGACGGCCGTCACCCGGTCCGCGGACACCGAGGACGCCGAAAGCCGCGTCAGGATCCGGGCGCCGAACGATGCCGCCGTGCGCGCGAGGGAAACCACCAGGCGCGCGTCGTCGACCAAAGCGCCGTCGTAAGCCAGCAATGCGCCGCGCAGGCCGGCCGGGGACAGTCCCGGAGCCAGCGCCAAGGCTTCCGCCGCCGGGATCGAGCGCGGTCGCGGCAGCACCGACGACGGCGTGCGCGCCGCCCGGCGGAGGCCGTCGCCGGCTCGCAGGCCCGCCGCCACCAGTGCCTGCTGTGCGCGGGATGTGCTGGGGTACAACGGGAACAGCTGCGGCATCGCCCGCGTGAGGTGCGGGGCCGTGCGCGTCATCAGGATGCCGCGCTCGACCGCGCTCTCGTGCGCCAGGCCGAATTCGCCGTGCGCCAGGTACCGCAGGCCGCCGTGCACGAGCTTCGACGACCAGCGCGACGTCCCGAAGGCCAGGTCGTGCGCCTCGACGAGCGCCACCGACAACCCGCGCGACGCCGCGTCCAGGGCGATGCCCGTGCCGGTGACGCCGCCGCCGACGACAACGATGTCGACGCGCTCGCCCGCCGCCAGCTCCGCGAGCTCGCGTTCGCGGCGCCGCGCGTTGAGCGAGCCGGACGTCACGGCTTCAGCGCCGCGTCGAGCACGTGCGTGAACTCCGCCAGCAACGCCGCCTCGCCGACGTCCGCCGTGGCCGGTCGCAGCGAGAACGCGAACGACTGGACCACCAGCAGCACCGACCGCGACTGCGCCGCGACCGGCGCCCGCCGGATCGACCCGTCCTGGTGGCCGGCCTCCAGCAGCTGGTGCAACGCCTGCTCGGCGAACTTCTGCGTCGCGCCCAGCCGCTCCACGATGTACGGGAGGACCAGCTCGGGATCGACGTCGAGCAGCGTGCGGAACAGCGGGTCGTCCGACAGCGCGCGGACGCCGGCCGACGCGATGAGCACGAGCCGCTCGCGGCTGTTGGCGGCCTCGGCGCCGCGTTCGCTCGCCGTGCGCAGCAGCCCGCTGAATTCGCGGGTCATCAAAGCGGCGAGCACGCTGCGGACGTCGGGGAAGCGGCGGTAGACCGTCATCCGGCTGACGCGCGCGGTGCGGGCGATTTCGGCGAGTGTGGTGCGGCGCACACCGACGGCCAGCACGCACGAGCGCGCGGCGTCGAGCAGCACGTCGTCGGCCACTCTCGTTGCTGTCTGGCGGTTGCGGGTGTCCGCGAGCGCGGACGATCCCGCGGTCTCCATAGTGTGACGTTTCACGTCCATGTGTCACACTGTATCGGTGAACGCGCTCATTGACCACCGCCTTCGACGGTCCTGGACCTCGGAAGCCGCCGACGCCGCCCGGCTGCCCGCGCGGGCGGCCAAGTGGCTTGAACAGCGTATAGGCCAAGCGGCTCCCAGTGCTGCCCCACCGGCGGATTTGCCGGTGGAAATACCGTCACCGAAACTGGACGAATCTGCTGTCGATGCGCTGTCGGCGGCGGTGGGCGCGGAAAACGTGCTGGTCGACGACGCGGCGCGGCTGGCGCGCGCGACCGGGCTGTCCTACCTGGATCTGCTGCGCCGCCGGTCGTCTTCGGTGGACTTCCCGGTGCCGGACGCGGTCGTGCTGCCCGCCGGCCCGGATGAGGTCCAAGCGGTACTCGACATCTGCGTCCGGCACGACGTCGGCGTGGTGCCCTTCGGCGGCGGCACCTCGGTCGTCGGCGGGGTCGCGGCCTTGCGTGGTGAGAAGGCGTCGGTGATCGCGCTCGACCTCGTCCGGCTCGACGCGCTGGTGTCGGTCGACGCCGAGTCGCGCCTCGCCGTCCTGCAGGCCGGTGTCCGCGGTCCCGAGGCCGAGCGCCTCCTCGGCGAGCACGGCCTGACGCTCGGGCACATCCCGCAGTCGTTCGAGCGGGCGACGATCGGCGGTTTCGCGGCGACGCGCTCGGCCGGGCAGGCGTCGTCGGGCTACGGGCGCTTCGAGGACATGGTCGCCGGCGTGCGGCTGGCCACCCCGCGCGGCGAGTGGAAGCTCGGAGTCGCGCCGGCGTCGGCCGCCGGGCCGGACCTGCGGCAGCTCGCGGTCGGCAGTGAGGGAACGCTCGGCGTGATCACCGAGGTGTCGCTGCGGGTGCGGCCGGCGCCGCCGGTCAAGCGGTACGAGGGCTACGCGCTGCCGAGCTGGGAAGCGGGCCGGGAAGCCGTCCGCGACCTCGCGCAGAACCACGCGCTCGCCGACATCACCCGGCTGTCCGACGGGGACGAAACCGAAGTCTCCCTGTCGCTGAACGCCGGGCTCAAGACGACGGCGCTGCGCCGGTACCTCGCCGCGCGCGGCGTGCGGCGGCCGTGCTTCCTCATCGTCGGCTGGGAAGGCACCGCGCATGACGTCGCGCTGCGCCGCCGAGAGACGACGCGCCGGCTGAAGGCGTCGGGCGCCGTGCGAGTCGGCAAGGCGCTCGGCGAGTCCTGGCGGCACGGCCGGTTCGCCGGGCCGCGGCAGCGGGATGCCCTGCTGGATCAGGGAGTCTGCGTCGAGACGCTGGAGACCGCGGCCTACTGGTCCACTGTGGACGAACTGCGTGACGACGTCCGCGCGGCGCTGACGGCGTCACTGGGCCCGTCGATCGTGATGTGCCACATTTCGCACGCCTACGAGACGGGCGCGTCGCTGTACTTCACGGTGCTGACGGCGCGCGACGAGACCGACCCGGTCGGCCAATGGCAGCGCGCGAAAGCGGCGGCGTGCGAGGCGATCACCGGGCTGGGCACGATTTCGCACCACCATGCCGTCGGCGTCGACCACGCGCCGTACCTGAAGGCGGAGATCGGTTCGCTGGGCGTCGAGGTGCTGCGCGCGGCGAAGTCGGCGGTCGACCCGACCGGGATCCTCAACCCGGGGAAGCTGGTCTGAGCACTTCGCAGGGGACGCCGTGGCCGTCCGCGGCGACACCGTCGAGCTTCGCCGCGTCGGCCTGCGGGACGTCGGCGGTGCGCACCGGCTTGCCGTCCACCAGCAGCGGGTAGCGGATCGGCGCGGCGCCGACGTAGGTGTGGACCTCGGTCAGCCGGGTGCCGTCTTCGAGCGTGATGTCGGGTTCGGTCAGCCGGGCCAGGTGGTAGCGCGTGCCGCGGCCCTCGCAGCGGTCGAGCACGGCGAGCTGATCCGGCGTCACGAACCAGATGGCGTGCTCTTCGACGCCGTCGAGCGCGGTGAGGGTGGCCGGGCGCTGGTCGTCGACCACGCGGAACCCGGCGGCCCACACCGCGGCGAGCCCGCCACAGCGTGCGTGCGCGACGACGACCGGGCCTTCGAGCCCGAGCCGGCCGCGCAGCCAGGTGATCTTCGACGGGTTCGCGTTGGAGCCGTAGGCGAGGACGGCCATCCGGTCGCGCCAGCCCGCGGGGGCGGCGTCGAGCGGGTGCCCGACGCCGTCGACGTGCACGAACGAATAGCCCGGCCGGGTGCCCGGGTAGGGCTCGGCCGGGTATTCGTCGTCGGTGAAGAGGGTCAGAAGGTCACCACGCTGCGCAGGACGTCACCGTGGTGCATGCGCTCGAAGGCCTGCTCGACGCCGTCGACGCCGATGCGCTCGGTGACGAACTTGTCGAGCGGCAGCCGGCCCTGCAGGTAGAGGTCCACCAGCATCGGGAAGTCGCGGCTGGGCAGGCAGTCGCCGTACCACGACGACTTGAGCGAGCCGCCGCGCGAGAAGAAGTCGATCAGCGGCAGGTCGTCCAGGCGCATTTCCGGCGTCGGGACGCCGACGAGGACGACGGTGCCGGCCAGGTCGCGTCCGTAGAAGGCCTGCCGCCAGGTCTCCGGGCGGCCGACGGCGTCGATCACGACGTCCGGGCCGAAGGAGTTCGTCGCGTCCTGCATGGCTTCGACGACTGCTTCTTCGGACAGGCCCTTGCTGTTGACCGTGTGCGTGGCGCCGAAGTCCTTGGCCCACTCCAGCTTCCGGTCGTCCCGGTCGATCGCGACGATCGTGGTGGCACCGGCCAGTTTCGCGCCCGCGATGGCCGCGTCGCCGACGCCACCGCAGCCGATGACCGCGACCGAGTCGCCGCGCGTGACGGCGCCGGTGTTGATGGCCGCGCCGAGCCCGGCCATCACGCCGCAGCCGAGCAGCCCGGCGACCGCCGGTTCGGCTTCGCGGTTGACCTTCGTGCACTGTCCGCTGTGGACGAGCGTCTTCTCGAGGAAGGCGCCGACGCCGAGCGCGGGCGACAGCTTGGTGCCGTCCTGGAGCGTCATCGGCTGGGTGGCGTTGAAGGTCGAGAAGCAGTACCAGGGCTTGCCGCGCTTGCAGGCGCGGCAGGTGCCGCAGACGGCGCGCCAGTTGAGGATGACGTAGTCGCCGGGTTCGAGGTCGGTGACGCCCTCGCCGACCGCCTCGACGACGCCCGCGGCCTCGTGGCCGAGCAGGAACGGGAAGTCGTCGTTGATCCCGCCTTCGCGGTAGTGCAGATCGGTGTGGCAGACCCCGCAGGCCTGCACGTTCACGACGGCTTCACCCGGCCCGGGATCGGGGACGAGGACGGTCTCCAGCGAGACCGGCTCGCCCTTCGCCCGCGAAACGACCCCCTGGACCTCGTACGGCATGCGAATCCACCCTTCCGGCTTTGCTGGCTCAGCCCGCAGCTAATCACGGATCATGCGGAGATGGCGACATCCGCATGAGTGAGGTTCGGTGATTCATGCGCAACGTGTTGCGCTTCACGCAACTGTGTCGCGCCAGGTGGCGATGGTGGTGAGGTCTCCGGCGGTGAGGCCGGCGCTCGCATCGACGGTGTGGAGCAAGGCAGGGCCCGGGTGGTGGTCCGCCACCCAGGCCCGATCCGCGTGGGTGGTCTCGTCGTCGATCCAGGCGAACGGGCCTCCCGCCGAATGCTCGACGATGCGTCGGGTCTTCCAGTGCAGCCCGGGGCCGGCGTCCTCGTCGGGGAAATCGAGTACTGGCAGTGGCGGCAGGCCCAGCAACGGCGCAATGCACTCGTTGGCGTCCTCCAGCCACGTGGTGGCCCAGACGAGGTCGCACCCGAGCGCGAGCAGGCGCGGGCCGAGAGCCGGGTCGACCCGGGACAGCAAGGGATTGCCGAGGTCGGCGTTGGTGAAGACCGGGTACGCGCCGGAACCGCGGCCGAACGGGATCAGGGGGCCGTCGACGTCGAGGAACAGCAGGGGGCGGCGCATGGCTTCGGCAGTCTGGCACGAGCGCGTGCCTCCGGCCCCCGGTTTCCAGCTTATCGGGAGGTACCGACAGTTTCGGGCGGCTCGGGCAGGTCCATCGACGCCAGCCGTGCCGGGTCGGCCACCGCCGCTATCCCCGCTATCCGCCCGTCCGTCACCGTGAACGCCACCACCGACAGCGGTGTCCCGTCCGGGCGCCAGGCCACCACTCCCGGCAGGCCGCCCACCAGCACTGCCCGCCCTCCGCCCGCCGCGCCGAACCGGGCTCCCGCCGCCACGTTCGTCGCTCCCAGGACCACCACCACGCCGTCCGGGGTGTCGACTGTCAGCCGCACGTCCGGGTCGAGGACGCGCAGCAATCCCTCGAAGTCGCCGTCGCGGGCCGCCCTCAGGAACGCGTCCACCACCTCGCGCTGCGACCTCCCCGCGTCCGGTGGAGCAGCAGGCGTCCGTACCTTCCGGCGGGCGCGGCTGGCCAGCATCTTGGCCGCTGCGGTCGACTTGCCGAGGATCCGGCCGATCTCCTCGAACGGCACCGCGAACAGGTCGTGCAGCACGAACGCCAGCCGCTCGCCCGGCCCGAGTGACTCGAGGACCACCAGCAGCGCCAGCCCGACCGAATCCGCGAGCGCGACGTCCTCCTCGGGGCCTTCGTCGACCGCCACGACGATCTCGTCGTACGGCGCCTCCGGACGGGACCGGCGCGAGCGCAGGACGTCCAGGCTGATCCGGCCGACCACCGTCGTCAGCCAGCCGTCGAGGTTGTCGATGCTCCCCGCGTCCTGGCGTGACAGCCGCAGCCACGCCTCCTGGACGACGTCCTCGGCGTCGGCGTGCGAGCCGAGCACCCGGTGGGCCACCGCGCGCAGCCGGTCGCGCTGCGCTTCGAAGGCCTCGGTCACCGTGTCGGGCATGTCGTTACCTTCCTCCGTTCGGCTCCGTCATGGGGATGACGGGCCCGGAGGGGCACAGGTAACAAAGGGAGGACCGATGGAAGCACGGCTCAAGGACTCGGGGAACCCCGAGGTGTTCGGCGCGATCCAGCAGATCATCAAGGCGGTGCACGCCGGCGGCGTCGACCCGCTGGTGCTGGAGCTGGTCCACCTGCGGGCCAGCCAGATCAACGGCTGCAGCCCGTGCGTCTACGGCGGCGTCCAGTCGGCGAAGAAGCACGGCGAGACCGAGGAACGGCTGCACAACGTGGTCGCGTGGCGCGAGACGCCGTTCTACACCGAGCCGGAGCGGGCGGCGCTCGCGCTGACCGAAGCCGCGACCCGGATCCAGGACGGCGAACCCGGCGTCACCGACGAGATCTGGGCGGAAGCCGCGAAGCACTTCGACGAGCGGCAGCTGTCCGCGATCACGCTGAACATCGCGCTCACCAACTTCTTCAACCGGATCAACCGCACGACGCGGCAGCCGGCCGGCCGGACCTGGTAGAAGCCGGCCGGTCGCCGCACCGGTCCCGGGTCAGGCCGGGGTGATGATGTACGCGATGCCGCCGGGGCCGCTCGCCACGGTCCCGTCGGCGCGGTACCGCTTGGTCCGCTGCCAGATCTTCTCGAACTGGTCGCGCTTGTACACGTTCCGCACGCGGTCGTTGCTGCTCGACGCCGGGTCGTTCGCGATCACGTCGCCGTCCTTCGTGAAGCCGACGACCACCATGATGTGCCCGGCCGTCCCGTACCCCGCGCCGTCCAGTTCCGAAGCCAGGAACGACTGCGACGTGATCACCGGGATGCCGCGGGCGATGTAGGTCTCCAGCTCGTTCAGCGAGTGCAGCCGGGTGATGTGCCCCCGCAGCCCGCGCGACGCCGCGTACGCCGTGTTGAACGGCCAGTTGCCGGTGCCGTCGTACGCGTGGTCGTAGGTGTAGCGCGCCGCGAACGCCACCGACGGGTCGACGTAGTCCGCCGGGATCCAGGACATCTCCGCCGCCGAGGGCTTCTTGCCCCAGTACTCGGCCACCATCTCGGTCGACGTCGGGCTGCACCAGGCTTCGCCGCCCCCGCCGTACTGCGGGAACTGTCCCTTGTGGAGGTTCTGCGCGTACGCCGGCACCTTCAGCTCGATCCCGGTGGCGCGCCCCGGCTTCGTCGTCTGCACGTCGAACCGGTCCGGCACGGCCGAAGTCATCGCGCCCAGCGACGTCACCGACGGCGTCGCGCGGGAGCCCTTCTCCCGGTAGAGGGTGATCCGCAGCTTGTACGACTTCAGCGTGACGCCGGTCTTCATGACCAGCGTGTCGACGTCGACCAGCGCGTTCGCGTCGTCCTGGCCGTCGACGCTGGTGCGCAGGATGTCGGCGTCACCGCTGGCCCAGTGGCCCATCACGTACCACGCGGTCTCGACGCCGGCCGACGTCTTGCCCTGCGCTTCGACCTGCAGCCAGGTCTTCGCCGGCGTTTGCGCGTTCCAGGACGCGACCAGCTGCGTCGCGCCGAAGCCCTGCCGGTACGACGGCGACGTCCACTGGCCGTACTCGTACGTTCTCGTCGTGCCCAGCTCCGGCTCGGTGTGCTCGACCGTGCCGGCCGGGCGCGTGATGCGCAGGCCGTCGTGGGTCAGTGCGAGCCCGGCGAAATGGCCTTCGTAGAACGCGCCGCCGTTCCACTCGTGGTAGCCGATCGCCTCGTCTTCGCCGGGCCGGGCGGGCGCGGCCTCGGCGACTTGCGCGGTTACAGCGGTCAACACAACCACTGACAATAAGGTGAACAACTTGCGTACGCGCATCCCGGCTCCCTGATAGACCCACCCAGTAGCCAGGGATTTTCGCCGGTCGAGCCGGGTATGTAAACAGGTACCTACAGGACGGCCTGCGTCTGTGTCACTTTCGCGACCAACTTGCCGTCGTCGTCGTGGATCTCCGTCTCCACCACGACGAACTTGCGCCCGGCGTGCAGTGGTCTGGACGACGCAACGGCGTAGCCCGAACGCACGGCACGCAGGAAGTTCGTCTTCGATTCGACGGTCGTCGTGCCCTGGGCGCCCTCGGGGAGGTTGAGGAACGCGCACACGGCACCGGTCGAGTCGGCCAGTGCCATGAGCGCGCCCCCGTGCAGGGCGCCGCCGAGCGTGCAGAGGCTCTCGTCCCACTTCAGCCGGCTGCGGACGAGTGCCTTGCCGTGCTCCAGCACCTCGACGCCGAGGCGCTCGGAGAACGGCATGGTGCGGTGGAAGAGCTGGGTGCCCTCGGGATCGGTCATGCCCCGCAGCCTGCCCGAAGACCGGCCGCGGGGCGATTACCTCGCGGGTAACGCGCTCAGCTCAGCGGGTTCACCAGCAGCAGCTCGGTGTTGTGGTCGGCGGCGTCCCCGACGCGGCCGAGGTCGACGTGGATGTCGTTGTAGGACAGCTCGCGGTACAGCGACGCAAGCGCTTGCGGCGTCCGATCGCCGTAGTCCACCGCGTACGGGGCCTCCGCCTCGATCAGTGTCGTGAACAGCGACAACGTGCCGTCCGCGTTGTCCGCGACCTCGACGATCCGGGCGTGCTGCGGGAAGTCGATGTGCGACGCCGTGTTGATCTCCCAGAAGCCCTGCTGCGGCGTGTTCCCGGCGTGCGGGGTGATCTTGTTGAGGTGCGTGTGGCCGTTGACCCACGCCAGCACGTTCGGGAACCGCTTGAGCAGCCCGACGAACGCGTCGCCGTTCAGGCGCGGGTCGAGCAGGTGGCGCGAATCCGGCAGCACGTTGCCCATCGAGCCGCTGGTGTGGTGGCTGAACAGGAGGAACAGCTCGTCGGTGACGGCGTGGGTGACCTTGCGGCCGAAGAAGTCGTAGTACGTCGAACTGTTGCGCTTCAACGTCGCCTCGACCCAGTTGAACTGCGCGAGGCCGATCGAGCCGTCGGCGAACCCGGCGTCGGTCGTCGTGTCGAGGCTGATCCCGGTGATGCCCGGCGCGATCCGGAACGTGTAGTAGACGTTCTTGCCGTCGGCGTTGGCGCTGGTGAAGCCGTGCCCGACGGGGCCGGGTCTGGTGTTGGCCGAGTCGAGGTGCGCGCGGACGAACTCGCCGGTGGTGAACGGGCGGCGCCGCGCGTCCGGCGTGATCTCGCGGATGGTGCCCGAGCCGCCGAACAGCTCGGCGACCGGCACGCTGGAGCCGGGCTTCTTGATGGCGTCGGCGAGCTTCTTCGCGGTGGTCTCGTCCTTGCCGATGACCTTGTACTTCCCGGTGTACCAGGCGTCGATGCCGGGGATCTGCGCCGGCAGCGAGCCGACGATGCTGTCGTCGTGGTTGCCGAAGGTGCAGAACCACGGGACGTCGAGGCCGGGCGCGGTGAACGTCCCGATGCCCGCTTCGAGCAGGCCGGGCAGCTGCGGGAAGCCCTTGGCGGAGTAGTCGTCGCCCACGCCCGCGATGGACGGGTTCCAGAACTCCTTGTTGCCGGAGCTCTGGACGCCTTCGTAGGCGTTCGTGGCGCCGGAGTTCGGCGTGACGCTGCCGCCGTTGAGGACCTTGAGGAACCAGTCCAGCTCGATCAGCTCGTGGTTGTCCGTGTTGTCGCCGGTGGTGACCATGAGGTCGAACGGCCGTCCGGTGAACGGGCCCTGCCGCACGCTGTTGACGCGTTCGACGAGCGCGCTGGTCGCGACCGTGCCGAGGGCCTCCTGCGGCCGGTGCGCCGAGCCGATGAAGGGGTGCAGGTACTCGAAGCGCGCGGGGCTCTCGGTGTCGGTGATGTGCAGGTCGGTGAACTGCACGAACGCGCTGAGGGCGCGGCGCCGGTCGTCGCGGCCGGTCTGCGGGGCGGCGAGGTCGCCGCGCACGACCAGCGGCCAGCCGGGCCCGGCGGACAGGCGGCTGTAGCTCCCGGTGCCGCCGCCCGTGGCGACCTGTTCGAGGGTGGTGCCGGCGGTGGAGACCGAGCGGGCGCTCGTCAGCCGCAGCGCGCGGTCGAGGGCGTTCGCGGTCGGCGTGCACAGCAGGAGTCCGAGACCGGCGGCGCCCGCGGTGGCGAAGGTGCGCCGGGTGAGTTCGGCCATGGTTGTTCGCTCCCCAGTTTCTCGGCTGCCCAGCACCGTGCCGGACGCCGATGTCCGGTCGGTGAACGTGACGTTTCGAGCCACCCTGTCACAGGTGTCGGGGCGGGGAGTACCGCCGAACGTCGTGGTGATTTCGGGCGACAGGACCGCTCAGCAGGCGATGCCGCACGCCGTTCCGGCCGCCGCGAACAGGCCGAAGAAGAACAACATCACGATCAGCGCCGGGATCACCGCGATGATGCCGCACACCAGGCCCGCGATGCCCATGCCCTTGCCCGTGTACCCCGGCCGGTCGGCCTGGACCATGCCGGCCCACGACAGGCCGATCGCCAGGAAGCCGAGGAGCAGGTCGAGGAACGGGACCCAGAACAGGACCAGGGCGACGATGCCGATGACCATGCCCGCCACCGCCATTCCGCTGGTGACCAGCGGCTGGTACCCGGGGTACGGCTGGGAGACGTAGGACGGCTGGGCGTACGGCTGCACCGGGTACGGCTGCGTCCCCCACAGCTGCGGAACCGGCGCCGAAGGCGGGTAGCCCGGGTTCGCCGGGTCCGGCTGCCGGTAGGGGTCGAAGTCGGTCATCGCGCACCTGTCTCTCTCGTTACCCGGAGTCGTCGGTGCGCCGGCCCCGGGTGTTACGTCAGCAGTAGATACCGCAGGTCGTCGCCGCGGTGACGAAGATGACCACGACGATGATCGCGGGGATCATCGCGATGATGCCGCACACCAGGCCGGCGACGCCCATGCCGCGGCCGGTGAACCCGGGCTTGGCGGCCTGGGCCATGCCGGCCCACGACAGCCCGATCGCGAGCAGGCCCATCAGCACGTCGCCGAACGGGATCCAGAACCCGAGCAGGGCGAGGATGCCGACGATCATGCCCGCGACGCACAGTCCGCTGGTGCGCAGCATCGGGTAGGGGCCCGCCACCGCCGGGTACGGCTGCGCGGGCAACGGCACCGACATCGGGTTCGGCTGGGGCTGCCAGCCGGGCTGGACCGGGATGGGCGCGTGCGCCGCGGGGTCTTCCGGCTGCGGCGGCGAATAGTGGTCGGGCGTGGTCATCGAGCACCTGCTTCCTTCGGGACGTTCCCGGAGTCGGCCGCGGCCCGGGGCGTGTTACGACCCGCCCAAACCGGACTCCGTCACCCCGCGGACCAGGTACCGCTGCAGGAACGCGAACAGCAGCACGATCGGCAGGATCGACACCGCCGCCGCCAGGAACAGCAGGTTCAGCTGCGGGTTCTGCGCCGTCAGCAGGCCCGACAGCGCCACCTGCACCGTCCAGGAGTCCGGCGACTGGGCGATGATCAGCGGCCACAGGAACGCGTTCCAGCTGCCGATCACCGTGATCACCGCGATCGCCGCGAAGAAGCCCTTCGAGTTCGGCACCACGACGCGCCAGAACACGCCCCAGCGGGTCAGCCCGTCCACCCGCCCGGCCTCCTCCAGCTCGCGCGGGAAGTCCAGGAAGTACTGCCGGAACAGGAACACGCTGAACGCGCTGAACAGCCCGGGGATCACCAGCCCGCGGAAGTCCGACAGCCAGCCGAGCGACGAGACCACGACGAAGCTCGGCACGAACGTCACCGACGTCGGGATCATCAGCGTCGCCAGTACCGCGTAGAACACGATCCGGGAATGCCGGTACGGGATCCGCGCGAGGCCGTAGCCCGCCAGCGAGCAGACCACCAGCAGGCCGACCGTCTGCAGAGCGGCGACCACCGCAGAGTTCAGCAGGCTGCGCGCGAAGGGGACGTCGTCGGAGGAGAACAGCCGCGTGAAGTTCTCCCAGTGCACTGTGGACGGGAAGAACGTCCACTGTGGAGCGGTGATCTCCGCCCGCGAAGCCAGGCCGTTGCGCACCAGCAGGTAGAACGGCAGCAGGAACAGCACCGCGGCGACGACCAACGCCGTCCACCGGAGGAACGCCCTCATGCCACCCGCCCGAAGCGGAAGACGCGGCCCTGCAGCAGGGTCACCAGCGCGATGATCAGCGCCAGGATCACCGCGCCCGCGCTGCCGCGGCCGAGGTCCTGGCCGCCCGAGCCCAGCGACGTGTAGTACAGGTACACCAGCGGCGGCCGGGCGAACGGCGGGTAGCCGCGCGCGTCGCCCATGATGTTGTAGAACTCGTCGAACGCCTGGTAGGCGTTGATCAGGTTCAGCAGGAGCACCGCCACCGCGGTGGCGCGCAGCTGCGGCAACGTGATGTAGCGGAACACCTGCCAGCCCGGCTTGGCGCCGTCGAGCCAGGCCGCTTCGTACAGGTGCCGGGGAATCCGTTGCAGCGCCGCGATGAACAGGATCATGTAGAACCCGAGCTGCAGCCACAACCGCGCGGTCACCAGCACGATCCAGTACAGCGGCGGGTTCACCGTGCCGGTCCAGGCCACCGGGTCGGCACCGAACAGGCCGAGCACCGTGTTCGCCAGTCCGTAGCGGACACCCGAGAACAGCGAGGTCTTCCAGATCAGCGACGCGACGACGTACGAGCACGCGAACGGCAGGAAGAACACCGACCGGAAGAACGCCCGCGCGAGCCGAAGCCGGTTGACGCCCAGCGCCAAAGCGAGGGAAAGGACGAACGTCAGCGGCACGATGAACACCGCGAACACGCTGAACGTGCCCAGGCTCGACAGGAACGGCTCGTCGGTGAGCATGTGCCCGTAGTTGTCCAGCCCGACGAACTCCGTCGGCGTCACCGTGTTGCGCGCGTCGAAGAAGGACAGGTACGCGCTCCACCCGATCGGCAGGTACGCGAAGACCGCGAGCCCCAGCAGGAACGGCCCGACGAACAGCCAGAACGCGCGCGCGTCGCGCCCCCTCATCCGAACAGGCGCTTCAGCTCGGACTTCGCCACCTCGACCGCAGTCTTGGTCTGCGCGACCGGGTCGGCCCCCTCCTTCGCGATCTTCGCGACCGCGTCGGACAGCGCCGTGTTCGCCTGCTGTGTCCACACCGGACCGCCGACCAGGTGGCTGTTCTCCTTGACGAACCTCGCGGCGTCGGCCGCCGGGCCCGACGCGAGGCTGCTCGCCTGGCCGACCAGGCTCTGGCGCGCCGGGACGTGGAAGCCGAACTTCGTCGCGAACTCCAGCTGGTCGTCGGTCTTGTCGATCCACAGCCACTTGACGAACGCCTTGGCCTCGGCGATGTGCGCGCTCTTGGCGTTCACCATCGCGCCGTACGCCCCGACCGGCACCGACGGCGCGCCGCTGCCGTCCAGCTTCGGGAACGGCAGCACGCCGAAGTCGTCGTCGAACGCCTGGCGGATCTTCGGCACGTTCCACAGCCCGGTCCACTGCATCGCCGCGAGCCCGTCGATGAACGCGCCCGGGTCCGACCAGTCGGCGGGCGCTCCGAGCAGCAGCGAACCGTTGCTGTTGAGGGTGTGCAGCTTGGCCAGCGCGGTCGCGGCGCGCGGGTCGTCGAAGCCCACCTCGCGGTTGCCGTTCTTCAGGTAGTCGAGGCCGGCCGACCACAGCAGCGGCCCGGTGAGCACGCCGACGCCGCCGTCGTTGCCCGCGAAGAGGCCCTTGACGCCGTCCTTCGAGAGCTTGGCGGCCGCGTCGATCAGCTCGTCGACCGTCTGCGGCGGCTGCACGCCCGCCGCCTGCAGCAGGCTCTTGCGGTAGAAGAGCACCTGCGTGTCGATGGCCTGCGGGATGCCGTAGACCTTGCCCTCGACGGTCTGCGCGGCGAGCACGGCCGGGCTGAAGTCGCCCTTGACCGGCGCGATCACGTCGTCGAGCGGCACCACCTGGTTCTGCCGCACCCAGTCGATCTTGACCTGCGCCTCGAAGACGTCCGGCACCTTGCTGTTCTGCAGCGCCGTGACGATCTTCGAGTCGTAGTCGCCGGGGTTCCACTGGACGTCGACGGTGGCCGCGGGATAGGTCGCGGCGTAGCGCTTGACCGCTTCCTGGACACCGTCTTCGCCGTATGCGTGGTACCACTGCTGGAGCGTGACCTTGGGCGCGGCCGAGGGCGGCGGACCCGCCGAGTACGCCGTCGACGGCGGCGCGGTGCCCTGCCGCCCGGTGTTCGACCCGCACGCCGCCGCGAGCGCGCCCGCCGCGCCCGCTCCCGCGAGCGCGAGAAAGCTCCGCCTGTTCCGCTGCATCCCCAGAACCCCTCCGTGAACGTGAAGGCCATCGTGAGGAACGTAGAGTCCCTCACGATGGCCTTCACGGACTTGTAGGCACGCCGGAGATTTACCCGTTAGAGCTGTGCGATGTCGAGCTTTCCCTCGGAGTAGGACGCGCGGATCCGCTTCTTGTCGAACTTGCCGACGCTCGTCTTGGGCACTTCGTCCACGAACGTCCAGTTCTCCGGCAGCTGCCACTTCGCGACCTTGTCGGCCAGGAACTCCCGCAGCTCCTCGGCGGTCGCGGTCCGCCCCTCCTTGAGCACGACGGCGACCAGCGGCCGCTCGTCCCACTTCTCGTCGGGGATGCCGACGACGGCGGCCTCGGCCACCGCCGGGTGCCCCATGACCTGGTTCTCCAGGTCGACCGAGGAGATCCACTCGCCGCCCGACTTGATGACGTCCTTGGCGCGGTCGGTCAGCGTGAGGTAGCCGTCCGCGCTGATCTTGCCGACGTCTCCGGTGCGCAGCCAGCCGTCGTGGAACTTGTCCGGGTCGACATCCGCGCCGCCGTAGTACGCCCCCGCGATCCACGGACCCCGGACCTCGAGCTCGCCCACGGCCTCGTTGTCCCAGGGCAGCTCCTCGCCCGAGTCGCCGATCAGCCGGGCCGACACGGCCGCCGGGAAGCGGCCCTGCGTGTAGCGGTAGCGCCAGGCCTCGTCTCCGGTCGCCGAGGCCGGCGGGCGCGCGACGCTGCCCAGCGGCGACGTCTCGGTCATGCCCCAGGCGTGCAGGATCCGGACGTGGTGCCGTTCCTCGAACGCGTGCATCAGCGACGGCGGCACCGCCGACCCGCCGACGACGACCTCGCGCAGGTGCGAGATGTCCTGCGGGTTGGCTTCCAGGTGGGCGAGCAGGCCCTGCCAGACGGTCGGGACCGCGCCGGCGAACGTCGGCTTCTCGGCGGCCAGCAGCGCGGCGAGCGGGGCGGGCTGGAGGAACCGGTCCGGCATCACCAGGGACGCGCCGACCATCAGCGCCGCGTACGGCAGGCCCCACGCCATCGCGTGGAACTGCGGCACGATCGCCAGCGCCTTGTCGTGCTGGGCGAGGTTCATGCTGTCGCTCATGCAGACCTGCATCGAGTGCAGCCAGATCGACCGGTGCGAGTAGACGACACCCTTGGGGTCACCCGTCGTGCCCGACGTATAACACATCGCGGCCGCGGACCGCTCGTCGATGTCCGGCCAGTCGAAGGTGTCCGGCTGGGCGGCCAGCAGCTCGGCGTAGGAGTGGACCTGGACGCCGTCCGGGGCCTGCAGCGACGCCGCGTCGCCGTTGGCCACGATGACGTGCCGGACCGTCTTGAACTCCGGCAGCTGCTTCGCCAGCAGCGGGACCAGCGTGCCGTCGACGATGACGACCTGGTCCTCGGCGTGGTTGGCGACGAACACCAGCTGCTCGGGGAACAGCCGGATGTTCAAGGTGTGCAGGACCGCACCCATGGCCGGGACGGCCAGGTAGGCGGCCAGGTGCTCGGCGTTGTTCCACATGAACGTGCCGACGCGCTGGTCGCCCGTCACGCCGAGGCTCCGGAGCGCGTTCGCGAGGCGGGCGGCGTGGCGACCGAGGTCGCCGTAGCTCTCGCGGCGGGCTTCTGAACCGGTCCAGGTGATGACTTCGCTCGCCGAGTGCACCGACGTGCCGTGGCGGAGCAGGTTCGCCAGCGACAGCTGGCCGTCCTGCATGGTGCTCAACATGGTCGCTCCCGGGGGTTGTTCGCCGGTGAACTGGGGTTGGGCCGACTCTAGTGCGGATCGGGTGAAGCGGGCATGGTCAACAACGGCTCCGTTCGGTCACGGTCGTCCCGCGATCGGGCGACGACCGGACGATGATCATGATCATCAATTCTTACGCTTTTCCTTGTGGACAAGGAAATGCGCCCGGGAACAGCATCGAGTGGAAGGTTCACTTCCGGGTGAGTGACGCCACCCGGGACGCTTCTTGGGAGCGTTTCCGCAGGCCGGAGCGGGTTGCCCGGTATCACCTCGGGGGGTAATAAGTGCGTGTCGGTTGCACGGCCGTGAAGCCGGTGGCGTTTACTGGGGCCGTGGTAAGAGACGGCTGGCCAGCGCTTGCATCAGCAAGCACGTCGAAAAGCCGTCGGCCGCGAAAGCGGAGACCTGAGAGGAAAGGACTACTACGTTGGCTCTGCCTACGTTGACTCCGGAGCAGCGCGCTGACGCCTTGGCCAAGGCCGCCGAGGCTCGCAAGGCGCGTTCGGAACTGCTTGCGTCGATCAAGTCCGGCAAGGAGAGCATCGAGAAGGTGCTCAAGCAGGCCAAGGAGAACAAGACCATCGGGAAGACGAAGGTCACCCAGCTGCTGAAGGCCGTCCCCGGCCTCGGCGCGGTGAAGGTCGCCGCCCTGCTCGAGCAGGCCGGCATCGACCCGGACCGGCGTGCGGCCGGCCTGGGCGAGCGCCAGCGCGAGGCGCTCATCGACGCGCTCAAGTAGCCGTCATCAGGAGCTCCCGCGGGGGGAGTGTCGCTCGTGACACTCCCCCCGCGGATCTCCCGAAGCCTGGGACGCTGGAGTCGTGAGTTCACCTGACCCGGCGACCCCGGCACTCGACCTCGCCGCCCGTTACCAGCGTGGCGACTTCCTCTTCACGACGGCCGAGCGCGCACTCCTCGCGCAGGGCACGATCCGGACCGTCACCGAGACGGACCCCCGTCGGCTCGCCTCGGCGATCCCCGGCGTGCTGGCCGAGACCGGTGCTCCGCTGGCCGTCGGTGTCCTGCCGTTCGACACCGGGCCCGCCACGAAGGTGCCGGGCCACCTCGTCGTGCCCCGGACCGTCCACCGCTCCGAGGGCGCGCCTTCGCTGCCGCGTGAGGTCCTGCCGGCGCCCGTGCGGGTGCGTGCGGTGCCCTCGCCTGAGCGGCACATGGCGGCCGTCTCGGCGGCCGTCGACGCGCTGGCCGCGCGTGACCTGCGCAAAGCCGTCCTGGCCCGTGCTCTCGACCTCGAGTTCGCCGCGCCGGTGTCCGCGGAGAGCATCGTGCGCAACCTGGCGGTCGGGAACCCCCGGCACTTCACGTACGCGGCCGAGCTGCCCGGCGGCCGCTCGCTCGTCGGCGCCACGCCCGAGCTGCTGCTGCGCCGCACCGGCCGGACGGTGTTCTCGTCGCCCCACGCGGGCTCGATGCCGCGGTCCGCGGACCCGGCGACCGACCGCGCCAACGGCGAGGCGCTGCGGACGTCACGCAAGGACCAGCTGGAGCACGCGGTGGTGATCGACTACCTGGTCGAGGCGCTGCGGCCGTTCTGCCGGACGCTGGAGGTCCCGGCGGAGCCGGAGCTGGTCACGACCCCGGCGATCTGGCACCTGCGCACCCCGATCACGGGCGAGCTGGCCGACCCGGACGTCACGGCGCTCGACCTGGCGGCGGCCCTGCACCCCACGCCGGCGATCTGCGGCACCCCGACCGAGGGCGCGCGCGAGCTGGTCCAGGAGCTGGAGCCGTTCGACCGCGACTACTACGCGGGAGCGGTCGGCTGGGTCGACGCCGCGGGCGACGGCGAGTGGGCGGTGGCGATCCGCTGCGCCGAGATCGCGTCGACGTCGATGCGGCTGTACGCGGGGGGCGGGATCGTCCCGGCGTCGGACCCGCGGGCGGAGCTGGACGAGACGACGGCGAAGTTCCGGACCCTGCTGGCCGCGATGGGCCTGGCGGACCTGCCGGTCTAGGGGGCCCAGAGTTCCTCGGTCACCGACAGCTCGTCGGTGGTCAGGACGGCGATGGCCGCCCGGTAGCCGTCCGCGGCCTTGAGGTCCACCAAGCGGGTCGTCGACGGGTCCAAAGCCGGGTCTCCCGACTCCACCAGCCGCGCCGGTTCGTCGAAGCGGGAGAACGTGATGCTCTTCAGCGGGATGCGCAGGCCCTTGCCCGTGGCCTTCATCACGGCCTCCTTGCGCGTCCAGTAGACGAAGAACGCCGACGCCTTCTCCGCGTCCGTCAGGCCGGTCAGGTGGGCCGCCTCGGCGGGGCTCAACGCGTACTCGATCAGGCCGTCGTCGGCCTTGCGGGTCGCTGTCTCGACGTCCAGGCCCACCGGGACCGACGGGGTCGCCGCCACGCCGATCAGCTCGCCCGAGTGGGAGATCGACAGCGTCAGGTCCGCGCCCGGGACCCGCGGCCTGCCGTGGGGCTTCCCGCAGTCTTCGCAGGTCGCGTCGAACTTCACCGAGTCGACCGGCAGCCCGAGCCGCTCCGCCGCCACCGTCTTCGCCAGCACGCGGCCGGTGAGGAAGCGGCGCTTGTCCGCGTCCTGCCGGTACGCCTCGAAGCGGCCTTGCTCGACGTCGTCCAGCAGGCGCAGGAAACGCTCTTCGGCGGGCAGCAGGGACGACCAGCGGACCACGATCTCCATCACCTCTCCGATCCTTCCGGGCGGCGAAGCGGTTGTCACGAATTCGGGGAGAGGTCTGGGGTAATCACGCTCCCAAGAGGTACCCTGAACTAAGCAAGCGCTTAGCCAGTGTCGGAGGAGCAGCTCACCCATGGACTTTTCACTCAGCACCGAAGAACGTGAAGTGCGCGACTGGGTCCGCACGTTCGTCCAGCGGGAGCTGATCCCGCTCGAGCAGGAAGTCCTCCGGCGCGAGCGCGCCCACCAGCCCGGGCTGACCGGCGAGGAGCTGAAGGACCTCCAGCTGAAGGCGAAGGAGTCCGGCTTCTGGGGCGTCTTCACGCCGGAGGAGTACGGCGGCATGGGCCTGTCCGCCGTGATGGCCGCGCTGCTGGAGGCGGAGCTCGGCCGCACCTTCGTGCCGTTCCGCTTCGGCGGCGCCGCGGACAACATCCTGTTCCACGCCAACGAGGAGCAGAAGCAGACCTACCTGCTGCCGACCATCTCGGGCGAGCGCAAGTCGTGCTTCGCGATCACCGAGCCGGGCGCCGGGTCGGACGCGAAGGCCATCCGGACCACCGCCCGCAAGGACGGCACCGACTGGATCATCAACGGCGAGAAGACCTTCATCACCGGCGGCAACGAAGCCGACTTCACGATGGTCTTCGCCATCACCGACCCGGAGAAGGGCGCGAACGGCGGCGTCACGTGCTTCCTCGTCGACCGCGAGGCCGGCTGGAAGTCCGAGTACATCGACACCATGGGCGAGTGGGGCCCGGCTTCGCTGATCTTCCAGGACGTCCGCGTCCCGGAGACGCAGATCCTCGGCGAGGAGGGCCGCGGTTTCGAGCTGGCCATGCAGTGGATCGGCCAGGGCCGCTACCTGCTGCCGGCGCGCGCGATCGGTTCGTGCGAGCGGCTGATCTCGATGGCCATCGAGCACGCCAACACCCGCGAGACGTTCGGGCAGAAGATCGCGGAGCGCCAGGCCATCCAGTGGATGATCGCCGACTCCGGCGTCGAGCTCGAGGCGCTGCGCTGGCTGGTGCTCAACGCCGCCTGGCAGGTCGACCAGGGCGTCGACTCGCGGCACGCGCAGTCGATGGCGAAGCTGTACGGCGGCCAGAAGGCCAACGAAATCGTCGACCGCGTCCTGCAGATCCACGGCGGCATGGGCTACACGCGCGAGCTGCCGATCGAGCGCTGGTACCGCGAGCTGCGGCTGCTGCGCATCTACGAAGGCACCGACGAGATCCAGCGCCGCACCATCGCGCGCAACCTGCTCAAGGGGCACGTGAAGGTGGGCGGTGTGCTCGGCTGAGGTACCCGGAAAGCGAACGAGGCCGCCTCCCGGACGTCCGGGAGGCGGCCTCGGCGCTGCTTCGGGCTACTTCTTGTTGCGAATGGCGATCGGGACGCCGGCCAGGTCCTCTTCGTTGCACAGCAGCTTCACGTCGTAGTACGGCGAACCCTGGCGGTCGTCGTAGTCGAGGTGGATCGCCAGGACGTCGAGGGGCTCGCCCAGCCATTCCTGTGCCTGCCGTAGCCATTTGGAGCACCGCTCCAGGGCGGTGGGGAGATCGTCATCGCGGAACTCGACGGGGCGGTAGGGTACGTCCTGCACCTGATCGCGGGGGTGTGCCGGCGTCGGGAGGCCCGGCGCGAGACCCGAGTCGTCCAGTTCCAGTTGGATCGTTTCCTCAGTCACCCTTCGAGCGTCCCCCACGCACGCCGTCTGGGCAAGGCGTACACAGGTAAAAGCGCCGCTAAACGGACATGCCCCACTCTTTCGCGACGATTTCCCGGCAGCGTCGCAAGTCGGCCACGCCTGGCGGAGACGTGCAGCCCAGTGCCCTCGACACCAGCTCCGCGTAGTGCTCGGCGAGCTGGTCCAGCGCCAGCGGTCCACGCGGCGAATACCACCGGGCGACGCCGCTGCACATCTCCAGCAGCGCGAGCCGGGTCACCGCCGGGTGTTCGGTGTGGAACACCCCCGCCGCGACGCCTTCTTCGATCGCCGCCGCCCACAGGTTTTCGTACGCGTCCCGCAACGCCACCACCGGCTCGCGCGCGGCCGGGGACAGCACGTCGACTTCGTTGTCCACCACCCGGGTTTCCGCCGGGCCGACGGCGTGCGCGAGCACGTGCAACGCGACCAGCGTCCGCAGCCGGTGCACCGGGTCCGCGCTGCCGGCCGTCGCTTCGCGGGCCGCGTCCAGCAGGCGGTTCAGCGCCGTGTGCATGATCTCGGCGAGCAGATCTTCCTTGGTGCCCATGTAGTGGTACAGGCTCGCCGAGGAAAGTTCCGCCTCCTGCGCCAGATCCCGGATGCCGGTGCCGTGGAAACCCTTGGTGGCGAACAGCTTCACCGCTGCCGCGCGGACGCGCTCCCGGCTGGTCACAGCCACGCTTCCGCCTTCGCGTCCCACGAACCGGCGCGCGGGTCGGCCACCTTCCGCAGCTCGCCCTTGGCGACGCGCTCGGACGGCGTCATCGGCAGCTCGTCGGCGAACGCCCAGAACCGCGGAACCTTGAAGTACGCCAGCTTTTCCGAACAGAACGCGGCCAGCGCGGCCGGTTCCGGGCGCTCGCCGTCGCACACCACGTACGCCTTGATCTCCTCGCCGCGCAGCTCGTCGGGCACCGCGACGACGGCCGCCAGCCGCACCGCCGGGTGCAGCAGCAGCGCGCGCTCGACCTCGTCGGCCGAGACGTTCTCGCCGCTGCGGCGGATCATGTCCTTCGTCCGCCCGATGTAGTACACGCGGCCGGCGTCGTCCATCCGCGCGAGGTCGCCGGTGTGGAACCAGCCGTCCTCGAACGCCTTGGCCGTCGCCTCGGGGTCGTCGTGGTAGCCGTGCATCAGCCCGATGCCGCGGATCAGCAGCCGGCCGGTTTCCCCGCGCGGCAGCGGCTTCCCGTCTTCGCCGGCGATCATCGCCTCGCGGTCGCGGCTCGGCCGGCCGATGCAGCCGGTGCCGACGGTCTCGTCGTGGTCCTCCGCCGTCATCCGGATGTCGCTGCCGGTCTCGGTCATCCCGAACGCCTCGTACCACGGCACGCCCCAGCGCGCCTCCAGCTCGGCGTGCAGCTCGTGCGGGATCGCGGACGCGCAGATCGCGCGGACGCGGTGGTCCCGGTCGGCCTCGGACGGCTCCTGCCGCAGCAGCAGCGTCGGCATCAGGCCGAGGCAGTAGAACCAGGTGACGCCGTGCTCGCGCACCTTCGCCCAGAACGTGCTGGGGTGGAACCGGTCCAGCACGACGAGGGTGGCGCCGGCGGCGAGCCCCAGCGCGACGTTCCACTGTGGATCGATGTAGTGGAACGGCTGCGCGGTCAGCATCACGTCGTCCTCGCCGACGGCGGGGAAGTCGGTCGCCAGGCTCACCGCGAGGGTCGTCCAGTACCGGTTGGGCAGGACGCAGCCCTTGGGGGCGCCGGTCGTGCCCGAGGTGTACTGGATGTTGACCGGGAGTTCGGGCACCGGCGTGAACTCGGGCGGCTCGGCGTCGGAGCGGAGCCGGTCCGGGGTGATCACTTCGGTCAGCCCGATGCGGCCGAGCAGGTCCGTGAACTCCGGCGCGGCGACGGCGAGCTTCGCGCCCGAGTGGCGCAGGACGTGGGCGCCGTCGAACTCGCGGTAGTTCGTGTTGACCGGCACCAGCTGTGCGCCGATCTTGGCCAGCGCCAGCCAGATCAGGGGGAACTCGGGCTGGTTGCGCAGCATCACCGCGACCCGGTCGCCGGGCTCGATTCCGCGCTCGGCCAGTGCCGCCGCGATTCGTGAACTTTCGCGATCGACCTCGGCGAAGGTGAAGCGCCGGTCGCCCTCGTCGAAGATCCACGCGGTGCGCGACGGCCAGAGCCGCGCGGCCCGCGTCGCGAGTTGCGCGAGCGTGCCGATCTCGGCGAGGGGGGTCATGTCCGGCTCCGGAAAGCCTCCGTGGACGCGGCGACCGCGGCCGAGGTTTCGGTGATGAGCGCGTGGCTGACCTCGAGTTCGAGCGCCGGCTCGACGTCGATCGGCGCGTCGAGGACGCGCTTCGCCATCGCCGCGGCCGCCGGCGGGTGCTCGGCGATCCGCTTCGCCCAGCTCAGTGCCTCGGCCTGCAGCTGCTCGGCGGGCACGGCCGCGTTGACCATGCCCAGCTCCGCGGCCTTCCGGCCGTCGAAGCGCTCGCCGAGCAGTAGGAGCTCCTTCGCCTTGAGCGGGCCGACGAGCAGCGGGAGCAGCCGCGACGCCGCGCCGGTGACGCTCAGGCCCAGCGAAACCTCGGGGAACGCGAAGACGGCGTCCTCGGCGGCCAGGATCAGGTCGCAGCCGAGCGCGAACTCCGCGCCGGCGCCGATCGCGTAGCCGTGCACCGCCGCGATCACCGGCTGGCGCAGCCCGCGCAGCCGGCGCGTGACGTCTTGGAGCCGGTCGAGCCGCGCCCGCGAATCACCCTCGGGGGTGGGTTCCTTGAGGTCGTGGCCGGCGCAGAAGGCGCGGCCGGTGCCGGACAGCACGACGACGCGGGCATCGCTGCGCGCGGCGGCGTCGAGCGCGGCGAGGAAGTCGTCGACGAGGACGGCGGCGACCGCGTTCAGCCGCTCGGGCCGGTTCAGCCGGATGTGCGCGATGCCGTCCTCGACGGCGAACTCCACGGTGGGCATGCGGCCGATGCTAGACGTTCGATCGATCGATCGATAGCCTCGGAGTCGTGCGAGTCGATGCGGTGTACGAGAACGCCACAGTGTGGACGGGTGCGGGTGTGACCAGCGCCCTTGCTGTCCTGCACGGCCGGGTGGTCGCGCTGGGTTCCGACGCCGTCGAGCTGTTCGCTCGCTCGCGGGTCGACCTCGGCGGCGGGTTCGTCGTGCCCGGGTTCCACGACGCGCACAACCACATGGCGTGGTTCGGGATGGGCCTCGACGACGTCGCGCTGGGCGGCTGCCGCAGCGTCGAAGAGGTGTACGACGCCGTCGCCGCGCGGGCCGCGACGCTGCCGGCCGGGAGCTGGGTGGTCGGGAGCGGGTACGACCAGAATAAGCTCGCCGGCGGGCACCCGGACCGGCACGGGCTCGACCGGGCCGCGCCGGGGATGCTCGTGCGGCTCAAGCACACGTCCGGGCACATGACCGTGGTGAACTCGGCGGTCCTCGACCAGCTCGATCTGGCGCACGTGCCGGTCGGCGGCGACGTCGTGCTCGATCCGGACGGCTCCCCGACGGGGTTGCTGCGCGAGCAGGCCCAGCTGCTGCTGCGGCCGCTGACCTACCCGACGCCGGTTTCGCGCGTCGTCCGCGGGCTCGACCGGGCGTCCGAGCGGTACCTGTCGGAGGGCATCACCAGCGTCCAGGAGGCCGGGATCGGCGGTGGGCTGGTCGGCGAGACGCCCGCGGAGCTGGCCGCCTACCAGGAGGCGCGCGAGGCCGGGGTGCTGCGCGTCCGGAGCACGGTGATGGTCGCGGCGAGCGTGCTGCACGACCTGCCCGACGGCGCCGGGTTCGGCCTCGACCTGGGCCTGCGCACCGGCCTGGGCGACGAGTGGCTGCGCGTCGGCCCGATGAAGCTGTTCGCGGACGGCTCGCTGGTCGGGCGTACGTGCGCGATGCACGAGCCGTTCGACGGCGAACCGGACAACGTCGGCTACTTCCAGGTGCCCGAGGACGAGCTGGCCCGGACGATCCGGCGAGCGCACGACGCCGGCTGGCAGATCGCGACGCACGCGATCGGCGACCGCGCGATCACGGTGGTCCTCGACGCGTACGAAGCCGCGTTGGCCGCTTCGCCGCGTACGGACCACCGGCACCGCATCGAGCACTGCGCGGTGCTTCAGCCCGCGGAGCTGTCCCGGCTCGCTTCGCTGGGAATGCTCGCTTCGCCGCAGGGACGCTTCGTCAACGAGCTTGGCGACGGCATGCGCGCAGCGCTCGGCGAGTCTCGCGTCCCCTGGTGCTACCGGCTGCGAAGCGTCCTCGACGCGGGTTGCGTGCTTCCCGCCTCTTCGGACCGCCCGGTCGTGGACGGCGCTCCGCTGCTCGCGCTGGCCGACATGGTTCGCCGGCGTGCGGCGTCGGGGGCGCCCTTCGGGGTCGAGGAGGCGTTGACGCCGGAGGAGGCATTGCGCGCGTACACGTACGGGTCGGCGTACGCGACCTTCGCCGAGCGTGATCTGGGCACGCTGGAGGAGGGGAAGCTCGCCGACTTCGCCGTGCTGTCGGGGTCGCCGCTGGAGGAGTCCGCTTTGGACGAGCTGACCGTGCAGGGAACAGCCGTCGGCGGCGAACTGCGTTACCAAGCCTGATGACTCACCTCCCCACGAACGCCAGCGCCTCCTCGGCCAGCTCCGCCCACGGCTGCGGCGACGCCACGTCCAGCGCCAGCCACTCCTTCATCGGCGTGCCCTTGTTCGCGTCGAAGCGCACCCCTTGCCCGCCCTCGACCAGCGTGTCGACCCGGCTCCGGGGCAGCTTCAGCACCAGCTGCCCGCGGACGAACATCGCGAAGATCCGCCCGTGCACGCGCAGGGCCGTGCGCCCGAAGCCGCCGGTCGCGCCGGGTGGCGTGATGCCCGGGCGTCCGGTGAACTCGTCGACCAGCTCCTCGAACCTCTCCTCTGGTGACATCGACCACCTCCGCATCCTTCAAGCCCGACAGTAACGACCACCACCGACAGAAACGGGAGGCGAGATGCCCGTCCGCGACGCCGTCTTCGACGACATCGAAGAGATCTGCGCGCTCATCGAGGAGCACGCCGTCTACGAGGACAACCACGACCTCAAGCTGGACCGCGCCGAGATGAGCGGTCACCTCTTCGGGCCGGACCCGAAGGCCTGGGTGCTGATCGCGACCCCGCCGGGCGAGCCCGGGACCGTCGCCGGCTTCGCTTTCTGCAGCTGGAACTTTTCGACCTGGGAAGCGCGGCCCGGAATCTGGCTGGACGATCTGTTCGTCCGGCCCGCCCACCGCCGCCACGGCCTCGGCGGCGAGTTGCTCGACGAGCTGCGCAACCGCACGACCGGGCGCGTCGAGTGGGACATGCAGGCGGGCAACGAGAAAGGCGAGGCGTTCTACGCCCAGCTCGGCGCCGAACCCGTCCCCGGCTGGGTCCGCTACCGCTGGCGACCCTGAACTTTCACGAGAAAGATCCCGGCCCCGTATCGTGTGCGGCATGGGAGATGGTTCGGTCCGGAGGTCCTCGTCGGTCGAGGACTACGTCCGGGTGATCTACGGCCTGGTCGAACGCGGTGAGGCGGTCACGAACACCTCGCTCGCCGGCCGGCTGGAGGTCAGCCCGTCCTCGGCGTCGGGGATGGTCACGAAGCTGTCCCAGCTCGGGCTGGTCACCCACGTGCCCTACCGCGGGATCGAGCTCACCGCCGACGGGCGGCTCCTGGCGCGCTCGGTGCTGCGGCGGCACCGGCTGATCGAGACGTACCTGGTGTCCGAGCTCGGCTACACGTGGGACGAGGTCCACGCGGAGGCCGACGCGCTAGAGCACGCAGTGTCGGACAGGCTGGTCGAGCGCATCGCGGCCAAGCTGGGCAACCCGGTCCGCGACCCCCACGGCGACCCGATCCCGGCCGCCGACGGCAGCGTCGAGGAGCTGTCGGTCCGCATCCTGGACGACCTCGAGCCGGGCGCGGTGGGCGAGATCGTGCGGGTGTGGGACACGGACCCCGAGCTGCTGCGCTACCTGACGGAACACGCGATCAACCTGGGCGAACGCATCGAGGTCGTCGAGCGCCAGCCGTTCGGGGGACCGATGGTGGTGAAGGTGGGCTCCCCGCCGGACGCCGCGACGCACGCAATCGGCAAGGAGATCGCGCAGGCCCTGTCGGTCACCCTGCGCTGAGCCCGCTCCGTGCCGGCGACCTGTGGATTCACCCGCCGATCGAGAGCTGGAAACCGGCGCGTTCGGCCTCGTCGGCGTCCTTCCACAACGTGCCACGGTTGCTGTTGCCGACGTGAACTCCGTAGCGTTCGGCGCTCGGCACGTCGGCGAACGTGAAGGTGAACGTGCGCACCCACATCCCGTCGACGATCTTCGTCTCTTCGCCGGGAGTCCGGTGCAGTTCCGTCGTGGCCACGACTCTGCCGCTTTCGTTCACGAGGGTGACCTGCGAGCCATTGCTCAGGTCGGTGTAGCCGTCGTAACCGTCAGCTGTGGACTTGGTGCACTGCATGTCGCACAGCAGGGACAGGGTGCCGTTGACCGATGTGCTGCCCGACGTCATGAGGACGACGGCAACGACAGCCGCGATTGCTACCTCGCCGGATGTGCGTTCAGACGGCCGCGCCATGGCCGCTGTTACGGAAGGTGACCAAGCCGTGATGACGTCGGGGTGCGTACGCGCGAGTGACGTCGTGAAGCGGATGTGGTGACCGGCCCACCACCCCGACCATGACCGCATGAAACCCTTCCGCTTCGGTATCGTCGCCGGTCACGCGCGCGACCTGACCTCGTGGACCGCCCAGGCCGAGCGGGTCGAGAAGCTCGGCTTCGACACCCTGCTCGCCACCGATCCCGTCGGCCGGGCCGATCCCTTCGTCCTGCTCGGGGCCGCCGCCGCGGTCACCCTGGACCTCACCGTCGGCACCTTCGTCCTCGCCGATCCCTTCCGGGATCCGAAGGCACTCGACTGGCAGGTCCAGACCCTGCACCAGCAGACCGGCGGCCGCTTCGAGCTCGGGCTCGGCGTCGGACGGCCGGGTGCGAAGGCGCACACCGAAAGCCTCGGCCGGGAGTTCGCCGAACCGGGTGAGCGCATCACACGGATGGCGGAGACGATCGCCCACCTCAAGCGATCGATCGACCGCCCGCGGCTGATGCTCGCCGCCGGGGGACCGAAAATGCTCGCGCTCGCCGCGCAAGAAGCCGACACCGTGACCTTCACGTGGGCGCCCAAGACCACCGAAGCCGAAGCCGAGTCCATTGTGGATCGATTCCGTAAGCTTGCTGAGGAAAGGCTGCCGGACATCGAGCTCGGGCTGAACCTCATGGCCGTCGGGGACGAGCCGTCGCCCGGGATCGCGCGGTGGGCCGGGGTCGACGTCCCGGAGCTCGCCGCGGCCGGCGCCGTCACCGTGCTGCCCGCTGATCCAGGTCAAGCGGTGGAAAGGCTTCTCGGCTGGCGGGAGCGGTGGGGGATTTCCTACGTGACGATCAACTCGGGCTACGCGGAACCGTTCGCTGCCATCGCCGAACGGGCACGGCTCGCAGGTGGGTGAGGGCCCTTCCGATCTTGCGAAGCTGGGCCTACGCTCCAATTTTCGTACTCGGGAGTGCTTCGGAGCGTTGTGATGACCGGTCAGCGAACACGCACCATCGACCGGGGGGAACAGGCGGAGCTGAGCCAGCTGCTCTCCGCCGGGCCGTTCGACGTGGCCCTGCGGGCGGCGATCCGGGCCCGCGGGCTCGGGCTCGACCGGATCCGCTATCGCTTGCGCGGCAGGGGAACCACGGTCAGCCTGGCCACCCTCAGCCACTGGCAGTCCGGGCGGTGCCGGCCCGAACGGGCGGAATCGTTGGAGGCGTTGCGGAATCTCGAGGACATCCTGAACGTGCCGGACGGCGCGCTCAGCAGGCTCCTCGGGCCGCCGCGGGGAAGAGCGCGCTTCCACGTGCAGGCGCCGCCGCTCAATTGAGCGGCACCAACGGAAACCGCTCAGGTGAGCACGTAGGCTCGCGGGCATGCGTGCTGTCGTCATGGAGGAGTTCGGCGTCCCGCCGGTCGTGCGGGACGTGCCGGAGCCGGTCGCGCCGCCCGGAGGCGCGGTGATCGAGGTCGACGCCACGGGCGTCTGCCGCAGCGACTGGCACACGTGGCAGGGCCACGACACCGCGGTGAAGCTGCCGCACGTCGCCGGGCACGAGCTCGCCGGGCGCCTCGTCGCGCTCGGTGCGGGCGTGCGCGGGTGGGAAATCGGCGCGCGCGTCACCGTGCCGTTCGTCTGCGCCTGCGGCACGTGCCCCCAGTGCGCCCGCGGTGACCAGCAGATCTGCGACCGCGAGTTCCAGCCCGGCGCCACCCATTGGGGTTCGTTCGCCGAGCGCGTGGCCATCGAGCACGCCGAGACGAACCTCGTCGCGCTGCCGGACACGCTCGGCGCCGCCGAAGCCGCCGCGCTCGGCTGCCGGTTCGGCACGGCGTTCCGCGCGGTGCTGCGGCAGGGGCGCGTCACCGCGGGGCAGTGGGTTTCGGTCTACGGCTGCGGCGGGGTCGGGATTTCCGCGGTCCTGCTGGCCGTCGCGGCGGGCGCGAAGGTCGTCGCGGTCGACGTCTCGCCGGCCGCTCTCCGGCTCGCCGCGAAGTCCGGCGCCACCTCGACCGTCGACTCATCGGAGTTCGACGGCCCCGAAGCCGTCGCCGCGCACGTGCGCGAGCTGACCGGCGGCGGCACGCACGTCTCGCTCGACTGCCTCGGCGCGCCGTCGACCTGCGCGGCGTCCGTCGGCAGCCTCCGCAAGCGCGGCCGGCACGTCCAGGCCGGGCTGATGCCGCCCGCGCAGGGCGTCGCCCCGATCCCGATGCACCGGGTCATCGGCGGCGAGCTGGAGCTGGTCGGGATCCACGGGCTCCAGGCCCACGAGTACCCGGAGCTGCTGCGCGTCGTCGAGACGGCGGGGATCGACCTCGGCGCGCTGATCGGCCGCCGGATCGGTCTCGACGACGTCCCGGCCGCGCTGGCCGCGATGAACGACCCGGTACCGGCTCAGCCGGGCGTCACCGTCGTGACTTTTCGTGACTGATCCACGGCGGCGAGGTCAAGTGACCGGTTCGTAGCTGATCCACGCTGGCTTGTGACATTCAGGTGTGGGAATGTCTAGCCATGGTGGCCCAAAGCGAGGGGATTCGGCCGCAGGAGCGTCCCGTTGGTCCATTGGGACGTCTCCTGCGGCTGTTCACCATCGCCGACGTGACGTTCCGCGGTCACCACGTCGTCCCGTCGACGATCACCGACCGTGTGCGGCTGGAGTCTCCGGCACAATCGAGGTGATGGACGCCCTCCTGCCGCGCCCGCGCGCCGAACTCGCGCCCGGTGCCGTGCACGTGCCCGACTGGCTCGGCTTCGACGAACAGCGCGAGCTCGTCGCCGCCTGCCGCGGCTGGCCCGGCTACCGCCACACGACGTATCCGAACGGCGGCGTGATGTCGGTCAAGACGGTCTGCCTCGGCTGGCACTGGTACCCCAACGGCTACTCACGCACGACCGACGACGGCAAGCCGGTGCTGCCGTTCCCGGACTGGCTCGGCGACCTGGGCCGCCGCGCGCTCGCGGACGCGTACGGCGAGCCGGCCGACGGCTACGAGCCCGACACCGCGCTGGTCAACTTCTACGCCGCGAAGACGAAGATGGGGCAGCACCAGGACAAGGACGAGCGCAGCTCGGCCCCGGTGGTGTCGTTCAGCCTCGGCGACACGTGCGTGTTCCGCTTCGGCAACACCGAGTCCCGCAACAAGCCCTACACGGACGTCGAGCTGCACTCGGGTGACGTCTTCGTGTTCGGCGGCCCATCCCGGTACGCCTACCACGGCGTGCCGAAGACCCTCTCCGGCACGGCGGACCCGGCGCTCGGCCTGACCGGCCGGCTGAACATCACGCTGCGGGTCTCGGGCCTCTAGTCCTCGATGGACTCTTCTTCCGGCACCACGATCAGCCGGACGGCGACCGCGCGCGAGCCGGGCGGGTGGTGGCCCGGCTCGGTGACGTACTTCCAGAGCAGGGCCTGGTACTCCTCGACGAACGACGCGATCTGCTCCTTCGTCAGGGTCAGCCCGCCGCGGTAGATCTGGTTCCAGCCCTTGGCGTCGTCGTAGCCCGCGTACGCCCGCGCGACCAGGCCGAGGTCGTGGCTCATCTTGAGCGTGCCGAGCTTGCGCGCGGCTTCGCGCTCGTCGTCGGTCATCTCGAGGCCGGGCGGGGTGTAGATGTCCTTCATCAGCGACTTCCACCAGCGCTCGCGGCCGTCTCCGCGGTCTTCGATCTCCGCGATGAGGTCGAGGTCGGCGAGCTTGCGGAGGTGGTAGCTGGTCGTCCCGGTGCTCTCGCCGAGGGCCTTCGCGACGCTCGTCGAGTTCGCTTCGCCGTGTTTGCCCAGGTAGGACAGGATGTCGCGGCGGACGGGGTTGGCCAGGGCCTTGTAGAAGGCCTTGAGATCCGCGCCGGTGAGGACGCGCCGTTCGGGACGTTCGACCATGGCCGGAGCGTACTACAGAGGATGTTTGCAAAGAATCTCTGCAATCGCTACCGTGGTCGGCGAACGGGGGTTTTCGATGAAAAGACTCTTCTGGGCGGCGGGCCTCTGCCTGCTGCCGTGGATCGCGGTACTGGGGGTGACGCTGCCGGACGTCGTGCAGGCGCAGCACTGGCGGCTCGCGTGGACGGGCTTCGACGCGGCGGAGGCGATCGGCCTGCTGGCGACGGCCTGGCTGCTCGGCCGCGACGACCCGCGGGTGCCGTTCGCCGCGATCGGCACGGCGACACTCCTGCTGGCCGATGCCTGGTTCGACGTTGTGACGGCCGGTGACGACGTGGTGTTCTCGCTGCTCATGGCCGGTCTGGAGGTCCCGCTGGCGCTGGCGTGCCTGGCGGTGGCGGTCCCGCGGCCGGTGCCGGCGCATGTCTGAACTGAGCCCGCGCCTGCGCGACGAGATCGACGACCAGGTCGCCGAGGCCCTCGACGCCTACCTGGCCGAGCCGGGCCGGCTGCGGATCCCGCGCCGGTGGCCGCTGTGGCTCGCGATCGTCCTCACGAACGTGGTCTGGCTGCTGGTGGTCGTGAGTGGGAAACCGGGTTAGAACCCGGTTTCCCACTCACGACGCGGGACGGAAGCTCACGGTCTGGCCCGGCCGCAGCTGGGCCGCGACGTCGAGGTCGTCCTCCTCGACGACGGCGATCACCGGGTACCCGCCCGTCGTCGGGGAGTCGGCGTGGAACAGGATCGGCCGGCCCGACGGCGGTACCTGCACCGACCCGGGCACGCACGCCTCGGACGGCAGTTCCCCTTCCCGGGCGCGGGAAAGCGGCGGCCCGATCAGGCGGATCCCGACGCGGTCCGAGTCCGGCGAAACCGTGTACACAGTGGACAGCAAGTCGTCCGGCGAGGTGAACCAGTCGCGACGTGGTCCCTGCGTGACGCGCAGGACCGGCGCGGCCGGCAACGCCGCACGCGGCGCCAGGTCGGCCGCCGGGAAGGCGCCGGGCGTGCCCACCGGCAGCAGCATCCCGGCGGCGAGCGGCGGCGGGCCCAGCTTGCCGAGCGTGTCGGTCGACCGCGAGCCGAGCACCGGCGTGACGTCGATCCCGCCGCGCACCGCGACGTAGCAGCGCAAACCGTGCGAAGCCGTGCCCAGCACCAGTTCGTCGCCCGGCCACAACGTCATCGGCGCGTTCATGCCACCCGGCGACACCGGGCACAGCGCGCCGGTCACCGCCACCGTCGTCACGGCCGAAGCGCGCAGCACCAGACCGCCCAGCGTCACTTCCAGCGCCGCGGCGTCCGCGGGGTTCCCGACGAGCCGGTTGGCCAGCCGGAACGACGCGCGGTCGGCCGCGCCGGACCGGCCGACGCCGAGCGCCGCGTGCCCGGGCCGGCCGAGGTCCTGCACCGTCGTCGTGAACCCCGGCCGCACGACTTCGAGCTTCACGCCGTCACCGCCTCGAACCGCACCCTCGTGCCCGGTGGCAGCAGGTTCGGCGGGTCGCGTTCGACGTCCCACACCGGCACGTCCGTCCGGCCGAGCAGCCGCCAGCCGCCGGGCGACGCGCTCGGGTAGACCGCGCTGTACTCCCCGGCGATCGCCACCGACCCCGCCGGGATGCGCGTCCGCGGCGTCGACCGGCGCGAGACGTGCAGCGCCGGGTCCGAACCGGACAGGTAGGCGAACCCCGGCGCGAACCCGCAGAACGCCGAGACGTACGAACCCGCACTGTGCCGGGCGATCACCTCGGAGATGCGCAAGCCCGCCTCGGCCGCGACGTCGGCCAGGTCCTCGCCGTCGTACCGCACCGGGATCACCACCTCGGCCGAAGCGGACACCGCACTGTCCACAGGGGACACTTCGCGCAGCAGGGCGCCCAGGCGGTCCGCGTCCGTCACCGCCGGGTCGAAGCGGACCAGCAGCGTCCGCGCCGCCGGGACCAGCTCCTCGACGCCCGCCGGGGCGAGGTGGGCAAGCGCGGCCTGGAACCCCAGCACGTCGTCCAGTTCCACCAGCACCGCGCGCCGCCCGCACGGCAGCAGCCGGACGGTCATCCGGTGAACGCCCCCAGTTCGATGCCGCCCTCGGTCAGCGCGGCCGCGATCCGCTTGGCCAGCTCCACCGCGCCCGGCGTGTCCCCGTGCACGCACAGGGAGTCCGGGCGCAGCTCGAGCTTGGTGCCGTCCTCCGTGACGACGCCGCCGGTGGCCATGCCGACCGCGCGCCGGGCCACCACGTCGGCGTCGTGCAGCACCGCGCCCGGCTTCTTGCGCGACACGAGCTTGCCGTCGGCCGTGTAGGCCCGGTCGGCGAACGCCTCCGCGTACGCCACCACGCCCGCTTTTTCCGCCTGCCGCTGCATTTCCGAGTCCGGCAGGCAGAGCAGCGCGAGCCCGGGGTCGTACCGGCGCAGGCCGTCGACGATCGCCGCGGCCTGCTCGACGTCGACCGCCGCGGTGTTGTACAGCGCGCCGTGCGGCTTCACGTACGTCACGCGGCTGCCCGCCGCGCGGGCGAACGCGTCGAGCGCGCCGATCTGGTAGAGCACCTCGTCCGCCAGGTCGGCCGGCGCGATGTCGAGCGCGCGCCGGCCGAACCCGGCCAGGTCGTGGTACCCGACGTGCGCGCCGATCGCGACCCCGCGCTCGGCCGCCCGGTCGCACACCCGCCGCATCACCGACGGGTCGCCGGCGTGGAAGCCGCACGCGATGTTCGCGCTGGTCACGATGTCGAGCATGGCTTCGTCGTCGCCCATCTTCCAGGCGCCGAAGCCTTCGCCGAGATCGCTGTTCAGATCCATTTCAGCCCACCCGGTATTCGCTGTCGTGGCGGTCGGTGATGAACATGTACCCCGGCGCGTGGGTGATCGCAAAGGGGGGCCGTGACGCCATCAGCGCCGCCTGCGGGGTGACCCCGCAGGCCCAGAACACCGGGACGTCGCCCGGCTCCGCCTCCACCGGGTCCCCGAAGTCGGGCCGCGAGAGGTCTTCGATCCCCAGCGCGCCCGGGTCGCCGACGTGCACGGGCGCGCCGTGCACGGCCGGCATCGCGCGGGTGATCCGGATGGCGTCGTCGACGCGGTCCTCCGGGATCTGCCGCATCGACACGACCATCGGGCCGAACAGCCGCCCGGCGGGCTCGCACGGCCGGTTCGTCACGTACATCGCGACGTTGCGGCCCTGGTCGACGTGCCGCAGCGGGACGCCCTCGGCGGCCAGGGCCGTCTCGAACGTGAAGCTGCAGCCGATGGAGAAGGCGACCATGTCGCTGCGCCACAGGCCGGTCGCGTCGGACACCTCGCCGGCCAGCACGCCGTTCTGCCAGATCCGGTAGCGCGGCAGGTCGGTGCGCAGGTCCGCGCCCGCGGCGAGCCGGGTTTCCGGGTCGCCGGGGTCGGTGACGTCGAGCAGCGGGCACGGCTGCGGGTTGCGGGTGCAGAACAGCAGGACGTCGTAGGCCCAGTCCTCGGGCACGGCGATCAGGTTGGTCTGGGTGAAGCCGTTGGCCCAGCCGGTGGTCGGCCGGGCGGTGCCGCGGCGGAACGCTTCTCGCGCTTGAGCGGGAGTGAACGTCGCGGGTTCGTCAAAGGTCGTCATGAGTTCCCCCTCAGGGAAATTTCCGGGTCCGGGGGCGGGCCCCCGGGGGTGTGGGGGTTGCACCCCCGCAAGATTCAGTCGACGAGTTCGATACCCCGGGTCTCGGGAAGGCCGAGCAGTGCGAGCACGGCGATGCCGTAGCCGAGCGCGCCGAACACGATCGCGCCGCCCGCGCCGAGGAAGCCCACGACGGTCGGGAAGATCGCGCCCACGGCACGGCCGAAGTTGTACGTGAAGCCCTGACCCGTACCGCGCAGCGACGTCGGGTACAGCTCGGCGAGGTAGGCGCCGAAGCCGCTGAAGATCGCGGACATCGAGAAGCCGAGCGGGAAGCCGAGGACGAGCACGAGCCCGTTGGCGCCCTTGGGTATCTGCGTGTACGCGACGATCAGCGCGGCCGACAGCAGCGCGAACGTCAGGAACGTTTTCTTGCGTCCCATCAGGTCCGTGAGGTAGCCGCCGCAGACGTAGCCGACGAAGGCGCCGGTGATAAGGAACGCGAGGTAGCCGCCGGTGCCGATCACGGTCAGCTCGCGCGTTTTCTTCAGGTAGGACGGCAGCCACGTCGAGATCGTGTAGTACCCGCCCTGGACGCCGGTGGCGAGCAGCGCGGCGAAGAACGTCGTGCGCAGCAGGTCGGCCTTGAAGATCTTGACGAGCGTGCCCTTCGGGCGTTCGGCCTTCAGGCGTTCCTCGGCGCGCGGGGCGTCCTTGACGCTCTTGCGGACCCACAGCACGAACAGGGCCGGGATGACGCCGGTCCAGAACATGATGCGCCAGGCCAGGTCGGGGCTCGCCAGGCTGAACACGACGGTGTAGACGATCACCGACAGGCCCCAGCCGACCGCCCAGGCGCTCTGCACGAAGGCCACGGTCCGGCCGCGGTAGCGGGCCTGCGAGTACTCCGCGACCAGCGCGGCGCCGGCCGCCCACTCGCCGCCGAAGCCCAGGCCCTGCAGTGCGCGGAAGATCAGCAGCGTCTCGAAGTTCGGCGCGAACCCGCAGAGCACGGTGAAGATCGTGTACATCGCGATGGTGATCTGGAGCGTGCGGACGCGGCCGATCCGGTCGGCCAGCATGCCGGCCCCGACCCCGCCGATGGCTGACACGACCAGCGTCGTCGTGCCGAGCAGGCCGGCTTCACCGCTCGAAATGCCGAAGTACGCGGTGATCGCGGCGAGGCCGAGCGGCAGGGTCTGGTAGTCGAACGAGTCCAGGCCGTAGCCGCCGAAAGCGCCCGCGAACGCGCGTTGCCCGCGTTTGCCGAGCGTGCGGAACCAGTCGAACGGCCGGGCCTCGGTAGCAGTTGTCGCAGTCATGGGCACCTCCTGGCCAGTCTCTCATCGTGGCGTGCCTCACACACTAGGGATTGTTGAACAATTCCACAAGACGGCAATTACATCGTCCTCAGTGTGACGGGTACCATCTGTCTCGTGGTCATCGAAGACAGCGGGCTCCCGGGCCTGGAGGCCGACCGGGGCCTGGTCAGTCGCAAGAGCACGGCCGAGCGGGTGGCGGGCGTGCTGCGCAAGCGCATCGCGGAGGGCTTCTTCCTGCCCGGCGGCCGGCTGTCGGAGCAGGACATCGGCAACGCGCTCGGCGTCTCGCGCAACACGCTCAGGGAGGCGTTCCGGCTGCTCACGCACGAGCGGCTGCTCGCCCACGAGCTCAACCGCGGGGTCTTCGTCCGAATCCCGAGCATCGAGGACGTCGTCGACATCTACCGCGTCCGCAAGATCATCGAGTGCGCGGCCGTCCGGGGGGTGACGGCGAAGCCGGCTTCGTTCGCCCGGATTCGCGAGAAGGTCGAGATCGGCGACGAGGCCGCGCGCACCGGCAACTGGAAGGACCTCGGCACCGCGAACGTGTGGTTCCACCAGGAGCTGGCGGCCCTGTCGGGCAGCGAGCGCGTCAACGAGCTGGTCGGCAGGCTGACCGCCGAGCTGCGACTGGTGTTCCACATCATGGCCGAGCCCCGGCGCTTCCACGAGCGCTACCTGCCCCGCAACCACGAGATCCTCGACCGCATCGAGGCCGGCGATGGCCCGGGCGCGGAGCAGCTGCTGATGAAGTACCTCGAGGACGCGGAGGAACAGCTGGTCGAGGCGTACGCCGACCGAGCCGAGGCAGCTCGGGCGGCGGTCGCGGCGGAGTGACTAACTCTTGCGGCGCACCATCTCGGTGATCCAGATCGGCGCGAACGGCGACGTGCAGTTCGGGGGCGTCGGGTAGTCCTTCAAAACCTCGAGGCGTTCGCCTATTTCGATGGCTCGGGCGCGGTGCTCGGCGTGCTCGATCCCGATCTGGGCCAGGCAGTGGTTCATCGCCCACTGCAGGCGTTCCGGCGCGTCCTTCATTTCCTTTTCGATGATTTCGAGCAGGTTGCCGAGATCATCGTGCCCCTGCGCCACGCGATCGGTGGTCAGCGCCCAGCCGGCGCTCGCGATCACCGGGTCCGGGTCGGCGAACCACGCCACGCGCAGCTCCTCGGCGTGCGGGCTCTTCTTCACCACGTAGTTGACGAGCCAGTCGTGCACCTTCGGCGTGCGTGCCGTCCGCAGCATCGCGTCCAGCTCGGCGCGCTCGAACGCCTTCGGGCGGCAGATCAGCGTCGCCAGGAGCTTTGCCGCCGTGTCGTCGGTGGCCCACAGCTCGCGGGCCAGCTCCTGCTGCGTCTTCAGCCGCTTCGCCACCGCGCGCAGCTTGGTGAGGTTCACGCCGTGGTCGTCGCCGTGTTTCGCGTTGATCTCGCGGGCACGCGGCTCGTCGAGCGCGGCCAGCTCGGCCAGGACGTCGTTCACCGTCGGTTCGGGCACGGCGGCCAGTCTAGGGTGCCCCTTCGGGCATCTCTGGTTTCCGGACTCCCCAAAAGCGATCCCGGCTGGATAACCTCTGAGCGGTTTCGCCGCCGGAGACCCCCAGCGGCAGGCGGAACCACCTCGCTGCCGGGCCGGGGCCTCCCCAGTGTCACGGTCCGGCAGCCCGGAACGCACGAAGGCCCGGCCGGAGCCGGGCCTTCGTCGTCGGACCGGGGTCAGCCGGCGTAGCGGGCGAAGATCCTCGTGAAGTCCCACGCCTGCTGGGAAACACCCGAACACGTGTCGTCGTTCGGGTAGGCGCCCGGGCACGGCCGGTCGCGGTTGGCCGACCAGAACGTCAGCCGGGCCAGGTGGTGCTGGTTCGCGTAGGCCAAGATCGCGGTGAAATCGTTCAACGTGACTGTCTCGCTGTTGTCCGTGATGCCGTTCATCGACGAGATGCCCATGTGCCGGTAGGCCGTGTCGTCGTCGTAGCCGTAAGCCGACTTGACGACGTTCTTGAGCCCTTCGGCCGCGCGCTGCGTGAGCGTGCCCATGTTCTGGCCGGCGCCGCCGAAGTCGAACGGCATGATCACCCAGCCGTCGACCGTGAGCCCCGACTGGGCCGCCCGGTTGACCAGGCTGTTGTCCGGTCCGGACTGCCCGGTGCCGAACGTGACGTACAGCTTGATGCCCGCGTTGTTCGCCCGGATCGTCTTCAGCGCGTCGACCGTGCGCTGCTGCACCGTCGGGTTGCTGTAGGCGTCGGCCTCGATGTCGATGTCGATCGCCTTGAGGCCGTAGGCGCTGATCACCTTCTGGTACGCCGCGGCCAGCTCACCCGCGCTGCCGCACGACGACTCCAGCTTGTTGCCGGAGTAGCCGCCGAACGACGGGATGACGTCCCCGCCGCCCGCGCGCACCGCGTTGATCGTGTTCTGGTCGACGCCGCCGGTCAGCGCCCGGCCGCCGTCCCACATCGGGTTGCAGTAGCCGTTGGACAGGACGAACGCCAGCGTGAACCACTTGACGCCGGTGGCGTTCTGGATCGTCTGCGGGCTCGGCGGGTTGCCCCAGCCGTTGTAGAGGTACGGCGCGACGGCCATCACGCCCGGCCCGGACGGCGGCGGGGTCGTGCCGCCGGAGGGGAGCGTCCACTGCTGGTTGGCCGTGCTCGCGCACGTCCAGATCTGCAGCCGGGTGCCGTTCGCGCTGGAGTTGCCGGTGGCGTCGAGACACTTGCCCGAACCGGTGTTGACCAGGTTCTTCGCCGCGTTGGCCGTCCACTTCTGGGCGTTGGAGCCGTTGCAGTCCCAGAGCTGGATCGTGGTGCCGTTGGCGGTTCCGGCGCTGGTGACGTCGAGGCACTTGCCCAGGGCCTGCAGCGATCCGTCGCTGCCGGTCGTCCACTGCTGGGCGTTCGAGCCGTTGCAGTCGTACAGCTGGATCGCCGTGCCGTTCGCGGTGCTCGCCGCGTTGACGTCGACGCACTTGCCGGCGAGGCCGGTGATCGGCCCGGTCGCCGCCTGCGCGACGCCAGGGGCGAACACGAGCGCTGAAGCCGCGATCAGGGCGCCGAATGCTGCTGTCTTCTTCATGCGGGCACGTTCCACTTCTGGTTGGCGGCACCGGTGCACGTCCAGATCTGCAGCCGGGTGCCGTTGGCGCTGGAATTGCCGGTCGCGTCGAGGCACTTGTTCGACGCTGCCCCGACGATGTCGCGCGCCGCGGTCGCCGCCCATCTCTGGTTCGCCGTCCCGCCGCAGTCCCACAGCTGCAGCTGCGCACCGTCCGCTGTGGACTGTCCGGTGACGTCGAGGCACTTGCCCAGCGCGCGGATCGTGCCGTCGGTGCCGACCGTCCACGCTTGCGCGCCCGAGCCGTTGCAGTCGTAGAGCTGGACGGCGGCGCCGTTCGCGCTGCTGCCGTTCGCGACGTCCAGGCACTTGCCGCCGAGCCCGGTGATCGGGCCGGTCTTGCCGGTGCCGCCGCCCCCGCTGCCCTGGGTGCCGTTCCAGGTGAACGTCGCCGAGGTGTGGCCGGGCAGGGTGTAGGTGAACGAGGAGTTGCCCCAGTTCACGCGCACACTCTGGTTGCCGGTACTGGTGTTGTACGCGATCAGCGCCTTCGAGCCGTCCGGGTTCTTCCACGCGACGTTGCGGACCGTCGAGTTGTCGTTCGAGTCGATCCGGGACGCGCCCGGCTTCACGAACTTCGTCAGGTGACCCATCGTGTAGTACTCGACGGTGTAGTCGACCTGGCCGTTGCGTCCGTCTCCATTGTGGACGGTCACCAGCCCGGTGCACGTGTCGCAGCCGCCGTTGTGCGGGTTGTGCGCCTGGTCCATCGCCAGGCTCCACTTGGTGACCGTGCGGCTCCAGTTGCGCGTGTAGTCGACGATGTTCGTCATGTCCTCGGCCTGCTGGTTCGACACCCAGGTGCCGCCGGAGTGCTCGGTCGAGTACGCGTTCACGCTCGGGTACTGGTTGTGCACGGTCGTCTGCTGCGAGATGTCGCCGCCGTAGCCGTGCCAGGCCATGCCGCCGAAGTTCGGGTGGCTGCGGATGGCCGCGTCGTCCATCGTGGGTGCCGCGAAGGACTGGTACTGGTCCCAGTTCCAGTCGAGCGCGAGGACCTTTGTGGACAGTCCGGCGTTCTGCAGTGCGGGCAGCAGGTTGTTCTTGGCGAAGTACGCCAGGCCGGCGCCGTTCCAGTTGGTCGACGGGTAGCTCGCGCAGCACGTCGGCTCGTTCTGGATCGACAGGTAGTTGATCGGGACGCCGGCGGCCTGGTACGCCTGGACGTACTTGACGAAGTACTGCGCGTAGGCCGGGTAGAACTGCGACTCGACCCAGCCGAGCAGGTAGCTGTCGTTGTCCTTCATCCACGGCGGCGCGCTCCACGGCGACGCCATGACCTTGATCTGCGGGTTGAGCTGCAGCGCCTGCTTGGTCAGCGGCAGGACGTCGGTCTGGTCGTGCGCGATGGAGAACTTCGTCAGGTTCGGGTCGGTCTGCCCGGCCGGCACGTCGTCGAACGTGTAGCTGTAGCGCGCGATGTCCGACGCGCCGATCGGGTTGCGCAGGAAGCTGATGCCGATGCCCGCGTTCGGGTCGAACAGCTTCTGCATGACCTGGTTGCGGGTGGTGGAGCTGAGCAGGTTGCTCGAGTTGAGCAGCCACGCGGCGGAGTCGGTGAACGACGCGCCGGCGCCCTCGAACTGCTGGTAGGTCGTGTTCTCGTTGACGTTGATGGTCTGGCCGCCGGTGCCGGTGCCCGCGGTGAAGCTGATCGGTGTCTGCTGCTGCAGGCCGCGGGTGACGTTGACACCCTTGGCGTCGTCGGTCGTGGTGAGCCAGACGTTCACGGTCTCGCCCGCGGCCTGCGCGGGCACGGCGAAGGTGGCCGCGGCAAGCGCGGTCACGCCGAGAATGCTGAAGAGAGAGCGCTTCCTCATGGCAGTGTCCACTTCTGGTTCGCGCCGGTGCCGCAGGTCCAGATCTGGAGCCGGGTCCCGTTGGCGCTCGAATTGCCGGTGGCGTCGAGGCACTTGCCCGAGCCGGCGTTCACGAGGTTCTGCGATCCGTTGGCCGACCACTTCTGCGCGTTCGACCCGTTGCAGTCGTACAGCTGGACCGTCGTGCCGTTGGCCGTGCCCGCGCTGGTGACGTCGAGGCACTTGCCGAGCGCGCGGACCGTGCCGTCGGTGCCGACCGTCCACTGTTGAGCGGTCGAGCCGTTGCAGTCGTAGAGCTGCACGGCGGTGCCGTTGGCGTTGTTCGCGCCCGCGACGTCGACGCACTTGCCGCCGACGCCGGTGATCCGGCCCGCGTTCTGGGTGGGCGGCGTGGTGGTGCCGCCGGCGAACTGCGTGGCGACCTGCTCACCGAGGCTGGTGGCGTTGGCGTGGTTCTCGATCGGGTTGACGTGCGTGTTCGGGAACACGATGTACGTCACCGGGCCCTCGGTGCCGCCGTTGGACGGGTCGGGGTTGATGCCGAGGTTGACCGCGGTGGCGTAGGACGCTTCGCCGATGATGCTCGTCGGGCCGGTGTCGCCGACCACCGCGTAGGTCACCTGGTTGTTGTAGATCACCGCCACGACGGAACCGCCGTCGATGCCGTAATTGCGGTAGTCCCAAGTGGACGTCGGCTGCGGCAGGACGATGTACGGCAGCTGCGCGGCGTTGAGGGGCTGGTCGGTCGACGTGTGGAACGCGGTGTCCGGGTAGAAGCAGCAGTCGGTCTGCTCGTTGCACTGCGAAGTGCGGACGCCGTCGCAGTCGATGTCCATGTCGGCCTTGAAGAAGACCGCGCCGTTGGCCTGGCAGACGGGCACGGTCGCCGCGCCGCCTTCGTCGAAGGAGTACTTGCCGTTCGAGATCTGCTGGCAGGACGTCGTCTTCGCGAGCAGCTGGCTCGCGGACGGGCCGGCCTCGACGGCGGCTTGGGCGGAGCCGGTGGTCAAGAAGGAAAGCGCTAACAGGGCACACCCCATTAGCGCGACGAGGAATCGTCGCACTTGGATTCTCCTTGTGGGGGAAGGAAACAGTGCCGGGTAGGCGAACCGGGCGGGGTTCGCCTACCCGTGGTGGTGGATCAGGGAGTGGTCCACTTCTGGTTGGCGCCGCCGCCGCAGGTCCAGATCTGCAGGCGGGTGCCGTTCGCACTGGAGTTGCCGGTGGCGTCGAGACACTTGTTCGCGTTGGGGTTCACGATGTCCTTGGCGCCGGTCACGACCCATTGCTGGGCGGCGGTCCCGTTGCAGTCGTAGAGCTGCACCACGGTCCCGTCCGCGGTGCCGGCCGCGTTGACGTCCATGCACTTGCCGAGGGCGCGGATCGTGCCGTCGGTGCCGATGGTCCAGTTCTGGGCCGCGTTGTTGTTGCAGTCGGTGATCTGGATCGGCGTGAGGTTGGCGGTGCTGGCGCCCGCGACGTCGACGCACTTGCCGCCGATGCCGGTGATCCGCCCGGTGCGCCCGCTCGGGGTGCCGCCGCCGGTGTCGTTGGTGACGTGGACGTAGTCGACGACCAGCTGCTGCGGGAACTGCGTGCTGCTGTTGGGGTCGCCGGGCCAGTACCCGCCGACGGCGAGGTTGAGGATGATGAAGAAGTTGTGGTCGTAGACCCAGCGGTTGCCGTTCAGGTCGGACGGCGTGCGCGTCTGGTAGAGGTTGCCGTCGACGTACCACTTGATCTGGTTCGGCGCCCAGTCGACGGCGTAGGTGTGGAAGTCGTCGGAGAAGTTCGGGCCGTTGTAGGCCGCGCCGATGCCGCCGGAACCGGAGTAGCCGGGGCCGTGGATGGTGCCGTGCACGGTGTTCGGCTCGAAGCCGACGTTCTCCATGACGTCGATCTCGCCGTCGGTCGGCCAGTTGCCGCCGCCGAGCATCCAGAACGCCGGCCACATGCCTTGCCCGCGCGGGAGTTTCATGCGCGTCTCGAAGTGACCGTAGGCCTGGCTGAACTTGCCGGCCGTGTTCATCCGGGCGGAGGTGTACTCGCAGCGGCCGTACCAGCAGTTGTAGTTGCCGGGGTTTTCGCGCTTCGCGGTGATGACGAGGTGGCCCTGGCCGTCGAGCTGGGCGTTGTTGGTGCCGGACGTGTAGTACTGGCGTTCGTGGTTGTTGACGTTGTCGCCGGTTTCGAGCTGCCACTTGGACCCGTCGACGGCGGACCCGGCGGGGCCGTTGAAGTCGTCGGTGAAGGTGGCGGCGGCTTCGGCGGCGGGGGCGGTCAGCGCTTGCTGCCCGAGGAAGAGCAGTGAGCCGGCGGCGAAGAGGGCTGCTGCTCTTCGGAGGCCGCGGAACTTGCGGAACGAGGTGGACATCTTTGTCGCCTCTCTCACCAGGGGGACCGGCGTTCCGCGCGCAGCACGAAACGCGGGAGGGGGAGGTGGCCTCGCATGCCGGGGCGGCGGCAGGCGGGACCGGACACCGCGGCCCGGGGCGGGGGTGGGTCACGGAGTTGGTTCAGACCTTTGTTGTGCCTGGCAACAAAGTATGCATGGTCCAGACAAGGCGGGCAACTGTCGGGCGGTCATTTTTTTTCAACCCGAATTAAGGGTGGGTGGGTGACGGGGGTGGGCCTTGGCGCGGGGGCCTTGGGGTGGTTCCCGGTCAGTGGTGCATGGGTGGTTGATCCGGTTTTGGCTCGGCCCTGTGGTGGCTCGGAACCCGCTCGGGGCGCGGGGTGCTCGACGCGCCTTTGGCGCGGCTTGCCCCCTCTGTGCCCCTCCGGCACCCCGAAGCCCTCATTGTGACTACGGCCGGCGACACCGCGTCAAGGCGGGAAAGATGCCTTGACCCGGCGCCGCCGGCCGTGTTCTGG